>NZ_JBFRVD010000768.1:0-346 GCF_041474985.1 Vibrio sp. 10N.222.49.C9 | reverse complement strand
GTTATCGACTACGATTGGTATTATTCCATAGATAGATTGTGAAATGGCGCAGAATCAGCGAAAATAGCGCCAATTTTCGCCAGTGTACCAACTAAAGAATTCGAACATGACAAATAGTCCATTTCAGCAAGAAGTGAGCAAGCGCCGTACGTTTGCGATTATCTCTCACCCGGATGCGGGTAAGACAACCATTACCGAAAAAGTTCTATTATTCGGAAACGCGATCCAAAAAGCAGGTACGGTAAAAGGTCGTGGCTCGAACCAACACGCAAAATCTGACTGGATGGAGATGGAGAAGGAGCGTGGCATCTCGGTAACCACCTCTGTAATGCAGTTTCCATACAAC
>NZ_JBFRVD010000767.1:0-381 GCF_041474985.1 Vibrio sp. 10N.222.49.C9 | reverse complement strand
TGCTTTTCGCGCAGCGCGAATAGCGATATTTAGCATAGGATGCATAATTATACCCAACGGATGTTAAAGAACGGAAAGCGGGGCGGAGTATAAGCAAGATTGTGGCAAAAGGGAAGTGGTTATTTTTTGCACGAGTGTTTTTTTTATTCCGCTTTTGGGATGTGTTAGTATGCGTCGGTTGTGAAATATAGAGGTAGGCTTGATGTTACAAAACGTCAAAGTGGTATTGGTGGGAACCTCTCACCCAGGGAATATTGGTTCAGCTGCACGAGCAATGAAGGTGATGGGGCTGACTCAGTTAGTCTTAGTTGACCCGCAATGTGAAATCGATGAGCAAACCATGGCATTGGCGGCGGGCGCTGACGATGTAGTGAATAACGC
>NZ_JBFRVD010000766.1:0-396 GCF_041474985.1 Vibrio sp. 10N.222.49.C9 | reverse complement strand
AGGTTCTCTTGTTGAGACGATATTCTCGATACCTGACGAGGTTAACACCGACATAATACTCGCTATAGCGGTACTTTTTCCGGCGCCCTCTAGGCCCTCAACAACAATAAACTTACCTTGTTCCATTTATTTACGTGCCCTTAGCTTTCTTAGATATTCTTGAACAGCGCGGTTATGATCTCTTAAGTTTTTAGAGAAGACATGCCCACCATCACCACTTGCTACAAAGTACAGATACTTGCTGTCATCCGGGTCAACAGCTGCGGCTATTGCCTCTTCACCGACCATAGCAATTGGCGTTGGTGTCAGACCGTACATGGTATAGGTGTTGTATGGTGTTGGCGTTTGTAAATCACGCTTACGAATATTGCCTTTATACTTATCGCCCATACCGTA
>NZ_JBFRVD010000765.1:0-294 GCF_041474985.1 Vibrio sp. 10N.222.49.C9 | reverse complement strand
GTCGTGAACCCAAACCAAAAGATGAAATAACACAAATGTTTGAATCTCCACAGTTTTCAGCTCAAAGCGTCAAGAATGACGTTTTGTCCGGTCTAACCGTAGCACTTGCATTGGTACCCGAAGCGGTAGCCTTTGCCTTTGTTGCAGGTGTTGACCCTATGGTTGGCTTATACGCTGCCTTTATCGTTGGCTTAATCACTTCTATCTTCGGCGGTCGTCCAGGTATGATCTCTGGTGCGACAGGCGCAATGGCTGTTGTAATGGTAAGCCTTGTTGCCGTGCATGGTGTTGAGT
>NZ_JBFRVD010000764.1:0-488 GCF_041474985.1 Vibrio sp. 10N.222.49.C9 | reverse complement strand
AGGTGCTTACTTTGATGAGTGAGAGACCATCAAGATGATGAACCAGAAAATTACTTTCCCTTTTGTGAAAAAGCAGATAGACAGGGGATTGCGTTTGGGTCATTCATCTCCTGCAAAGATGGCTTACTACTTAAATCAGCAGCGCGTTCCATGCCAATACGAGCATTATTGGTCGGGAAGCGCCGTGAAGTCTTTGATGGTTTACATTAAGGATGCGGAACATCGAGAGGCATTATTGGCTCCACCAGCATCACAGTTATTGACTTGATATCCTTGCTATGCCATGGCAAATCTAGCGTTGAGATTCTGGCTTTAACTGCAGATATTGCTTTAGCGTGCCAACGAAAATAAGAAGGATGATCGCGCTATGTGGCACGGCACTGATATTGCCGATGTAGAGTTGATAAGGCAGCGCCAACAAGTTACATGCTATCCCCAAAAAAGCGTATTGAAATCTATCGACAGATTTTGATGCGAGGAATGTGAAC
>NZ_JBFRVD010000763.1:0-454 GCF_041474985.1 Vibrio sp. 10N.222.49.C9 | reverse complement strand
GGGTTGAATCTTGGCTCTTCTAAAGGTGGTTCGGCAGGTACGAGTGCGCTGATTCGTTATCTAAGTAAGTCGGGACAGGTCTCGGTCAGAACGACTCAAAGAGTGAAGGCTTCAAACTATCAAGTCCAAGAAATCGATATGTCAGAGAGTCAGGAGTACATCAGTGAAACTGAGGTGACTTATGCGTCAGACAGTGCGGCCTATCCGACAACCAGTATCTCTAAGAGCACAGTTCGTGATGGTGTGAAGATGCTAGCGAACGTGACCATCAAAGAAGATGACATTTACCTGCGTTTGACGGGTGTCCTGAGTAAGTTCCTGCGTTTTGATGAGGTTGCTATCGAAAGTGTGACCATTAAATCTCCGCAGGTTCGTCAAGCGCGCTTCAATACATCGGGTAAGTACAAGTTCAATGAAACTATTGTTGTCACTCATATGCGTCAAGAGAGTGTGA
>NZ_JBFRVD010000762.1:0-309 GCF_041474985.1 Vibrio sp. 10N.222.49.C9 | reverse complement strand
AACTCGGTTAGGCAAAACTAGGAACCAGACTAGGTGCCTATCTGCAATCTCTTCTGAGGCGTTGGTGAGCGTTTGTTGGTAGTCTGGACGATCTTGTATCAACAAGATGCGATATTGCCACTTCATCTCAGAAAGTTGCTGGAAAGAAGCGTCACTCTTACTCGATGCCAATACACTCATTGTTGTCATAGATATAACCCAAATCAAAATCCTCATGATGCCTCTCCAACCAAGGTTCGCTAATACCTACGACGTTGGCTAGTCTCATGATCAAATTAAGGCTCAATCTCTCCAATAGAATATAGGACT
>NZ_JBFRVD010000761.1:0-278 GCF_041474985.1 Vibrio sp. 10N.222.49.C9 | reverse complement strand
ATACTATTTGCAGCAGCTTACTGTTTATGGTTTCAAGGTTGCCAAATAGGCGTATGGTCTCTAATGCTTCGTCACTCAAGGCCTGCGCTTCATCAATCAAGGCAACAACAGGTTTCCCTGCTTCTCTTAGTTCCACCAGCTTACGCTGAACATTGTCAACAATGGCTCTAGAGTCACTGGTGTCCACTTGCAACTCATTAGCGATCGCAAAGCGAATGCCATCACCGTCTAGTACTGGGTTGGGTAAATAAACCAATGAATAGTCATGCTCAAGTTGC
>NZ_JBFRVD010000760.1:0-319 GCF_041474985.1 Vibrio sp. 10N.222.49.C9 | reverse complement strand
GTTATAACATAACAATCAATATAAAAAGCCTGATTATGCGCCTGATTGATTAAGTGGGATAAAACTATCCGCTCACTGTTTTTATGTTGTGAAAATGGCGACTAAGTAAGCTCAGTCACAGCATTGATATCAATACGGTACTTCCAGAAAATAACAAAGCCCACCGATAAATTCGGCAGGCTTGTACAATCTAGCTTTGTATTTTGGGGAGCGTCATTTTACGCACTCGCGTAAATAACACTGCCACCTTTGATCATATCAATGATCTCTTTGTTCACTTCTGGAGACAGTGCTGGGCAACCCCAACTGCGTCCTAGAT
>NZ_JBFRVD010000759.1:0-255 GCF_041474985.1 Vibrio sp. 10N.222.49.C9 | reverse complement strand
CAGGGAAAAAGTGGTTACAACCCAGAACCTACGCTTAAGTTGGGTAGTGAAGGGGCACCACTGTCTCTTACAGTGGCTAGCGAACAGCGCAAGCTTGAGGTTGCGGCCTTGGTTGAGCAGAACAAATTGTTTGCTAATATCGAAGTCGACGCCACAGCAGATGAGAACATCGCTGAGTTAGAAGGCATACTAAACAAGCCTAAAACCCAACGCTTCGAAAAAACGCCTGAGCGCAACGACCCGTGTAGCTGCGCT
>NZ_JBFRVD010000758.1:0-254 GCF_041474985.1 Vibrio sp. 10N.222.49.C9 | reverse complement strand
AAAAATAAGTGGGTTCATCCCTCTTTCTTGATAGTTAAAAGAGGATTGTAGAAGTGTGGTGGATTTACCCGCATTCATCGCTGAGTAATAGAAGTACATCTGAGCCACGTTAAAGCCTTTATTATCGTTCTAGGTTACATAAAGAAAAGGGCCGATAAATATCAGCCCTTATTATTCAAAGGTAAAGAGTTACTTGCGACGCCAAGTGGTACCTTGAGGACCATCTTCTAAGATAATACCCAGTTCATTGAGCC
>NZ_JBFRVD010000757.1:0-267 GCF_041474985.1 Vibrio sp. 10N.222.49.C9 | reverse complement strand
GTTGCAGAGAAAAGCCCAAGTCCAGTCACATAAGTATTGTCTGTAGACGCTCCAGCGGTAACAAAAAGCTCATTATATATACGATCTGCCACAAAAAATGAGTAACCAACACCCAGCTCTAAATACTCGTCAGTATCCACTGATCCAAATACTCTCCACGTTTCATTGATATTATATGAGCCATTTAATGTGAATACGTAGTCCGTTGAGTAATCACCTAAAAAGTCAGAGTTACTAACAGAAATATCAAAAGTCTCTGTGATAAAT
>NZ_JBFRVD010000756.1:0-410 GCF_041474985.1 Vibrio sp. 10N.222.49.C9 | reverse complement strand
CAGTAATACAACACACTTCGAACTACTTGCAGACAACTTCAAGGTTTACAACATTGAAGGCGCAGACGAAGAGCTAGTGTTTGATGATAACTTTGATAATTACGCTATTGGTCAGGACCTATCTGATAACCCATACAACAACAACAGCTCAGAAGCTGTAGTTGTTAGTGCAACGGGTGAGACTGCGCCTGAGCCAGAACCGGAACCAGCTCCTGAGCCTGGTGATTTCCCAGTAGCGGTTAACCAGTACGAGTTCTCAAATGCAGGACTTACCGATTCTGGTACTGCAGGAAACGACATCTCTGTTAATGGTGATGGTGCGGAATTCACAAGCGTTGCTGGTGTTGATGGCACAGCAAATACTGCTGGCTACCTAGATCAAGATGCAGCTTTCTCATACTTGAAAGTTT
>NZ_JBFRVD010000755.1:0-436 GCF_041474985.1 Vibrio sp. 10N.222.49.C9 | reverse complement strand
GCATCGCATGATGGGACCAAGATCAATGCTGGTGTTGGTCTTGATCTTCTTAAAACCGTTGTACTCAAAGTTCTTCAGGCTTACTGTTTCTCTAAAGAACAGCGATATGTTCTCACGGTTCGCAATAGCGACCTTAGAGTTGGGCTGAGAGTTAAACCATGTCTCGCCAGTTCCAATGCCTGTCTTTTTGTCTGGCATACCAAACCAAGAGACAACGCGGGGTTTATTGCGAATGATCTTCTCAAACACCCAGGCTTTAATGCTTTCCTTAAACACATCTCGCACGACATAAAGAGCTGCAAATGCCAACACAAACTGCAAATCGGTATCCAGACCCATTAAGCGGAACTGGAAGATCACCACACTAAAACCCAACATGATTAAACCGGTTGCGATAGCAAGAGAGAGGTAGCGCTCTTTCTCCCCTACTCGCTTA
>NZ_JBFRVD010000754.1:0-840 GCF_041474985.1 Vibrio sp. 10N.222.49.C9 | reverse complement strand
CGCAAGACCAGATGCTAGCAGTATATTCAGGCGATAGAGCGCCATACTACTAACGGTCCAAAACGCGCCGGTTCCAGGTCCTGCCACGCCATCATAAAAACCCAGACTAAAGCCTTGCGTCACTTGCGTGATGTTGTGCTTTCTACCTGGCTCAGGCATCAGGTTTTTATTCGCATCGGGGGTTTTATGGATGATGGTATAAAGAGCAGCCGCCAAAATAACGAGAGGGAGCACCTTTTCTAACCACTCGGTAGAAATAGAATCTACAAACAAGGTACCGCACGTTGCGCCAATGAGAGTGGTAATAAACGTAGGCAGCCATAATCTAGGCTTAAACAGCTTCTTCTTGTAATAGGTAAAAGCCGCTGTCGAAGAGGCAAAAGAGGCGGCTAACTTATTGGTACCCAAAGCGATATGTGGAGGTAAGCCAATAGAAAGCAAAGCAGGGACGGTAAGCATCCCACCTCCGCCAGCAACCGCATCAATAAAGCCTGCTATAAAGGCAACAATGGCCAATATGAGCAGCATACTTGGTTCTATGTATTCCATTGAGTAATGAATCAGTCCTAATCGATGCGACGTTTAAAGGGTGGTAAAGAGTCTAGTAATGCCTTGCCGTAACGTTTGGTTACGATACGGCGGTCGAAGATGATAACTCTACCAGAATCTTGCTCCTTGCGCAGTAATCTCCCTACTGATTGGATCAGCTTTTTACTCGCCTCGGGCACCGCAATTTGCATGAACGGATTGCCGCCACGGCTTTCTATGTACTCGGCGTGGGCTTCTTCTACAGGAGAGGTGGGAACCGCAAATGGGATCTTGGTAATGACTAGGTTCTCT
>NZ_JBFRVD010000753.1:0-346 GCF_041474985.1 Vibrio sp. 10N.222.49.C9 | reverse complement strand
TAATTAGGATCATAAATGCCGTAGCAGAACAAACCAGCAGTGTATCAATATAGATAGAGAACGATTGAACTAGACCTTGCTGTGCAGGGTGCGCCACGTTGGCTGCTGCTGCCGCATGTGGGCCAGTACCTTGACCTGCTTCATTTGAGTAAACACCACGCTTAACGCCCCAACCAATAGCAGCACCAAAGCCAGCCATCGGAGTAAAGGCATCACCGACAATCATCGCAAAAATACGAGGCACTTCAGTGATGTGAAGCAGGATGATGACAAACGCCGTCAAGATGTAGGCCAGAGCCATGAAAGGAACAACAATCTGAGTAAAGTGAGCAATACGCTTAACACC
>NZ_JBFRVD010000752.1:0-454 GCF_041474985.1 Vibrio sp. 10N.222.49.C9 | reverse complement strand
CTTCGTGCTCTTTTAGCTCGGGAATAATGTAGCGCTCAGCATTCTTCAGCGTTTGACGACGAATGTAGTGAGGCGGCACAAGGTGGCTTTGCCCACGACTGACTTGAATGTAAAAGCCGTGAACGGCGTTGTAGCCTACCTTCAAGGTATCTATGCCGTGTCGCTCTCGCTCGTCGGATTCAAGTTTCTCTAGGTACTCAGTAGCGCCATTAGCAAGATCGCGCCATTGGTCAAGCTCTTCGTTATACCCCTCAGCGAGTACGCCGCCATCACGAATGACCACAGGTGGGTTCTCTTTGATTGCTCGCTCTAACAGTTCACATAAACTGTCTAGAGGTTTCGCATCGTTGGATAAACCTTTCAGGTGCGGATTCACTAAGCTTTCTAGTGTTGTTTCTAGTTCCGGCAACTGTTGCAGTGCGGTGCGTAGACGAGCCAGGTCGCGCGGCCTAGC
>NZ_JBFRVD010000751.1:0-305 GCF_041474985.1 Vibrio sp. 10N.222.49.C9 | reverse complement strand
TTCTTGCTCAAACCATACAACGTCTGCGAAGACCTAATGGCGCAACCAAACAAGAGCCTTTTCGCTACCCTATCTGGGCGGTTGCTCTGGCAAATATGTCCATTCCACCAGCCTATCTGATGCTTATCGGCAGTACGCTTGAGGCGATCATCTGCTCACTCTTTCTCGGGTTTATGGTTTGGGGTTGTCAAATGGTGCTGTGTGGGCGTCGTACCATCGCGGTTGAATTTATAGCGGCATTACTCACTGGTATCTGTGTCGCTGGATTGAGTAGCCAAGGGCTCCCCATTCCCGTGTATGCATTA
>NZ_JBFRVD010000750.1:0-291 GCF_041474985.1 Vibrio sp. 10N.222.49.C9 | reverse complement strand
GTAATAACCTCTTCACCATACTCTGCTGTCTGCTCACTAACGGGTACAAAATCACCGAAAATGCGATAACTAATCTCCGTCCTCTGACCAAGAACATTAACTATGTGAATATCTGACGCTTCACGCTCAATTGCATTTTCTAGCAAACGCTGCAGCTTCTTAGAAGCCTCAGTTTCATTAATTCGATTTGATGCTGAACGATTGGACGCTAACTCCATCTTCAGTTGCTTAATACGCTCATCTATCGATTGCTTATCGAGCACCTTTATCTCTGGATACTGACCATAATAC
>NZ_JBFRVD010000749.1:0-380 GCF_041474985.1 Vibrio sp. 10N.222.49.C9 | reverse complement strand
GAAACAGGCATTACCATGTCTTTACTCAAGAAGAATTTTAGCGGCCATGTTATAGCCTTTTTCGATTGTGATTTTGCGGGTTTCGCTATGGCCAAAGCCTCTCTTGCGGATGAACTGATTGTGCCCAATACGAACGTAAACACATTTAAAAAAATTGGCAGCAGAGACCTGTATGACATTCAAAGCAACAAGTTCAAACTCAACCCACGCTCCTTCCCCGCCATTTATACGACGATGATGACAGCCGGGTATTGCCTAACTCAAGAAGCACTGATTTTTCATCAAGTCCCACTAACCCTTGAGCAAAACTCACGCAGTTAACTAGCTTTAGAGATTGTCGTTACGATAAGAAATGACGCCGTACTGATAATGGTCTTCCC
>NZ_JBFRVD010000748.1:0-332 GCF_041474985.1 Vibrio sp. 10N.222.49.C9 | reverse complement strand
TTTAGGCGATAGGATCTTAGTCTTTTAGAAAGACACTATTGAAATCGCGCTTAAGGATAGGGTCACGACGAGCTTTCTTCATTTGCTTGACCATGTCCTTGATACAGTTGAAAAGAACTTGGTCTAACAATTGTGCTTTGTAAGCGTTAGTTTGTTCTTCCGTCATGTTTTCAGGAATGTTAAGCGTTGGGAACTCTTCTAGTAGTCCAACACCTGCAAAGGCTTGGCTTACTGAGGTAAGAGCGTGAAATTGCTCGAAGTTGTCTACTACATTCTGTGCACTGGCTGGCAGTTCGTCCCACGCTTTGCGTACTTCTGCTTCACCGGCCTCT
>NZ_JBFRVD010000747.1:0-282 GCF_041474985.1 Vibrio sp. 10N.222.49.C9 | reverse complement strand
GTCGCTATGTAGAGTTCAACCTCGTCTATGACAGAGGCACCCTGTTCGGTTTACAGAGTAAGGGAAGAACGGAATCTATCTTGATGTCTATGCCACCATTAGCACGATGGGAGTATAACTATCAGGTAGAAGAGGGGTCGCATGAAGCTCTGCTGTATAACGAGTACTTATCACCAAGAGAGTGGTAGTGCTTTTTCTTCGCCGTTATCAGTGATAGGTTCATAGTCAGTCGTTTTAATCAGTAGTAATTCAATCAGGTAGGAAGATGAATCAGTCAATTGA
>NZ_JBFRVD010000746.1:0-276 GCF_041474985.1 Vibrio sp. 10N.222.49.C9 | reverse complement strand
AAGCTCACCATCACGAGCGGCAGAGCCTGGGTCTGCACTGTATTGCTGTGCTAGTTCACCAAAGGTTGCTTCACCCGCTCTGATTTGGCGAATAAAGCCATACAGTTCTTTCTGTGCTCCTTCATCACTTAGGATTACAGAGGTCTTAATGAGGATATGACGCGCATTAACCTCTGTTACAGCAACAGTCTCAAGGCCTTGCACATCTTCAATTTTCAAAATATGGAAACCAATACCACTGCGGAATGGACCTATGATGGCATCTTTACCTTGGGT
>NZ_JBFRVD010000745.1:0-247 GCF_041474985.1 Vibrio sp. 10N.222.49.C9 | reverse complement strand
ATCAATGCTCTTTCTGAAGCGGGTGTATTAGCTGACGGTTGTAAGACTGTGGCGTACAGCTACATCGGTACTGAGCTGACATGGCCAATCTATTGGGACGGTGCTCTAGGCCGCGCTAAGATGGACCTAGATCGTGCTTCAACAGCATTGAACGAAAAGCTATCTGCTACTGGCGGTACAGCAAACGTTGCAGTACTTAAGTCTGTTGTAACGCAAGCAAGCTCGGCTATTCCAGTAATGCCTCTGT
>NZ_JBFRVD010000744.1:0-560 GCF_041474985.1 Vibrio sp. 10N.222.49.C9 | reverse complement strand
GGTATACACCATGAAATAGGTCGATTTGAGCGCACAACAGGCGTGTGTTCTGTCTGTGGTCAACACCATAAATTGACGTTGAAAGAGAGACATTTCACCTGTGTTAGTTGCGGGACGTTTAGCGACCGAGACTACTCATCAGCAATAGCAGTTCAGAAGATAGGTGAATCAGATTTAATGGCGAATGGAACTGTCGTCAGGGTGACAAAAACACCCAAAACTCAGCAGAAATCAGGCGTTAAAACGAAAGTCTTTGCACTAGCAAAGTTGTCTTTGGGATCTGAGGAAATAGAAAAGGTAGCTACCTAGCTACCTTAGAAGCTCAGTGATCAGCTATGCTGTCGCTGAGTAGTTCACAGCGTTTTGGGCAAGAAAACCCAGCTGATCAGCTCTGCTGTCGCTGGGATGAATCGCCTAGCCCTGATCTTGATTGTATTTCCTAATAGTCTCAGCACTGGCGTTCCCAACCGAGCAAGCGAAATAACCATCAGACCAGAATGTTTTCTCCTTCCAGAATTGCCGCTTTAACTGTAAGCGTGTCATGAACACCGCATTCTAAT
>NZ_JBFRVD010000743.1:0-325 GCF_041474985.1 Vibrio sp. 10N.222.49.C9 | reverse complement strand
TCAGAAAACTGATACATCACCGCCCTTTCATTATCTGCTTTGTATTCAATGGTTGCTGTCAGTGAGGAAAGCAAACCTGTCGTTAATTCTTTATCCAACGCCTCAAACTGACCGTCCTTCACTTCCATTGGGGTACTGTGAAACAACACATTCGCTTTAGCGTCGTAATACACAATTCCCGCAGACGTGATATGAGTTGTCAGAGAGACATTCTGAAAACGAGCCTCTTCCATCTCCTTAATGACCTTCACACTGTTCTTATCCAGAACGCTTTCAAGAGTTTCCGCCAGCGCACCAGGAGCGATAGCTAGACTTACAAGTAGAG
>NZ_JBFRVD010000742.1:0-278 GCF_041474985.1 Vibrio sp. 10N.222.49.C9 | reverse complement strand
CACGCATACAGAATATCTGGCCGATGAGCCTTTAGTTCCTCTAAATAACGAGACGCTTTAAACAAGAACATACCGCTGTTCCATAAATAATCATTGGAACTAACATACTCTTTAGCGGTGTCTAAGTCCGGTTTCTCTACAAATCGTTCTACCTCATAAGAATGAGAACTTGTAGCCTCGCCTTGTTTGATATAACCATAGCCGGTTTCAGGCCCTGTTGGCACAATGCCAAAAGTCACCAACTTACCTAAAATAGCTTGTTGCTTAGCCTGTTCTAC
>NZ_JBFRVD010000741.1:0-436 GCF_041474985.1 Vibrio sp. 10N.222.49.C9 | reverse complement strand
GAATGGTGGAGCTCTAAAGCGAGAATCGTTGAACCTCAGGTTAATGATTTTGCAGTTTATCGTCAGCAAGTAAAATCCTTTCAGCCTATCTTTGATACCTATCAGGATGATGGCACGGTGCTAGTAAGTGAAGAACTCGATGACTTAGTTGAACCGGATAAAATCTTTGCTCAATTTATCCGTTCATTCAATGCAACAGCTAACAAAAAACGTTTTTTTGATAATAACGAAACCTTTTTGGCCTTTAAAAAAGCATTGAGAGAAGATGCGGATGAGAGCGCTGATGCTCAAGTTGCCCAAAGACGCCTTTACAGTGAATGGTATCAAAAGATCTCTGCCGCTCCTGCAGAGAAGAACCGCAGAGATGAGTACATTATTTCCCTTCAAGCTACGACTCAGATGGATAGCTATAATCTTCTTAATGACTATATTGCGA
>NZ_JBFRVD010000740.1:0-316 GCF_041474985.1 Vibrio sp. 10N.222.49.C9 | reverse complement strand
GTGGATATCGAAGCGTTAGCAACCGCTACGCCAGTTTCTTCAGTGAAAACACCTACAGCAGAGAAGCTAGAAGCATTAGAGCAAGAGGTGGCGTCATTAAAATCTGAAGTGGCTGAGCTTAGAGCCCTGATTGAGTCAGTACTCTGAGCAATAAAGCCATGAGTGAGTGGTTTGTTTACTTAATTCGAAATCGTCACAACGCACTGTATTGCGGGGTGACGAATGACCTTGAACGCCGTTTCTCGCAACATGCGAATGGAACTGGCGCGAAGGCACTTAAAGGCAAAGGGCCTTTGACTCTAGAGTGGTCTACAAA
>NZ_JBFRVD010000739.1:0-330 GCF_041474985.1 Vibrio sp. 10N.222.49.C9 | reverse complement strand
CACCAAATATGTACTAGTATGCGATGAAAGTGTTGATGCTCGAGATTGGAATCAAGTTGTCGCGGCAATGACAGAGCACATGCAACCGAAACGCGACATAGTGATGATTGAGAACACCCCAATAGATTCTCTTGATTTTGCTTCACCAGTTGCAGGCCTTGGCTCGAAGATGGGTCTAGATGCGACCATCAAATGGCCAGCAGAGTTAGCCATGTCTAAAGAAGGTTCGTCTACACCTTTACCTGCTCTGCAGCAGGAAAAAGCCGAGCAGCTATTTGACGCACTAAAACAGCAATTTCCATTTATAAAGGATTGTTATTTACCTACTGA
>NZ_JBFRVD010000738.1:0-287 GCF_041474985.1 Vibrio sp. 10N.222.49.C9 | reverse complement strand
GACTATTGCAATCTGATTATCATCAATAGTGCAGGTCACTCGAGACATATCGCTTCACCTTGCATAGTGGTCAAACCACTAAGTTATACAAATTATTAACATTGTGAAAGGCGTGTATATTAATTTTCATACATAAGGCATTAGTTTTATATGCTTTTTCCTTTCAAAAGCACCGCCCCTACAACCCTACTCACTCTCAAATAATACACAGCATTTACAATACGATTACTTTTTCAGCATGTAGCGTGATCCACTCTAAAGATAAAGAATTCCGCCCTATTCATCAT
>NZ_JBFRVD010000737.1:0-234 GCF_041474985.1 Vibrio sp. 10N.222.49.C9 | reverse complement strand
AACAAGTCTCTGTCGTCTAGCAGTGATGTTTTTTCCGCTACTGAGAATAGTGCCTCTTGAAGTGTTATCGTTTCGGGGCAAAGAGGGAGTTTGTGTTCCATGCTGTAGAGATAGTTGGAGGACAGCATTAAGTAGAGTGAATCAGTTTCGGTGATTTCGATGTCCCTGTTACCACCGTTTGTTAAGCTCCACTCAAGATTAAAAGACGCTTCTTCGCTAAATAGTTCATAGTAT
>NZ_JBFRVD010000736.1:0-482 GCF_041474985.1 Vibrio sp. 10N.222.49.C9 | reverse complement strand
ACAATATCCCATCATCATAACTATGTGAATAGAACCAAGTTGACTTATAATGGAATTACGTTCTTTTCTTGTGAAAATGTACAAAGGGTATAAAAACAGCAACAAAAGTGTAGTGAATCCAACGATACCATATACTGATAAATTCTCTAGATATTGATTGTGAGCATGATAGCGTAATTTGCTTGTTTTAATATCAATATATCCAGACTCTCCTTGTGACTTTCTAGACTCTATTCTTCCTTCAGTACCAGAGCCCAAAATAGGGTGCTCATTGAAAGTTCCGATAGCACTTTTCCAAAGATCTATACGTATACCTAAAGAAGTGTACTTATTGGAGTTATCGCTATAATCCTGAATATTATCAATCCCTTGATCAAGCCTATCCTGTATAAACTTTGTTTGACTTAATGCACCAAAAACAAGAGCAAATGTAATCATTAAAAATGTAAACATTTTTTTGTTTAGTAGGTCTCTATTTATAT
>NZ_JBFRVD010000735.1:0-320 GCF_041474985.1 Vibrio sp. 10N.222.49.C9 | reverse complement strand
GATAGTAATAACCCTTCAAGCTATCAACTAACCCCGCCGCCGATGGCGAGTAAACCACAAGGCGATTACTCCATACATCAATCGGTGAGGCAATACCTCCCGACATCAAACCGGAATAACGATAGTGCTCCACTGCAACATAGAGAACTCGCTCTTGCTCAAACACCTCTGTCGGTGGCTTAATCTTCTTAGCTTTCTTCTTTTTCTTTTGCGACTCTGGAGTCACAACTTCCAATGAAGAATTAAGAAGCTTATCCACATCAACCGGAATGTATTTGGGCTCATCATTACCAGGATTCGCACTTGGATTCAACGCATAC
>NZ_JBFRVD010000734.1:0-268 GCF_041474985.1 Vibrio sp. 10N.222.49.C9 | reverse complement strand
CCCTGAAGTTCTTACCTAGCATAGTGAAGTCATTCACGTACATTGAACCAAGGTTACCCTGAAGGGTTTGGAAGATATCCGTTAGAGATACACCAAGCTGTTTCGCTTTCTCACGGTCAATGTCTACATAGTAGTGCGGCACATTGGCGCGGAAAGTACTGAAGGTATACGCAATCTCTGGCTGTTTATTGGCTTCTTGAATCACATCGTTCATCAATTGCGCCAAGTCCGTGCGGCTACGACCTAGCGTATCCTCAAGTACAAACTC
>NZ_JBFRVD010000733.1:0-304 GCF_041474985.1 Vibrio sp. 10N.222.49.C9 | reverse complement strand
ATACTACTTTGCCGCATAATTTCTATAGTGCTAATGAGCGCTCTTGGAAGCTTGTACGGACTGCTGATAGTTAAAGACCGGGGCTATGATTGGCAGTGGTTAGGCTTTCCTCTGCTAGATAGTGGTGTACAGATAGCGCGTACCAAAGATACCCATCAACTGCTGCTGCGTAAGCTCTATCCTTTACACGCTATGGAAGTCTCTGCCTATACCACCATGGATAACAACATGGTGCTGCAGTTGACCATTTTCACCTCGTGCGATAATGATGTTGAAGCTCAATTGGCAGTTAACCATGATATAG
>NZ_JBFRVD010000732.1:0-265 GCF_041474985.1 Vibrio sp. 10N.222.49.C9 | reverse complement strand
TTTTTCATCGGCATAGTGGAGGTTATCTGTGGTGACGGCGCTGTGAGCCATATACATTTGCTGGCTGTGCCAAGCGTCATTAGTCGATTTTTCTTGTGGATCTATCGCAACACGAAACTGTGTCCACTGTATTCCAAGGGCTTTGCCTTGTTCATCGTTTAGATTGGCGGTTAAGTACCACCACTCATGTCTGAAGTCGCTGTGAGCGTTATGGTCACGAGGAAATTCAATCGCTTTTCCCTTGCGCACTGGCGTATAGCTTTGC
>NZ_JBFRVD010000731.1:0-303 GCF_041474985.1 Vibrio sp. 10N.222.49.C9 | reverse complement strand
ATCTATTCTATTGTGGCGGAGCCAAAATTTGTGTGTCGCTCTTGCGCTCGTGTAGCAGGTAGTGGTGAAAACCTGTGTAAGCCTAGCCCGATCCCACCTCAAGCATGCCGCAATAAGATTGCAGGACCTATTTTAGAGCCGGCCGTCGAAGACTGTGTGTTGTTAGCTGAAGCTAAGGCGACAAACACCATTACCGAAATATCATCGGCTAAAAACAAATCGGAAAAGAAAAAGCAGATTAAGCCAGTGATCGAAGTGGCGGAAAATGCAGAGCAAGACACTATTGCAGATGAAGAAGTACAG
>NZ_JBFRVD010000730.1:0-695 GCF_041474985.1 Vibrio sp. 10N.222.49.C9 | reverse complement strand
CTCTTACCCCTTCTATCCAGTTGGCTTAAAAGAGCTGCAGTGGTCGAAGAGATGCCTGGAATACTGGCTAAGATATCGGTGTCTCTTGCGCTTTCGTTAGTTTCAACAATCAAGGCCTCAAGCTCTCGAAGCATACGCTTGTGAAGCGACTTTAATTCCGCCAGTTTCGTAGCGAGCTCTTGTTGAACTTCATCTAACTCAAACCCTAAACCTTGATAAGTTTCCTTGAACAAACGAAGGCTACTCCCCATTTTCTGTATTAGCTTCTCTATTGCCTTTATTTGGCCTACTTTCAATGTAATCAATAGATTACGGTCACTTAGTTTAGTCGGTTTAGGCAGGTTTCTCTCAGTAAGACACATTGTGGCTAGTGTCTCAGCATCGACGGGATCTGTTTTAGTCTTGCGAATGTTAGCTTTGCTATGCTTGCTCGATTGCAATGGATTAATGACGTAGAGATTAAGATTATGCTTTGAAAATACAGAGACTAACTTGAGATGATAGTGGCCGGTTGATTCACAGATTATTTTACCTTTGTACTGCGATTCTACGAGCTTTTCAGCCAACTTTTCTATCGACTCTACGGTGTTGTTGAGTTGATACAGAATGGTTTTTCCTGCCGTTAATCCTGCAAAATCTAGCGTCTTTTTAGAGACATCAATGCCAATAGCGGTACAGTTTTTTAACTGCGAAAT
>NZ_JBFRVD010000729.1:0-392 GCF_041474985.1 Vibrio sp. 10N.222.49.C9 | reverse complement strand
CATTGATCAAGAACGATATCAATCTTTATGGGTATCACTTGCCATTGGATATTCATCCACAACTGGGTAATAACGCTCGTCTAGCACAGCTTTTGGGCATTGATGTTGAAGGCGGGTTAGAGGGGCATGCTCAATCTGTCGCGATGCACGGCCGCTTGAAGCAAGCAGTGAGCGGTGCGGAATTTGCCAAGCGCATCGACAAAGCGCTAGATAGAGAGCCACTGCATATCGCGCCTGAAAACGCCGATAAAATGATTGAAACTGTTGGTTGGTGCACGGGTGGTGGTCAAGATTACATTCAATTGGCTGCAGACAACGACTTGGATGCCTTCATTTCAGGTGAGATGTCAGAGCGCACCACCTTTGTGGCACGCGAGCAAGATATTCATTAC
>NZ_JBFRVD010000728.1:0-390 GCF_041474985.1 Vibrio sp. 10N.222.49.C9 | reverse complement strand
GAATTGCGAGGAGAGTAAATGAAGTTCAGATTTCATCATTGCTTCTCAAGCCACTTGATGAGCTTCTGAACATCCTTCTCAGCAATATTGATTGAAGTTAACACCTCACACAATGCATGAACTTCATCTTTACTCAGACTCTCTTGCTTCAGTTCCTTGCCTATGGAGCGGATTTCTTTGGCCTTGTCTTTTTTGAACGAAGCCGTCGCTCCCTCTTGACCAATGACAATGTGTTGAAGTAAACCCAGTGATTTTTCAATAACAGGGGCATCTTGCAATGCCTGCGCTGCTTTAGTGAGCTCTTGTTTCTTCTTCTGTTTTTGTTTTTCCTCCTGTCTAGCATCAGCCAGTTCATGGAGTTCAAGATGAAGATCAGAGTCTTTATTGATG
>NZ_JBFRVD010000727.1:0-583 GCF_041474985.1 Vibrio sp. 10N.222.49.C9 | reverse complement strand
CAATAGAACTGGTGCATAACGGAAAAATCATCGGACTCACTCACGCGGGTATTCCTGGGGGCGATTTCCGAGAATTAACAAAATCCAACCCCGATCGGGTAGCGCAATATAGCGCTATGACACAGTTCGAAAAAGCACTCTCACAATCCGATGAAACCTTTGCCGAAAGAGACTTCATCAAAGGGGCGTCGCTTTGCGTACATGGCCACACCATTATGCCGTTATCACCAAAACTAGTAGGCAATCAACTGTACCTAGATACCGCCTGTCAGTCAGCTGACTACCACATCGATAGCATAGAACCCAGCGCCTTCCTCACCATCCTCAAATTTAACGAAGCCGGCCACGCTGAACTATTACGAATATTTCGCGATGACTACAGCAAGATCCAAATTGATACACCCTTTGGGCACATTGAAGAGCAAATCAACGCACTCATCCAATAGATTAGACGAAGCAGCGACAAGCCAGGCATGAATAAGAATCAAGCAATCAACGCACTCAAGACCGGTAGAACACTGACTCACCGAACGTTTACCACAGAGGAATGGATTACTTGCAGGGATGGCCTCTATTTCTTCGA
>NZ_JBFRVD010000726.1:0-258 GCF_041474985.1 Vibrio sp. 10N.222.49.C9 | reverse complement strand
ACAACAGGCGTATGACAACTTCCCTGTAGGTTGGGCAAAATACGCGATGAAGGCGTTGGTGTTCCCGATCGGTAATCATTTCCAACCACCAAGTGATGCAGTGACACTAAAAGTGGCGCAGCTGTTGATGGAGCAGGGTGAGCATAGAGAGCGTTTAACCAAGCTTTGTTATGTGAGTGATAAAGAAGATGACGCCGTTGGTATCATGGAAAGAGCGTTTGATGCCATGTTGTCTGTTGCACCTATTGAGAAAAAGGT
>NZ_JBFRVD010000725.1:0-217 GCF_041474985.1 Vibrio sp. 10N.222.49.C9 | reverse complement strand
TGATTTGGCAGTAGTGTCACATTCTGACTTACATAGCCATTGTTACTGATTGAAACGCTACCAGAGTATGAGAATGCTTCAACACCTGTTACCGCTGAAGCACCAAAACTAAACCAGTCATCAATACCATTTGCAAAGTCATTATTGGCAATATCTGAAACCACAATAGTCGGTTCTGGTTTCTCAATACGATAATGAACTGGGCCAACTTCTTCAT
>NZ_JBFRVD010000724.1:0-241 GCF_041474985.1 Vibrio sp. 10N.222.49.C9 | reverse complement strand
TTTTACCTGTGGTTATGGCTGTCGGTACTGTAGGTTTGATCATTGCAGAAGCCACTCCGATATTCACTTGGTTGGGTGCTCCTTTTGTACCAGTATTGGAAATGCTAAACCTTCCTGAAGCAACAGCCGCTGCGGAAACGGTTCTAGTGGGTTTCACCGATATGTATGTCCCTTCGATTATTGCGGCTTCTAGCATTGATAGCGACCTTACAAAGTTTGTCATTGCTGCGCTATCTATCAC
>NZ_JBFRVD010000723.1:0-293 GCF_041474985.1 Vibrio sp. 10N.222.49.C9 | reverse complement strand
TGGCGGGTTAACCCCACGCTTTAACGAAGACCATATCGTGTTCCATGGCAGTCAGGGCTCTATTTATATCAAAGGACATTATGGAGATGGACCTCTGTACCTATGGAAAGAAGGGCAGTGGCAAGAGGTTGCGCTGCCTAGCGAAATCACCGAGCAGCTTCCGGCGATAGAGTGCGAAACACAGCGCAGCTGGACTCATCTTGCTACGCAGTTGGTAAAGGATGTGAGTGGCATTGAAGTGGAGCCTTACCAGACGTTTGAAGACGGCTGCAGATATCAGCTGATCATCGACT
>NZ_JBFRVD010000722.1:0-289 GCF_041474985.1 Vibrio sp. 10N.222.49.C9 | reverse complement strand
GGTTAACCAAGCCACGACCATCGGTTCCCATGATCTTTGGTGCCAAATAGACAACCAGCTCATCGACGAGTTGTTGCTCTATAAAGCTAGCGGCTAATGTCGCTCCAGCTTCCACCCAGATGTGGTTTATATTGTGTTCGCGAGCAAGTTTTGCAAGTAGCTCGGGTAAATCAATGTGCTTTTGTTGGCTATTTTTTTGCTCAGAAATCACCAACACCTCACCATCTGTATGAAACAGGCGCAGTTCTGGGGTCAGTTCTGGGGTCATGTTTTGCTGACGGTCTAAGAT
>NZ_JBFRVD010000721.1:0-282 GCF_041474985.1 Vibrio sp. 10N.222.49.C9 | reverse complement strand
GTCACCACCTGCTCAAAAGTGGCTATGAAGGCCTGCCACTGCTTCCGCTTGCCGAGATATCGAGCCAGAGATTCAATATCGGAAAAATAGATGGCAACAGGCATCACCTGCATACCCATTGATTTATAACGAAAGGCTTGTCGCTCTATGTTGATACCTTGGTGCTTTTCCAGTGCAGTCAGATCATTGAGCCAAGACTGAACACTCACAAACTCATGCAACAGTTGCTTGTCCGTCACCTTAGGCAACTTGATTACGATGGGTGACTGGGCTCCACCAGAT
>NZ_JBFRVD010000720.1:0-392 GCF_041474985.1 Vibrio sp. 10N.222.49.C9 | reverse complement strand
TTTTTCGACAACCTTGCCCCACTGCTGCTGCAGTTCGGCATTACAAGGTACGGCTTCGGCTTGATAAGTAAGCTCGGAGGTCAGTTGCAGTTCGCGGCGCTGTGCGATCTCTTCCAATTGAGAGTGCAGTTCATTACACGCCACTTCGAGGTCTCCTTGCACTGGACTACGAACATCCAAAGAGAAAACCACATCACCAGGAATTACATTTACCGCACCAGGCTTCACATTGCACTTGCCTACGGTTGCAACCACATTGTGCTCTAAGCCATAGGTTTCTATGGTCGTTATCATCTCAGCAACCCCACATAACGCGTCCATACGCAAAGCATGTGGCACGGTACCAGCATGGCCCGCCATGCCCTTAACTGAAAAATGATAACGCTTAGCGC
>NZ_JBFRVD010000719.1:0-322 GCF_041474985.1 Vibrio sp. 10N.222.49.C9 | reverse complement strand
AAAACTCCGCAAATAGAGAGCCTCTGCCATGAGGCTCTTTTTTATAACCTCTTTTATACGCTTGCTTCAGATATTCCCGGCAACTTGAACCCTGACATAACGCCCATCTAACAACTACACTGAGATCGCAGGGTGAGAGTTTTTCATGGGAAACGATGGAGAGAAATGAGCATGGCGCAAAAAAGAAATGTACTCGGCGAACCTCTACAACTTTGCAGTTGCTCACCCAACACTGGATTTTTCAGAGACGGCTACTGTCATACCAATGGCAGTGATAGTGGGCGTCATGTTATATGTGCCAAGATGACCGTGGATTTCCTTG
>NZ_JBFRVD010000718.1:0-306 GCF_041474985.1 Vibrio sp. 10N.222.49.C9 | reverse complement strand
GATTTTTGGTTTTGGTCGGAAAAAGTTTTGGTTATTCGCGCTAACAAGTTAGTGCCAATTCCGCTTCGTGAACCTCGGAGTGTGCGTCCAAAAACTCTCTCAAATTAACTGTATTGGTCTTTGATGCTAGAAAGGTGACAACCTCAAAGTTCTCATTGATATGGAAGCTCCTGATTAATTTGCAGGGGCCGTCGTGGTTACTCAATAAGTGCTGTTGGTTACTCTGCTTGAAGCAGTCGGAAAAATGGTGCGTTCGTAGGTTAGCTTTCACACTGCGTAGCATTTTGGCTAATGAGTGTTCCGCTG
>NZ_JBFRVD010000717.1:0-312 GCF_041474985.1 Vibrio sp. 10N.222.49.C9 | reverse complement strand
GTACGACTATGTGGAAGTAGTGGGGCGAAATGTGCCAATTAAAGCGGCCCCTCTTCCTATGATTGCCATTCCAACGACAGCCAGTACAGGGGCGGAAGTCACTAAAAATGCAGTACTAAAGTCAGGCCAAGACAAGGTAAAAGTAAGCCTTCGCAGTCCGGAGATGCTACCTAATGTCGCCATTGTTGACCCAACATTAACCTATGGCACTGATGCACAAACTTCAGGGCGAGGCGCTATGGATGCGTTTACTCATCTGATGGAAGCGTATGTTTGCGGGGAGCCTAATCCGTTGACCGATATGATTTGTGA
>NZ_JBFRVD010000716.1:0-330 GCF_041474985.1 Vibrio sp. 10N.222.49.C9 | reverse complement strand
GATAGAGAGTTTGGATCGTCTTCGATACAAAGAACGCAATATTGAGTCATAATCAACCCATCTTTTTATTGCACTGTAACAATTTTAATCTAACTCAAATGAGAGCCAGTTAAAGTTATGTCAGTAAAGCGAAAATATCCTAGAAAATACTGATTTATCTCAATTTTATCTGTATAAAAGAGAGTAGACGTGCAAACACAGAATTTATAAGAATATGCGACAATTAAAATCAATAGCCGCAGTAGGCGGTGCAGTAGCCCTTATCGGTATCTGGCCTTTGGCCGTAGGTCACATTGGACAAACCATAGTGACGGACGGTATTCAAAACTT
>NZ_JBFRVD010000715.1:0-380 GCF_041474985.1 Vibrio sp. 10N.222.49.C9 | reverse complement strand
GACCTCGCTTATTGGGTGAAATGACAGATACGCATGCGGTTTTCAGTAGCTTAACAGTCGCCTCATCGCTAATAAAAAATGTCGCGCGTGGTTTGGGTTCTATCGAGCGTTGCTTGAGTCATGAAACTATGACGCCAGAGCTTGCCAACAAGATGGATATGGAAAAAATAGCAATCAACGAATGTGTGAACACGAAAGTGTTTGGGCGTTATGTGCTTGATTCAACTTTTCATCCATCGACTGGTCTAATCGATTACGTGCGCTTTACGATTCCCGGTCTGTCGCTATCTCGTCATGAGTTGGACTCGGAGGTCGTTACGCTCTATCTAGCTAATCGTCTGTTTACCCTGAGATTTGAACGTACAGAGCGCACTGAAGAT
>NZ_JBFRVD010000714.1:0-264 GCF_041474985.1 Vibrio sp. 10N.222.49.C9 | reverse complement strand
AGCAGACACTGTGGGTGAGGCGAGAGCAGAAGCGATCGTCACCATGTCAGAGCAGACCCTCGCATTGATTTTGAGTGGTGACCATCATAAAGGTGATGTGTTTGCTACCGCGCGCATCGCGGGTATTCAAGCCGCGAAGAAGACATGGGATCTTATCCCCCTTTGCCACCCCTTGTTGCTGTCTAAGGTTGAGGTTCAATTGACCCCAATAAAAGAGACCAATCAGGTGCGTATTGAGTCAACTTGTAAGCTTGCGGGTAAGAC
>NZ_JBFRVD010000713.1:0-341 GCF_041474985.1 Vibrio sp. 10N.222.49.C9 | reverse complement strand
GCAGTAGAGGCGATGCATAAGGGGGCTTACGATTTCATAGAAAAGCCCTTTGCCACCGACAGATTACTAGATACCACCAAGCGAGCCATTGAAAAGCGCCAGCTCACCATAGAGAACCAGCGCCTTCGAAACTCGTTGAAGGCTAGCCAAACACTCGGGCCACGCATCATTGGCGATACCTCGGCAATACTGCACCTAAAAGAGACGATTACTCATATTGCCGATACCTCAGCGGACATCCTTATCTTTGGCGAGACCGGAACGGGTAAAGAGCTAGTCGCGCGCTCTTTGCATGAACAAAGCGGTCGCCGAGACAATAACTTTGTCGCGGTGAACTGCGG
>NZ_JBFRVD010000712.1:0-312 GCF_041474985.1 Vibrio sp. 10N.222.49.C9 | reverse complement strand
GGGCAGAGATAGAACTGCCGTCCGTATCATAACCCACATCAGAGAACCTCACGTAAGGGCTATAACCCTCCCATAAGTAGTACTGGTTTACTGCAGGAGAGAAGGTAAATCTAACCGCTTCTGAACCTTGAGCGAAGCGAGCCTCATCCATGAAGTTATCCCACTCAAAGTCGACATCAGACAATGCCATATCCGATAGGTTTACCACCTCAGATTCTACTGAATAATATAAGCTGGAATTGTCTTCTGGATAAGCAATAACTTGCTCGCCAGAGAAGTCTATCGTATAGCCTGCCGGAACTTGACAACCAT
>NZ_JBFRVD010000711.1:0-345 GCF_041474985.1 Vibrio sp. 10N.222.49.C9 | reverse complement strand
GCTTGCAACGACTGTATTCAGCCTTGATGATGACGCGAATCAGATCCTACTGACCAGCTCGCAAATCACCGCATTTAGAAAAGGGCTGCCAATTCAGGACGAGACCTTAACTAAGGGTCAACGTGGTAGCTACCTGATTCATAAAACAATTAAGTTAGAAGGCAATCAGACAAACTCTTGGGTTATCGCCGCTGACATCGACAAGAACCATAGCGATATTACCGCACTGAATACTCAGATTTCGGTGCCTAACGATATTCGCAAACAAGTCTTTTCAAGTATCGAAGATAACCAAAAAGAATTGGTCTCTTTGATGTCAGGTGCCGATGCATGGCAGCTAACAGC
>NZ_JBFRVD010000710.1:0-352 GCF_041474985.1 Vibrio sp. 10N.222.49.C9 | reverse complement strand
CTCCAAGGGTTAGGCAGTTCTTGAAACTGGATTAAGTTGAAAAGGCTAGCAGTTCATCTGCTAGCCTTTTGGCCTACTGTAGTACTTTTACTATAGGTGGTCTAAAGCATGTGATGCTAGGTCATAACTCAGCGTTTGTTGCTTGCCATCTTTAACAAAAGTGCAGCTGACACTGTCTTGTTTCCACTCAATAAGTTCAACAGATACCGCTTGTTCATCAGACAAATCGTGCAATACCACAGCGTTAAATGTCGCTGCAGTGCTTCGAACAAGGGAATAAGCCAAATCACTAACCGCAGGGTTATCAGGTGCATAGCCACTAAGAATTTGGCATGCCTGATTACTCCAAATG
>NZ_JBFRVD010000709.1:0-378 GCF_041474985.1 Vibrio sp. 10N.222.49.C9 | reverse complement strand
GTACATAGAATCGTGTTCTGGAATGATATCAAAAGTTAGTGCGTTGCCATCAAACTGAGCAGGAATACGGAACCACTCCTCACGATCATAAGAAGCAGCCACATCATAGTCACTCCAGCCTTCAGGATACGCGGATGTCGCTAATTCACTGATGGTAAAATGGTGTGCTTGTTGTGCTTCGCTTTCTAGACGAAAGTGAAACCATTGTGAAATTTCGGTTTGGTTATCAGCAGGTATAGTGAGTTGAATGTCTTGTGGAGAATCTGCTGAAACAACGTTGATGTTGCCGCTTTCGAAGTTACTGAAAATTTTCATGCTAGTGAATGTCTCGTGATTGGGGTGAGCTAAGACTAGCATATTTTATTTGCAGATTATCAC
>NZ_JBFRVD010000708.1:0-478 GCF_041474985.1 Vibrio sp. 10N.222.49.C9 | reverse complement strand
GACTGGGCTCGAATGTCTAAGCAGTGGGCGGCATCGTTAGATCAGAAAATACTCGAGATGCAACGACTCAGAGATAACCTAGACGGCTGTATTGGGTGCGGGTGCCTGTCGTTAAAAAGCTGCAAGTTATTCAATCCAGAAGATACCGCATCTGCGCAAGGAACAGGTGCTAGATATCTAATCGATGGCTCGCCAACGACGGAAGATCAGTCTTGAGGTGGTTTTGGTGGACAATTGTACGCGGTGCCCACAAAGGTTGCCGATGTTTTGAAGTAGTGTGGGATCAGTAAAACGACAGTATTTGCCTGCGTCAGATACGCATTGTTTTTTATCTCATTAATCGCTCCCTGGATAAGCACATCATTGGGATAAAAAAGATATGAATACCAATGCCCCTCAGTGCCTGTTACTTCTCCAACCCAATCGCAGTTTTTGACCAATGGCGCATTATTAGTGCGAACTTGCACGTTTTTTGCTT
>NZ_JBFRVD010000707.1:0-466 GCF_041474985.1 Vibrio sp. 10N.222.49.C9 | reverse complement strand
AGTCTGTGGTGAGTGATGATTTTGTTAATGGGGGTCTGTTATGTTTACTCCGCTTTTTCCTGTAAAGCCTGAGCAATTCGAAACGGGGGTGGAGTCTGCAAACGACTTGATCGCTAGGATGGGCGATAACATACCGACAGCTGGTGAGTCATATGAGCTTGCTGTTGAGTTTCTGCTTGAAAACAAGATGAATCAGAGTAGCTTTCGCGCTATCAGAAAAGAACTGAATCTGTTATTCAACTGGTCATGGCGAGTCAAGGGTGTCTGCGTTAGCCAATTGAATAGGGTCTCAATGAGGGAGTTTGTGGATTTCTGTGCCGAGCCTCCTCTTGAATTGATTTCAAGATCTCCTATCGCCTCTTTTAAGTTTAATAATATGACCGGTGAGTTCGATCCTCATGATAAATGGCGACCGTTTTCCGCCAAAGATCCTGCACAATACGTCCGCGAAGAATCTACAATCAAA
>NZ_JBFRVD010000706.1:0-379 GCF_041474985.1 Vibrio sp. 10N.222.49.C9 | reverse complement strand
GAATTCAATAGGTCGTGATAAGCCGGTTCAACGGTGGCTTGGGCGATGATGTCCTGTCGGTCTTTGCTAAGTTGCACATTGGTGATTTGACCGATTTCAATACCTCGGTAAACAAGTGGTGCGCCAGTTGGGTTGATATTGTTGTCGTCTGGAAGGGTTATCTTGATGGGGATACCGCGACCGGCGGTTGCCAGATCAGGGTAAAGCCTAAACTCAGTATCGGACTCTACGCGAGTGCCTTGAGCAGGAGAGTCGACGGCTATGCCACCTCCAATTAACGCAGCAAGGCTTTCAACTCTGACGTCAACGCCATCGAAGCCGACTTTGGCATTAATGCCCGATACATTCCAAAAACGACTCTCACTGGTAATGATGTGGT
>NZ_JBFRVD010000705.1:0-351 GCF_041474985.1 Vibrio sp. 10N.222.49.C9 | reverse complement strand
ACGCACGATTCCAATCAGCGATGTTCGACAAAGACACCTTTATTGTCGGATATGACAAAAAACGCGGTGAAGACAGAGGCCCTCGTACTCGCAAGGCCAACCCGAGCGATCTTGGTCTAGGTGATTGTATCGATTGCAACTTATGTGTTCAGGTGTGCCCAACTGGCATAGATATTCGAGATGGCCTGCAATACGAATGCATCAACTGTGGTGCTTGTATCGATGCTTGTGATGTCACCATGGATCGCATGAACTATCCGAAAGGGCTGATCAGCTACACCACAGAACACAAACTGGAAGGCACGCACACCAAGATCATGAGGCCAAAGCTCATTGGCTACGGTTTGGTGA
>NZ_JBFRVD010000704.1:0-267 GCF_041474985.1 Vibrio sp. 10N.222.49.C9 | reverse complement strand
GCTTCAGCATGCTCATCCACTGTGCCCAAACTACATCAGGCTGATAGAGGTGCTCTATTACCTCTGTCGCAGTGATAAAGTCATAGCGCTTGTTTAATACCTTGGTATCTGGATAGTAGTAGAGATCGTACAAGTCTACATCGTGCCCCGCCTCTTGCATCATCAAAGATAATGTAGGACCGGGACCACAGCCAAAGTCTAATCCTTGCTTGTGGCTACCGATTCTTTCGGCAAGTGGAATCTGAACTCTCGATAAGAATTTACGAT
>NZ_JBFRVD010000703.1:0-297 GCF_041474985.1 Vibrio sp. 10N.222.49.C9 | reverse complement strand
CATCAATACAAAGCGTGTTGCTCGTTTGAGACAAGGGGATGTGCGTGTCTTTTCACGGACGTTGTTCTCAAAGGGAAACACAAGAGTGGATGGTCACTCGGTTGTGTTGCTCGATACCTCTGCGTCAATGTCTTCTTGTAACCTGATTGCTCGTGCGTCTCGTGCTTGTCATGCTTTGTTGGGTGGTCTAAACGCCATAGATGGGATGTCTACGAGTTGTCTTACGTTTGGCGGTACAGGAAACCGTATTGTCCATCGCGTAAAGGAAGAGCGTGAAAAGGTTACCCGAAAAATGGT
>NZ_JBFRVD010000702.1:0-205 GCF_041474985.1 Vibrio sp. 10N.222.49.C9 | reverse complement strand
ATAACGCTCAAACTTGTCATATAAAAGAAGTAGTCCCAAATAAAGTAAATTATCTGGGACTAAGCTAGGGTGAGAAGAAGAGACTAACGCGTCAAAGGCTTCGAGCTTCTGGGGATGCCAAAGTCTCTTCTCGCTCTAGCGATTCTGAGCTTCTATAACAGGTAATCGCACAAGATCTTTAACCGATATGAAAAAGCCATGAATC
>NZ_JBFRVD010000701.1:0-275 GCF_041474985.1 Vibrio sp. 10N.222.49.C9 | reverse complement strand
ATGGTAACACGCTGATCGTTCGCTCGGAATCTCGCACTGGGCACTCGGATTTTGGGGTAAACCGCAAACGTGCTGACGCACTGCGTGAGGCACTGAAACAAGCAGGATTGATTTAATACCTAGCGGGTTAAAATACTCAGTGTGATTGGTATAAATCTCTCCTCCCTAAAACTCCTATGCTACAATCTCGCTCTATCTACATAGCTATATTGATCAGAGCGAGATTTTCATGAAAGTCGGCATTATCGGCGCGATGGAACAAGAAGTTGCCATCC
>NZ_JBFRVD010000700.1:0-292 GCF_041474985.1 Vibrio sp. 10N.222.49.C9 | reverse complement strand
TTAGAGAACTGAACTACTACTGGAGCTTTAGCTTTAGCCGCAGCTTCTAGTACACCATTTACAGAGTCAGTGTTTACAACGTTTACCGCTGGAAGAGCAAATTTGTTTTCTTTTGCTACTTCAAAAACTTTTTGTACGTCGTCGCCAGAGATAACACCTGGTTTTACAAAATCGAAGATCTTAGACATGGAATAAGTCCTATTTTCTGTCGTTTAGTATTAAATTGCACTTTTGCAAAGATTAAAAAACCTTGCTTACAACGCAAAGCATTGTAGCAAAATTAACAAAAAGG
>NZ_JBFRVD010000699.1:0-312 GCF_041474985.1 Vibrio sp. 10N.222.49.C9 | reverse complement strand
GCGCGTATCATGCATAAGGAGCAGTTTACGCGTGGCAGAGGGCAGATGGAGGCGATTCCATTTAGGTATGCCGCTGAGCTTCCCGATGAGGAGTATCCTCTTATCCTGACGACAGGTCGCATTCTTGAGCAGTTCCACACCGGAACCATGACTCGCAAGACAAAGGGATTGGATAATCTAGCGGGCCCAAGAGCGATGATCAGCGTGGCAGATGCCGAAGAGATGGGGATTGGCAACGGTGAGATGCTGAGCGTTTCTACTCGTCGTGGCACCATTGATATTGCAGCCTTTGTGACCAAGCGTATTCAAAAG
>NZ_JBFRVD010000698.1:0-527 GCF_041474985.1 Vibrio sp. 10N.222.49.C9 | reverse complement strand
ACAGACACCAACGAAATCCTAGCTAAGCAGAGTCAGAACTGGCCGATAGCAGCTCAGTACCTTGCGGTTGGCAGTAAAACAGCGACTTATTTACGTTCATGCACTCATCTCACTGTCAGATCACCCAAGTCGGAAGACACCGAGGGGTTATTGGGGCTTTTGTCTTCCTATGATCTAAAAGGTAAAAAGGTAAGCATACTGAGAGGTGAAAGTGGGCGGGAAATGCTTTTCGAAAGCTTGCAACAAACTGGAGCGGATGTGGTCTATGTTGAGAGTTATCAGCGTCAATGGCTAAACTTTGATGGTGAGAGCCGAGTTATACAATGGCAACACTATGGGGTAGACACTCTGATTGTTACCAGCTTCGAACAATTAAAATTCTTTGCACAACAAATACCTACCCAATCTAAAAATTGGTTACACTCTTTACAGTTGATGGTTCCCAGTGAAAGAGTCGCTAACTTAGCCTTACAATTAGGCTTTACTCAAGTTCACAATATCAAGGGTGCATCCAATCAAGCCATCAT
>NZ_JBFRVD010000697.1:0-312 GCF_041474985.1 Vibrio sp. 10N.222.49.C9 | reverse complement strand
TCTTTGGCAAATTGATACACCGCCTCATCACCAGCGAGAACTACGCTTTCTGGAATTGACCTCTCCAACTCAGCTACTCTTGCCATCCCCGCATCCAAACGAAGCACATCGAACTCAGCTCCGCGAGCCGCATGACGACCACTTCGGATCTCTCGCTCACTGGTTGAGTCTGATACAAAATATATTACTCGCTCAGGCCAATAATCCTGAGGTGCAGCATTCGCTGTCGAAACCGCCAAAACTGACAACAAACCAACTAAACCAATGAACGTCATAACAACCCCTAAAAACACATTTGTGAGAATGTAATCT
>NZ_JBFRVD010000696.1:0-289 GCF_041474985.1 Vibrio sp. 10N.222.49.C9 | reverse complement strand
TTAGGCATCACACACCCATCAAATCACTCATTACTGAACTACTAATCATGTCGCTCACTTGAGCACTTTAGACAAACTCATGTTTAATAAGGAATTTAATGATGGATATGCAAACTTTCGCTTCAATGGATGGAAATACTTTAATAGAAGGTATCTTCTCTGGTGATTTCAATAGCCGTGAAGCACTTACTGTCAGCTTTAAAAGAGCACTAATTTGGCACGGAGCCGACTTGGACAGTGCGCTTGCGAAAGCTAACGAGATTAGCTCTGGGAGTTACCGAAAGTCTTT
>NZ_JBFRVD010000695.1:0-258 GCF_041474985.1 Vibrio sp. 10N.222.49.C9 | reverse complement strand
TTCTTGAGAAAGCTCATCCATACCTAGGATAGCGATGATATCTTTCAGCTCTTTGTAACGTTGCAACGTTGTTTGCACGTGCTGTGCTACGTTGTAGTGCTCTTCACCCACAATCTGAGGATCAAGCTGACGAGAAGTAGAATCTAGTGGATCGATTGCTGGGTATAGACCAAGCGCTGCGATGTTACGAGACAATACAACTGTTGCATCCAAGTGAGCAAACGTGGTTGCTGGCGATGGGTCAGTCAAGTCATCCGC
>NZ_JBFRVD010000694.1:0-423 GCF_041474985.1 Vibrio sp. 10N.222.49.C9 | reverse complement strand
CCTAGATTGCTCTCTAAGCCATCAACAGGGTGCAACAGCTGAATCGTATCCCCTAGATAGAAATTCCAATCATTACTGCGTACATAGATCTCGCCATCAAAAGGCGCCAGTACCTTGCCCTTCTTATTGATGATTCCAGGATGATAGATGCAGTAATTGAGCAGGGTTCCTTTTGCTTTTTTGATGTTGACGATAAAACCAAATTCTACCCCCTCTTCAGCCGTCACTGTATTGGTAAACTGAGTGATCTTCGGAAGGTCTTTCGAATTCGCATCCCAGTGAGAGTAGATGCCATAAGAGGTGGTTTCGATGATGGGAGTGCGCTTGGCCACGGTTTTTTCTCTATAAGTAAAAGCGCCATTATACACGCTTAATCATGGACAAATGATCGGAAAAACCCCCTCCACCAATGCAAACGTTACG
>NZ_JBFRVD010000693.1:0-335 GCF_041474985.1 Vibrio sp. 10N.222.49.C9 | reverse complement strand
TGCCAGAATGAAGAAGGGAATCGCCAGCAGCGTGTAGTGCCCTTCAAAGGCGTTAAACAAGGTTTGTGCAACTGACGCTAATGAGGCATCAGAGTGAATCATCAAAAATAGAATACTGGCTAATCCAAGCGACACGGCGATTGGCACGCCAATCAGCATGAACAGGATAACCATGACAAACAATCCCAAAACAGCCATCGTCTAATCTCCCTTTTCAGCGATGTTAGCGCTGTCATGTTTTAGTTGTTCTAGTTCTTCTTCGGCCTCATGGCCTGCAATTAAGCGATCCGTTTTTCCGGTAAAGATGCGCACTGCGGCTTGAACAAATCTAAAGG
>NZ_JBFRVD010000692.1:0-549 GCF_041474985.1 Vibrio sp. 10N.222.49.C9 | reverse complement strand
CGTTAGTGTTATGATCTTAAACAGTGGAAAAAAACAGCTCGACCTATCTTCACCGCAGATCATGGGCATACTTAACGTAACCCCTGATTCCTTCTCCGATGGTGGCCAATACAACCGAATTGATGATGCTTTAGCTCAATCTCGAAAGATGATTGCGGCGGGAGCAACCATTATTGATATCGGTGGTGAGTCAACAAGACCGGGTGCACCAGAGGTAGAGTTGCAGCAAGAGCTAGAACGCGTCATTCCCGTAATCAAAGCACTTCGCGCTGAGTCTGATGTGTGGATATCCATCGATACCAGTAAAGCTGAGGTGATGCGCCAAGCTACCGAAGCTGGAGCTGACTTGATCAATGATGTGCGAGCACTGCAAGAGCCTGGAGCACTGCAAGTGGCTGCTGACTCTGGAGTGCCCATCTGCCTTATGCATATGCAAGGGCAACCGAGAACAATGCAGGCCAATCCGCACTATGATGACCTTATCTCTGAGGTGGAGCAGTTCTTAGCAGAGCGCATTAAGGCGTGCGAAGCTGTGGGAATAAGCAAAGA
>NZ_JBFRVD010000691.1:0-239 GCF_041474985.1 Vibrio sp. 10N.222.49.C9 | reverse complement strand
TTACTTATGTTGTTTAGGGATAAAAATATGAATTGTAAAACTATGTTAGCGAGTTCGCTCGTGTTGGCCTTTACCTCGTTCCCAGCTCTGGCTGTGTTTAATGGTTCGGAAACGGTGAAAGAGGACTATCAGAATCACTTTGTCCGTTTTGTTGCGAAAGGTAATCAAGGCGTTCAGCACAAAAACTGCGGCGGTATGTTGGTTGGAGGAAAATATCTTCTGACGGCGCATCACTGTGC
>NZ_JBFRVD010000690.1:0-294 GCF_041474985.1 Vibrio sp. 10N.222.49.C9 | reverse complement strand
CTCTAGAGAAGTGAGAAATGTCCGCATAACCCAGCTGAACAGAGACTTGTGTCAGGCTCAAATTCCGACTCATAAGCTCACAAGCGGTATCAAACATAAGGCTGTTCTTGATCGCTCTAAATGAATTTTTTTCTTGCTGTAAGCGACGCTGAAGCGTACGAGAGCTCATATCAAACAGTGTCGCTGCTAGCTCGATGTCTAAGTTTTGCTCGTGAACGTAGGGCAGTAAAGTGGTGTACAAAGTACCAGTAAAGGTGCTGTGCCAAACTATTTCTCTAGGTTCAGGTTCGGGAT
>NZ_JBFRVD010000689.1:0-333 GCF_041474985.1 Vibrio sp. 10N.222.49.C9 | reverse complement strand
AAAGGGCATTTGACCTATGATGATCTATTTGATCATCATAGGTCAAATACCCTCAATAATTAGCTAATTCTATACGTTGGGTCCTACATATGTTGCTGTCATTTGGTATCCGATGCCAATACCGTTGCTTTCAAATTCTGTCATCTCCAAAGCTCCCTCAATCACAATGGAATCGAAGAAGTAGCTCGCTGGAATGCCAGTCTCGTAACGTACAACAATCATTTGATTCGCTGGCGGTGGAGGCACATGAATACATGCGCCAAAGAAGGGCACCAAGATGAATTCAGTCACCATGCCATTTTCCCCTTCAAGTGGGACCATGAAGCCAGCTAG
>NZ_JBFRVD010000688.1:0-393 GCF_041474985.1 Vibrio sp. 10N.222.49.C9 | reverse complement strand
GCTGTATATTCACTTTCCTCGGTTGCAGCTAGATACCTTGTTTTCAGAGGCGATTGCACCGGCTAAGAATCACGCTGATGGCAGCGAGAACCCTGCTATCTGTATTGTTGAAAAACATCGAATTACTCAGGCTAATCAAGCCGCTATAGAAAAAGGCATCACTCTAGGCATGGGCTTAGGCAGCGCGGCATCTCTGTGTGCAGATTTACAAGTATTCCCATACCAACAGAAAATAGAGGAAGATAAACTTCAGCAAATTGCGCAATGGTTGTATGTCTATACCTCGGATATCACCCTGTATACGCATCAAGGTTTGCTACTTAAGGTCTCAAATATGCTGACTCTTTATCGAGACCTAGAGAGTTATTGGCGGGTGATCTCACAGCATCTAGA
>NZ_JBFRVD010000687.1:0-309 GCF_041474985.1 Vibrio sp. 10N.222.49.C9 | reverse complement strand
CAACGCCGGATGGCACGGGCGTTCGTGACTACATTCATGTGATGGATCTGTCTGATGGTCATATTGCAGCGCTGCAGAAGGTAGGGAATGAGTCAGGTTTGCACATCTTTAACCTAGGCACAGGTAATGGTTCGAGTGTTTTGGATATGGTAAAAGCCTTTGAACAAGCAAGCGGTACGACTATTGCGTACAAGATTGCACCTCGTAGACCCGGTGATATTGCCGAGTGCTGGGCGGATCCTGCCAAGGCTGAAGCGGTTCTAGGTTGGAAAGCAACGCGTACTTTGCAAGAAATGAGCGAAGATACGT
>NZ_JBFRVD010000686.1:0-277 GCF_041474985.1 Vibrio sp. 10N.222.49.C9 | reverse complement strand
GCTTTATCTTACCTGAACCTATTGCGGTATTTGATCGCCTTGGCAGCCGCAGTGATGTGCTGCTTCAACATACGATTGTTACCTCGCAAGAGATTGTTTTAGGGCTTTTGTTAGGCCTTAGCATGGGCCTGATGTTTGCCCTACAGATGTTGCTTTTTGAACCACTGCGTCGTTGGTTACTGCCTATATTGATTGCCTCGCAAGCGATTCCCGTTTTTGCCATTGCGCCAATACTCATGCTGTGGTTTGGCTATGGCATAGCCTCAAAGGTTGTGAT
>NZ_JBFRVD010000685.1:0-258 GCF_041474985.1 Vibrio sp. 10N.222.49.C9 | reverse complement strand
GTGCTACCGTAGGTGCGCTGGGTGCCTTTATCGCAGGCTCTAATACAGTATCCAACATGATGTTTAGCCAATTTCAATTTGAGGTAGCCCAAACACTAACTATCTCTAGTGCGGTAGTGGTGGCATTGCAAGCGGTTGGCGCAGCGGCTGGCAACATGATAGCGATTCATAATGTGGTAGCGGCATCGGCTACGGTGGGCCTTTTGGGTCGCGAAGGTGCGACCTTGCGCAAGACCATTATTCCCACCATCTATTACC
>NZ_JBFRVD010000684.1:0-383 GCF_041474985.1 Vibrio sp. 10N.222.49.C9 | reverse complement strand
TACCAAATCACTGAAAAGATGGCGCGTTATGACCGTATCCATCAGATCGGCGACGAAGTAAAAGCAACGCTACTTGCTGAAAACGCTGAGCTTAACCCGAAAGAAATCCACACTATCTTCCATGATCTTGAGAAGACAGTAGTTCGTCGTGGCATCATCGCGGGTAACCCACGTATCGATGGTCGTGAAAAAGACATGGTTCGTGCTCTAGACGTACGTACTGGCGTTCTTCCACGTACTCACGGTTCTGCACTATTCACTCGTGGTGAAACTCAGGCGATCGTTACTGCTACTCTTGGTACTCAACGTGATGCACAAATCATCGATGAGCTAACAGGCGAGCGTAAAGACAACTTCCTACTGCACTACAACTTCCCTCCATA
>NZ_JBFRVD010000683.1:0-395 GCF_041474985.1 Vibrio sp. 10N.222.49.C9 | reverse complement strand
ATCTAAGTCATCTTCAACGAGCAAAAGTTGCAGTTTTTCAGTGTTCATTCTTACCTCTAGAGCTTCTATTTGATGTGTCCGCAAAACTTGAATATTGGCTTTCTAACGGTGTTCAAGATTAGGGGAGTGTATTTTGCAAAGAAATAACGTCCACTTCTAGGCTCACGATTAACTTATTTGGTTATTCGTTGCATTAGCTATTGTTGCTTTTTTATCTGACTTGAACAGTTTGCAGATTAAGACAAAAAATAGTGGCGCGAAGTAAATTACCAATAAAGTCGCTCCCATCATACCGCCCAACACTGAGGTACCAATCGCGTTACGTGCATTGGCACCAGCACCGGTACTAATAACCAGAGGTAAAACACCAAGTCCAAACGCCAGTGACGTCATGA
>NZ_JBFRVD010000682.1:0-308 GCF_041474985.1 Vibrio sp. 10N.222.49.C9 | reverse complement strand
ACCTAAACCAAGGTGACTTCATCGGTGAACTAGGTCTTTTTGAAGATGATCAAGAGCGTACTGCTTGGGTACGTGCTAAATCACCATGTGAGGTTGCTGAAATCTCATTCAAAAAATTCCGTCAGCTAATTCAGGTTAACCCAGACATCCTAATGCGTCTTTCTTCGCAAATGGCTAACCGTCTGCAGGTAACTAGCCAGAAAGTAGGTGATCTTGCGTTCCTAGACGTTACTGGTCGTATCGCACAGACTCTACTGAACCTAGCGAAGCAACCTGATGCAATGACTCACCCAGACGGCATGCAAATC
>NZ_JBFRVD010000681.1:0-255 GCF_041474985.1 Vibrio sp. 10N.222.49.C9 | reverse complement strand
ACGTCTGACTAAGGTTGTGGTGAATATTCGAGTGTTTGATATTGATGAGAATCTGCGTGGCGATTACTTTAATGACAAAGTGTTTAAGCGTGGCTTCCACCGATGGCTCAATACTGTGTGGCAAGAAAAAGATGAATATTTAAAGGGTGTTTACTCACCAAATAAAGACCAGTAAGAAAGAGGCAGCAGTAGCTGCCTTTTTTACGTCCCCTCCCCATAACTCTAGCCTCACACTTCATAACTACAGAGCGTGAC
>NZ_JBFRVD010000680.1:0-436 GCF_041474985.1 Vibrio sp. 10N.222.49.C9 | reverse complement strand
TCTCCAGATTGAGGATCGTTGCCATCTTCTGCTGTAGGATCGCCGCCCTGTTCAAGTGAGTCTAAAACACCTTGAATTCCAGATTGTGCGTCTACAGATTGAATGGAGTTTTGTTGGGCGATAGACACTCGCAATTCAGTCACTATATCTTCAGGTACAGTTAGCGGGTTTTCGCCTACGGAAAGGATCACATCACCCTCTTGGGGGACATAATCTAGAGGAGCTATTTTTAGGTTACCTTGCGCATCGACAATCAACCACGCGTCGCCAGCGACGACGTCTTGAGCAAATGAGATACTGTCCATGTGTTCTCCTTGGCTAGAGTGTTCCTAGCTAGCCTGTTATCTACATATACATCTTTCTCGCTTCTGTTTAAATTTTATACTATTTTTAAGTAACCGTGACGATAATGTAACTAAGAAAAATGTGCTAACAA
>NZ_JBFRVD010000679.1:0-367 GCF_041474985.1 Vibrio sp. 10N.222.49.C9 | reverse complement strand
TAACTCCTTTAAACACTATGAAGCTTGAGACATAAAAAATTTCAGCAAGTTCCGTTTCTAGATAAAAACCCAGAAGGTGTGAGTAGCCTCAAGTTTTTGAATAGAATGAACTATGTTGCCTTGATGGCTTCTGGAGCCTTCAAGATTTCTTTCTGTTCTTCTTTCAGCATACCAGTTGCACCGTTTGCATAATCCTTTGGCGCTTCATTGCTTGAAGTTTTAGCTTCTGAGCTTGCTTCTCTTGCTTCAAGTCGCTCGGCAAAAGGATTGTCCTGGGCCGGGAGATTGGGCAGTAGCTCATTGGAAGTATTCGCCATGTGCTCATAGAGCTTGCGATATTCTTTCCCAATGTTATCTAGAATCTGAG
>NZ_JBFRVD010000678.1:0-439 GCF_041474985.1 Vibrio sp. 10N.222.49.C9 | reverse complement strand
GCACAGCCCACTGCTCATCGTGCAAACCTTCTACAAGCACCATCTCGTCTCTCTTATCTACGGCTAGGACGCGCCCCAAGCCTTCTGAAGACTCTACCCACATTCCCGTCGTGATCTTATCCATATCCATAGCCGTCGCCTCACTCTTGATGAATACAGGTTTTTACGCAGGTTATCTGTTACGGGATCAAAAAAGCGGATCATAAAGATCCGCTTCCAGTCATTATTACTCGGTTGTTAGAGATAGCTTATTTAGCGAACTCTTCACCCTTAGCAATATCGCCAGATAGAGTTTCAAGCATGTCATCGAGAGAAGCTCTTTCAAACTCACTTAGCACGCCGTAATCCAATACCTCTTCAATGCCTTCTGTACCCAGTTTAACTGGCTGTGCAAAGAAGCGAGTATGTTCACCACTGCCTTCGACATACGCACACTCAA
>NZ_JBFRVD010000677.1:0-289 GCF_041474985.1 Vibrio sp. 10N.222.49.C9 | reverse complement strand
GGGCTGTGAATCATGTTCTTGGTGGATTCTTGTTGTACCACCTTGCCATTCAAGCGGGTAGTAAGAATGACATTGTTGTAATCCATTCCACGGGTAATGGTGGCTCCTATTGGACCAAACCCATCTGCCGCTTTTGACCGTAGCCATTGCAAGTCTCTGCCTTGCCAACCTCGCTCGGTAATATCGTTACCCACTGTCACACCAAAGATGGCGTCACTGGCTTCGCTTTCCGTTACGTAGCGAGTCTCTTTACCTATGACCAAGACAAGCTCTCCTTCAAAGTGCACAT
>NZ_JBFRVD010000676.1:0-271 GCF_041474985.1 Vibrio sp. 10N.222.49.C9 | reverse complement strand
GGGTCAATCAACCCAAACTAACTTATTGTCAATTGCTACTCCGTTAGTAACAACTATGCATTCTCTACCTCATTGGGTAAGAAATGCTAGCAATCTCGTTGAAGATGATCGCTTGTTGAACAAGAAGGTTCTCCGTTTGCGCGATATTTTCTTACAAGCAAACGATCCCCATGCACTGCTTATTCAACAACTAAATGACGTTCTAGACCCTGAGTCTAAGCTAACAGAAGCAGAAAAAATTGATGGTCTAGAACAGTGTATAGCTATACTT
>NZ_JBFRVD010000675.1:0-296 GCF_041474985.1 Vibrio sp. 10N.222.49.C9 | reverse complement strand
AAGTAAGCGATATTATTGTCATAGTCGTAAACTTCTTCATCATTCGCTAGCGTGTCTTTGTCTGAGTAGTCACAACGATCAGGTGTGATTTCTGCAGCACTGTCACCACCAGATCCATACCAATCATCTTTGCTCGCAGGAATAGTGAGCTTCCAGCTATCAATATCCCAATCGTAAGCAGTGTTTGAATCGCCCGTTAGAACTTTGAGTGCTCGGAAGTGAGCTTCTGATTCACCATTTTCAAATTGGTTGTACACGCCCGCTTTAAAGTAGCTCAGCAGGTGTTCCCAGTAAGC
>NZ_JBFRVD010000674.1:0-718 GCF_041474985.1 Vibrio sp. 10N.222.49.C9 | reverse complement strand
CTTTATGCGCTCCCATTATCACTGCGTTTACAAATTAAAATATCACTTAGTGTTAGTAACAAAATACAGAAACAAGTGCTTCACTGATGAGATTTTAACAAGGTTGGAAGTTATATTTAGAGAACAGTGTGCTAAATGGGATGTTGAAGTGCTGGAGTTTGGCGGTGAAGATGACCATATCCACTTGATGCTGGAGTTGCACCCTAACATTGAGCCAGCGAAGCTAATAAACAGCCTAAAAACTGTTAGCAGTCGACTTGTGCGTAAGGAGTATCAGGAGCACATGACAAAGTATTACTGGAAACCCGCACTTTGGTCACGTGCATACTGCCTTATTACAGCTGGAGGTGCACCGTTGGAAGTTTTGGCTGATTATATTGCTAATCAAGATCGCCCGAAATGATCGGGCGCGTGCTATCCATCTCCCCCTAAGCTTGCGCTATAGACGGAGAATTCCGCACATACTCGTTAAATTAATTCGCGACAATGGCCGACTCTTTGAGTTGGCCTTTTTTGTGTCTAGTTTGTTCAGGAATAGTCTGCGACATGGTGCTGCTCTAATGTGTTTTGTCTTATTAAGCAGGAACACCCAAAAATGGGTCATATCGTAGTGCTTCCGGACTGTATATCAACCGGCCTACCAATATCAGTATTATTCACTCTCAAAAAATATACCCGCTGACCAACCAAGTTACTAGGTTCGGCCCCTCTATTATTA
>NZ_JBFRVD010000673.1:0-274 GCF_041474985.1 Vibrio sp. 10N.222.49.C9 | reverse complement strand
GTTTATAGCCGTGTTTCTAGTGCGGCTCAAAAGCCCGATCTTAAAAACCAGATTGATGCGTTAGAGAAGTTCTGTTCAGCGAATGGATACGCTGTTGATGAGTGGTTATCAGAAACAGGTAGTGGACTTAATTATAAACGCAAGAAGTTCAATAAACTGTTTCTTGATATCGAAATGGGTAAGGTTTCTTTGTTGGTGATTGCTCATAAAGATCGTCTAGTGCGCTTTGGCTTTGAGTGGTTTGAGGCTTTTGCTGAAAGGCATGGATGTGAAG
>NZ_JBFRVD010000672.1:0-341 GCF_041474985.1 Vibrio sp. 10N.222.49.C9 | reverse complement strand
TATCCTTACTGATTCAGGTGGTTTTCAGGTATTTAGCCTAGGCGATATCCGTAAGATCACTGAAAAGGGCGTTCACTTCCGTAACCCAGTTAACGGCGACAAGATCTTCATGGATGCAGAGAAGTCTATGGAAATTCAAAAAGATCTTGGCTCTGATGTGGTCATGATCTTTGATGAGTGTACTCCTTACCCGGCGACGCATAACGAAGCTAAGAAATCGATGGAGATGTCTCTTCGTTGGGCTCAGCGCTCGCGCGATCACTTTGATAAGCTAGAAAACCCTAATTCTCTATTCGGAATTGTGCAGGGTGGTGTTTATGAAGACCTGCGTGATGTTTCAG
>NZ_JBFRVD010000671.1:0-317 GCF_041474985.1 Vibrio sp. 10N.222.49.C9 | reverse complement strand
TTCTTAGAGCACCTAGATTTGGAATCAGGCTTGCAAGGATTCTCACAAAGCTGGATGGATTCTCTTGAAAAGCCGCAGTTCTTGGCAATTCTACGCTTGATGTTTCACCACATTGTTACCTCTGATTGTGCCCATGAATTCGCAAGGCAGGGTATCGATAGACTGTTCGTTATGCTAAAAGAGTTGTATGGCGAAGAGAGTGAGAAAGAGCTTGAATGGCTGTTTGGCCGCACCATTATACAGCTCGCCAAATAAACACGATTCATTAAAACGCTGAGCTAACTGCTCAGCGTTTTTGATCTAGGGCCTTCAACTTC
>NZ_JBFRVD010000670.1:0-370 GCF_041474985.1 Vibrio sp. 10N.222.49.C9 | reverse complement strand
AGCTGACGAAGAATACTAAGGCTTTAGGGTTTAATAGGTTGGTGGTCAAGCCTCGAGTGAAGGCTTGCTTCTTGCTATTGAGGGTAAAATCCTTACCCGGTTTTTTGTCTACCGCAGGCTTTCGAATACTTTGGATTATCGACGTTATACCGCTCAATCCCAGATAAGCCAGATAGCTACCCCCCATAAGCTGAAGCACAAGAAACAGCGTTGGGTGTGAATGAACGAGGTAGCTGATCCCTGTTAGGCTGAGGATTGAGTGAATAAGAATGCCAATAGAAAGACCAAACGCAATAGCGATGCCCGTTTGTCTTCCGTAGCGTGTTGAATTCTGTACCACTAAAGCAAAATCAGGGCCTGGGCTCATTAA
>NZ_JBFRVD010000669.1:0-572 GCF_041474985.1 Vibrio sp. 10N.222.49.C9 | reverse complement strand
CAGTCATCCATTGGGTCGGATTCTGTCAGCGCACACCAGGTCAGGAAAATATCAAGGAAGCGGATCTGACGCTCGCTAATGCCCACCGGGTTAAACGGGTTGACGTCTAGCGCACGGATCTCAATGTATTCAACACCGCCACGTTCAAGCGCTTCTGAAGGCTTTTCACCACTCTTGGCAACTCGTTTAGGTCTGATAGGTGCATAAAGCTCATTTTCTATCTGCAGAACATTGCTGTTTAACTGCTTAAATTGGCCATCTTCTTTAACGCCAATCTTAGAGAATTTTTCTGAAGGCTTACGAATCGCTCGATTCAAGCCTTCAAGATACTCACCGACGCTATTGAAGCTTATCTTTAGCTCGCTTTGCTCACTATTGGTATAACCTAGGTCACTCATGCGCAAAGAGGTCGCGTAAGGCAGGTACAAGGTGCCTGTGCCTTCTAGCTTTTCAAACGGCAGGTCTGTTTCGCGACCTTGAATAAAGGTTTCACAGATCGCAGGAGATGCACCAAAGAAGTAAGGGATCAACCAGCCAAAGCGATAGTAGTTTCGAATCAATCCAAAGTAAGC
>NZ_JBFRVD010000668.1:0-369 GCF_041474985.1 Vibrio sp. 10N.222.49.C9 | reverse complement strand
CGCCCTTAGCTACCTGAATGATGCCAATGCCAACCTATGCGGCATCATCATTAATCAATATTCACAACAGACCTTATCCCAACAGCTATTGAACATCATTGACCAACGAAAATTCATACCATCATTAGTTAAACGAACACTTCAAAACGTCATTAAAAGCGCGCCAATACTGAATCACACCGTGTGATCACTTAAATAGTGTGAAACAAAAACTAGAAATAATGGGCGATAAAAGGAATACTAAATGTTAAGACGCTTTTTACACTCTCTTTACAAAGCCAGCCCTTTGCAACGTACAGAACAGATACAGCAAGAAAAGGAAGTCATTGTCGTGCCATCAGAACAACTTATAGATAACGCAGTTATAGA
>NZ_JBFRVD010000667.1:0-314 GCF_041474985.1 Vibrio sp. 10N.222.49.C9 | reverse complement strand
ATCCATACCTTGCTGAGCTGCTTTGATAAGCTCAGGATGGTTAGCCAAACCTAAGTAGTTGTTTGCACAGAAGTTAAGTACATCTTCACCCGTAGAGATAGACACAGACGCTTTTTGTTGAGAAGTGATAACGCGCTCTGACTTGTACAAACCTTCAGTTTTTACTTCGTCGATTTGTTGTTGAATTTGGTTATAAAACGCAGAAGACATGATTCTTTGATCCTTTCAGTAAGGGGGAATGCCAAGCAAGATATCTAGCTTGCTCGGAGCAAAATCTTTTCCTGATTTACAGTGTAAAGAGATTCTAGTTCAAA
>NZ_JBFRVD010000666.1:0-290 GCF_041474985.1 Vibrio sp. 10N.222.49.C9 | reverse complement strand
CATCAAAGGAGTAATGGAAGCCACCCGTTGGAGTCCATCGGTCTTGATTGCGACCTTCTTGCTTGGCAATCAAGTACTTGATTGCTCGGTGCAACAATAAGTCAGGGTAGCGACGAATAGGAGACGTGAAGTGTGCGTATCGCTTCAGTGCTAGTCCAAAGTGCCCAGCGTTGTCGGGATTATACACAGCTTGCTTCATTGAGCGTAGCAACATTGTCTGAATCAGCTCTTTATCCGGTCGCTGGGTGACAACGTGCATCAAATCGGCGTAATCAGTCGGTGACGGCTCT
>NZ_JBFRVD010000665.1:0-547 GCF_041474985.1 Vibrio sp. 10N.222.49.C9 | reverse complement strand
CATGGTAGTTACTCTGTTCTGCTTTAACTACGTTGGCGATGGCCTTCGTGACGCGCTTGATCCTAAAGACAGATAAGAATAATAAGGAATAGGGTAATGACGAATAAACTACTAGACGTAAAAGACCTGAGAGTAGAGTTTACTACTCAAGACGGCATCGTTACTGCGGTAAACGATCTTAACTTCTCACTAGAGCCGGGCGAAACGCTAGGCATCGTTGGTGAGTCTGGCTCAGGTAAATCACAAACTGTATTTGCCATTATGGGCCTACTGGCAAAGAACGGCATTATCTCAGGTAGTGCTAAGTTTGAAGGTCGTGAGATCTTAAACCTGCCAGAGAAAGAACTCAACAAGGTTCGCGCTGAACAAATCGCGATGATCTTCCAAGACCCAATGACCTCTCTGAACCCTTACATGAAGGTAAGTGATCAGTTGATGGAAGTGCTTATGCTGCACAAAGGCATGGGCAAAGCACAAGCGTTTGAAGAATCAGTGCGCATGCTTGAAGCGGTCAAAATCCCGGAAGCACGCAAGCGTATCACTATGT
>NZ_JBFRVD010000664.1:0-323 GCF_041474985.1 Vibrio sp. 10N.222.49.C9 | reverse complement strand
TGATCTGCAAGCCCTACTGGTTACTCGCAGCGAGCATGGCATGACGCTATTGCGCCGCGGTGAGAAGCCATTCCATCTTCCAACTCAAGCTCAAGAAGTGTATGACGTTACTGGTGCTGGAGATACGGTAATTTCTGTATTGGCTGCTTCTGTAGCGGCAGGTAAGCCTCTAGACGAAGCCTGTGCGCTTGCTAACGCCGCTGCGGGTGTTGTTGTCGGTAAGCTAGGCACTTCAACTCTATCTACTATCGAGCTTGCAGAGGCTGTACATGGCTCGCAGGATACTGACTATGGAGTGATTGGCGAAGCTGCGCTGATTAAGG
>NZ_JBFRVD010000663.1:0-908 GCF_041474985.1 Vibrio sp. 10N.222.49.C9 | reverse complement strand
GGTATATACGCTCCAGCCATAAACGAACTAGCAGACTCAACCGCTACCTCATCAAATGACTCTGGATCTAGCAAAATCGCCATGTAACTACTAACGACATGCAGATCAACCTTATGCAACCTTTTCACTCTCAAAGCCATATCAGCCTCCTAAAATTCTCACTCTAAGAAACCTAAAGACCCAACGAAGCAGACGCTGATTGTCTTTGTATTGCAGATAGTCCTGCATCGAAAGACTCAACCTGTTCCACCGTTGTCAACCAACCGATATGACAGTACCCTTTTGGAATACCACTATGGTAACTAACCAGGTCATATAAATGACCATACGATGCAAACCACGGCACAAAGCCACTGTCTAGAATCGTTTCCATACGTCTATGCAGTTGATTTCGGCGCTCACGCACCTCTTTACTAGCAGGTAAACTCTCTGGAATACCATTCATGTCACTGCGACCTAGCAAGCCGCACTCATCACAACGATAGTTCCAGTGATTTCTGTTAAGAGAGTACATCCCACCACAAACACATTTGCATTTAAGACCCTCAAATACTTTAGGTTCTGTTTTTGCAATGTAGCTTTTGATGATCTCACCGACGTAATAGGCTAGAGAATAATCCGCAGATTCAGCGTTAAGTCCACTCTGAACGAGCACGACATCATCCTCGCTCAACTCATCAATGTTAGGCTTACCCAACATCTGAAAGTAACAATCGAGGTACTCAATAACGCGCGACCCGTTCGCTTCAAAGCGTGAAGTGGGCTCAGCATCCACTTGCGATTTAAACAGGTGTTTAACCTTCCTAAACATCCGCTTTCTACGCTTCTCACAAAACGTAACTGGTGTGCCTTGTTTTTCTTTTTGAGCCATAAGTGTTTCCTTCATTGCCTTTACGGCATTAGTAAGT
>NZ_JBFRVD010000662.1:0-455 GCF_041474985.1 Vibrio sp. 10N.222.49.C9 | reverse complement strand
GCAGCAATGGGTGTTGAAGCCGTTGCGCAGATGTACATAGGTACACTGATGGCCACCATGACAAGCATGCTCCAAATACTGCCGCCCCACTGTGCAAGGAAGTCTGTTTCTACATAGGTCTGCACTAGAGAGGCAAAGAACAAGCCAATCATTAACCAAGTGCTAATGTCTTTCACAAGATCCGTTGCCGCGAAGTGTATACCCGACTTCAGCTTCTCCATTGCACTCTTATCGGCCTTAGTTTCTTTCTTTGAAGAACAGCAACTCGACTGCGTGTTCGCTTGAGGGGTTGCCTTTTTACCCGAGCAACAACTCACAGGAGCAAAGCTCTTCATTTTAATCTTTTGCTCTTTCTCTGCTTCTTTGCCAACCAACAAGCCCGCAACTATCGCGCTCGATATAGCGGCTATAGGACGAATGATGGCCATGAATGGTCCTAGCAGTGCATATGAGAT
>NZ_JBFRVD010000661.1:0-537 GCF_041474985.1 Vibrio sp. 10N.222.49.C9 | reverse complement strand
GAAGTATTTAAATCTTCCGGCGATACTGGTACGAACCCGACATTATCCTTCACTCCACCAATAACATTTAGGTAGTCTGGCGATGCGTAAGCACCCAATGAAACCAGAGCACAGACCCCAATTACAACTGCATTTTTCATTAGCCTTTCCCGTTTAGCTCTACTGTTGCCCTTACTAGGACAAATACACAGCAAGTAAAGATGCAGTTGCGCCACGAAAAGGGCATAAAAAAAGCGACCCTCCCACTGGATGCGTCGCTTGAAAGAAATAAGAGACCACTAAGCATCTTTATTTCGCACTATCAACGTAGTGACCTAGCAATTCGGTGTTGACGGGGAAGGCACGTAGGAGTCCCACACAATCTCATAGTCTACATACCACTTATGGTAAGCTAGCGAAGAACCATTCTGTAACTTCATACCATAATCAAACCCTGCATTGGAACTTCCTTTATCGGCTGTAGGGGCTGTTAAAGTTTTATAATGTGGACTATTGAACACCGCACCACTAACTACAACTTCTTCATCCCAATCATAC
>NZ_JBFRVD010000660.1:0-416 GCF_041474985.1 Vibrio sp. 10N.222.49.C9 | reverse complement strand
GACCCATCTCTACCCGCACGTCATAATCCTGAACCGAATCCACGACAGCTTGAATCTCACCGCTTGAAGTTGGGTTAATGAGATAACCTGTACGATATGTCTGTATCAGATCCACCGTACGACCTGAACTACTTCCTAGAACAGGCATCCCAGCAGCACTAGCCCTAAGCAAAGGGTAGGGGATATAATCGTCTGACTCCCTCATATCGACAAACAAATCGCATCGACCGGGACCTTTCCAAAACTCTTTAGTATCTCGTAGCTCAGGTGTATATTTTTCTTTGAAGTCTTTCAGCATACTTGCCGTCAGCTTTTTAGAACTAGGGTCTATGGCCAAGACAACATTTACGTCACCCTCGAACAACTCAAGCATCTTAGAGGCACTAGTTAAATCCTCTGATGTCGGATCATAAACA
>NZ_JBFRVD010000659.1:0-294 GCF_041474985.1 Vibrio sp. 10N.222.49.C9 | reverse complement strand
CTTGGGCAATCACGATAGGGCCATGATTAGGATTAACGAACCAATCCAGCATCAAGGTCAGCTCTTTGTCCTTACCAGAAGCACTCGCGCTCACTAAAAGCGCAATACCGGCCAGTACTGCACTGAATGTATTTTTAAACAAGGTCATGTCTCTTCCTTAACGACATTAAAAGATTGGCAGTTAATCAAACTGCCAAGGGATAAATTTGTTGAGTAGTCTGTCTGTGATGAAATAAAGGGTGACCGAGATAAGTGCCAGAATAAACAGCGCCGCAAACATCTCATCAATCATCA
>NZ_JBFRVD010000658.1:0-550 GCF_041474985.1 Vibrio sp. 10N.222.49.C9 | reverse complement strand
CTTGAGTTATACATCGGAGAGCAACACGCTGAGGCCGATCGAAACTTTAAAGTCTTTCTGGATTCCTGCCCTGATCGTTGGGGGCGATTGCTTATGCAGCGACGAGAGGCCGTGATGGCAAGGAACGAGGGACGACGAGCGAATAAACTGTATGAAACCCATTACTTGTTAGGTGTGCATGACTCGTTTCGTATGGGGGCGCTGCGTTTCTGTACGTCTCATGATGGCCCTTTTCTTGATGACAATGACCAACTAACCGCACCTGCAATCACCTCTTTGCCTGAGCTTCAACAAGCTGCAAATGGGGTTGAAGATACGCCTGATTTTGATAACCCAGATTACCTCAAGTGGCTAAACATGCTGATTTCTCCAGGCTCTTCTCTAGGGGGTGCCCGCCCCAAAGCCTCAGTCAGAGATGTTGATAACAGTCTGTGGCTTGCGAAGTTCCCTAGCCGTTATGACGACTACGATATTGGATTATGGGAGTACGTACTTTACAAACTGGCGCTTGAAGCGGGTATTTTCATGGCAGAATCGAAAGTACAAGCGG
>NZ_JBFRVD010000657.1:0-238 GCF_041474985.1 Vibrio sp. 10N.222.49.C9 | reverse complement strand
ATTCAAATTTGTTCTTGGTGCACCTGAGGCGGTTTCACTCTCAATTTCGGGTGAACCTGTCGACCTTTCTAGGTATACTGCGGGCAAAGTAGCACGTTTCACTGCAGAGTAACTATGCATCACGAATCTCCAATTAAGCGTCGTTCTTCGACTCGCATCTATGTAGGCGACGTACCTGTTGGCGACGGCGCACCTATTGCCGTTCAGTCAATGACGAACACCCGCACTACAGATGTAG
>NZ_JBFRVD010000656.1:0-397 GCF_041474985.1 Vibrio sp. 10N.222.49.C9 | reverse complement strand
CCTCAATATTCACCGTCAACCAATCCAATGAATATGCATCGACACCAATAACCACAAATGACTCAGGAACTATCGCACTCTTCTCTTCATCAAATAACAATACATCAGACAACGCTCGCTTAGATTGTAATTTAGTGGTGACTGGATACATATTAGAAACGACAAAACGCTCAATATCCTTAACCGTAATCTTACCGTCCATTATCTGCTGTGCTAATTCTCGCCTCTCAAATTCAGCCTGAATAGTTTCAGCCGCAACTCCAGCATCAATATCCTCTACCAAATCTTCCAAAGGTACCGAGTTCTCCTCAGAAATCGACAACACCTTTAAATCCTTTCGGCCTATCACACCTACATCAGCAACAGATTGACGGAACGCACGATTAATCTCATCCAT
>NZ_JBFRVD010000655.1:0-457 GCF_041474985.1 Vibrio sp. 10N.222.49.C9 | reverse complement strand
GACCTCTACTTGTATGCTCAGAAAGTAAAGCAGAAGTTAAAAGCCAATCCCTTGATTGCACAAGTAACTGTCAGTGGGTTCTCTGATCAAGAGATAGAGGTCAGAGTCTCTCAATGGAAGTTAAAGCAGTATGGATTAAGTATTTCAGATCTCTCAAACCTAGTGCAGCAACAAAGCATTAGTACGCCTGCAGGTGTGTTCAGCAATGAACTGGAAGAGATTAGTGTTCGTTTTGACCAACTGGGTAGCACAGTCGAAGATTTTCAGAATGTTATCGTGAAATCCAGTGAATTGGGAACGCAAGTACGATTGGGAGATATTGCTCAGATAGAACAGAAATTTGAATCTGACGAAGATGTCATTCAGTTTCAAGGGCAAAGAGCGGCACTTCTTCAAGTATCTAAAACGTACTTTCAAGATACTCTGAACGTGAAAGAGGCCGTGGTAAAGATTATTG
>NZ_JBFRVD010000654.1:0-281 GCF_041474985.1 Vibrio sp. 10N.222.49.C9 | reverse complement strand
CTCAAAACCGCGTGTATTTGCGACTATTGATGAAGGGCATAGTGCGTCAGAGCGAGTGATAGAGAAGCTTGGTTTTATACAAGCTTCCCGACACGAGGATGAGTATGGTGTTTATTATCTCTATCGCTTAGTAAATTAGATGCGATGAGGATCGGTGTGAAAATGCGAGACTCGCAGTCCGACCATGGTTAATTCGCCTTGATAGCAATCATCACCTAGGGCTGAAAACTCAAAGGCAAATACCGTATGCCAGCCCAATTTACCATCGGGGCGACGTAGTC
>NZ_JBFRVD010000653.1:0-396 GCF_041474985.1 Vibrio sp. 10N.222.49.C9 | reverse complement strand
TCAACATTTTCAGCGCTCTAGTCGCATACCCCTGCCCCCAATACGCATTATCAAAGATGAAGCCTAGCTCCCAGCCCTCTTCTTGTTCGCTGATAAATAGATGCCCTACATAACGACCATTAACCTCTACTGCTCGAGCTATCGTTGATTCCTCACCCTGCAACTTATCAAACAGCCTTGAGGCACTTTCATAAGAATGTGCGCCATTCATGTGGGCGCGATTGATCGGGCACGTATTAAGGCGAATAAATTCTTGCCGATCTCGCTCATGATAGTCACGGATAATAAGCATGGTTAAGCCTGCGATTGATAAGTTGCTGTGTACTCATGATAGTGATTTCGATAGGATGACGATAAATCGTTAAACCAGAATTGATACTATGCTCACTAAAGAAG
>NZ_JBFRVD010000652.1:0-625 GCF_041474985.1 Vibrio sp. 10N.222.49.C9 | reverse complement strand
CAGTTGACCGAGGGAAGAAGATATCAGATTTCTGCCCTTTTGGAACGGGGAATTTCAGTGTCAGAAATTGCGAAGACCGTTAAATGCCATCGCTCAACCATTTATCGTGAGTTGAAGCGATGTGGGGAGAAACAGCAATATCTGCCTGAAAAAGCACATCAACTTTCAGTAGCGAAACGACAACAAGCAGATAAGTATCAAATACCCCAACAGCGCATAGATTTCATCGAGTTTTTGCTCACTAACGACTGGAGTCCAGAGCAAATATCTAATGTGTTAACTCGCGCTGGAGCTAAAGTTAGCCATGAGTGGATTTACCGTTTTGTTGCTCGTAATAAGCAACAGGGTGGCAAACTCTTTCGGCACTTACGTCAAGGCCACAAACGGTATCGACGGGGTAAGAAAGAGAAAGCGCCAGCTATTAAAAATGCAGTTTCGATAGATGATAGGCCCGACGTGGTTGATAACCGAGAACGCCTTGGTGACTGGGAGATTGATACGGTTCTGGGTAAGCATGGGACAGGAGCAATCGTCACTATTTTAGAGCGTAAAACACGTTTTTATCTGACGAGAAAAGTCTCATCGAAGTCAGCCAAAGACGTCACTCAAGCGACCATAGATATGT
>NZ_JBFRVD010000651.1:0-361 GCF_041474985.1 Vibrio sp. 10N.222.49.C9 | reverse complement strand
GCTTTCAACCAGTTGCTTGATAACGTCTTGTAGTTCTGGAAAGTCATTCTCGAGAGAGTGTTTCTCACCTAACATAATCACCCCTTTAGTAAGGTATAGAGTAAAATTGCAGTTGGATTCACAATAAATGTAGCATGCTATTTTAAGGTACTCGCTGTTTCCCAAAAAATTACTCTAAATTTTCCCTAAAACATGATCTATCTGATTAAGCGTGACTTCGGCATCTTGATAGTTTATCGGTAGCTCGGTAACAGACTCCCCTTTAACAACAAACAGCGAGGGAAAGCTATTGCCGCCTATTGAGCGGGCAAACCTGAGTTCCTGCATCAATGCTTGATTTATCTCGGCTGAACCTAAATCC
>NZ_JBFRVD010000650.1:0-347 GCF_041474985.1 Vibrio sp. 10N.222.49.C9 | reverse complement strand
GAGTGTGATCCATGTGCATGCAAAATGCAGGTAGATCTCTTTGGGTAGAAGGGTCTGTCGCTAAAATCTTTAACTGCTCGCCTTCTTTCATCTTGCGCACTGCTTTGCGTACCATCATTACCGGTTCTGGGCAAAGTAGCGTTTTTACATTCAATAATTCCATTGTAGTTTTTCCTTGGTCAGTTGTTAAACGTGTTTAAGTAGGGGAAGCCCTAGCTACTTAGGTATGTTTATTGGCTGTGATTACAGCTAGTAGTTGATGCAGTTTGGTAGCCATACACGGTTAGTTTCGTTTTTAAATGAGCGTATTACAGGTGTCTCCGAGAGATTCGGAAGTTATGTAAAAC
>NZ_JBFRVD010000649.1:0-655 GCF_041474985.1 Vibrio sp. 10N.222.49.C9 | reverse complement strand
GCATATGCTGCTCATCTGAATCGATCGCTGGGTGTTCGAATTCGATCTCAAAATCCAGGCGGAAACCGTCATAAGGAACAAGTTCTGCCCACTTATCACCGTCTTCTACGCGAACTGGTTTTTTGATACGAATGAAACGCTTAGCTGCGTTTTGCACCTCGATACCTGCTGATTGTAACAAGTATACGAATGGGCTAGCACTACCATCCATAATAGGGATTTCAGGTGCGTCTACCTCGATAATAATGTTATCGATACCCATACCAGCAAGCGCGGCATTCAAGTGTTCAACGGTAGAAATGCGCACGCCTTCATCATTAACAAGAGCTGTACAAAGCATTGTATCGCGCACAGAGTTTGCATCCGCAGGGAAATCCACTGCAGGTTCTAAATCTGTTCTACGGTATATAACACCTGTGTTTGTTGCCGCTGGGCGAAGCGTTAATGTCACTTTGCGCCCAGAGTGCAGACCCACTCCAGTTGTTTTGACAATCTCTTTTAAAGTACGCTGCCTAATCATGCAATACCTCTCATTAAAGCAAAGTTGCTAGCTGTTTATCAGCTTGGTCGCACATCCTACCAGTTTTTTGACAATTGTCAAAAAAACGAACAATTAGTCGGCTTGGTTGCGCAAAAACGCTGGTATATCTAGGTA
>NZ_JBFRVD010000648.1:0-266 GCF_041474985.1 Vibrio sp. 10N.222.49.C9 | reverse complement strand
AGCCTGTGCCACCGGTGACTAAAATGGCATCAACATTTTCATCGGCAATCCATTTAGAGACGATAGCGCGAATTTTATAAACATCATCAATAACGATTTGTTTGTCCGCTAATTTATGACCTGCTTCTTTTACCTGGTCTGCTAGGTAACCACCACTGGTATCGGTTTCTTCAGTGCGAGTGTCTGATACAGTCAATACGGCAATACTAGCCGGCGTAAAATCATTATGAGCGTGTCCCATTTCTCTCAATTCCTATGTACTGTTT
>NZ_JBFRVD010000647.1:0-463 GCF_041474985.1 Vibrio sp. 10N.222.49.C9 | reverse complement strand
CTCTAGTATTGCTGCATCACAACGCACTGCCGATTGGTAGCGCTTGGTTAGATCAGCACAAACTGCAACGCGCTCATCAATTTTGGGAAGTGCTAGGACGACACCAAAATGTTCGTGCAGTATTAGGCGGGCATGTGCATCAAGACTTTGAAAAAGAGCACAATGGTGTTCGAGTTTTGGCGACCCCTTCAACGTGTATCCAATTTAAAGCAAACAACGATGAATTTGCTCTCGATACCTTGTCTCCAGGCTGGCGTCACTTGCAACTGCATAAAGATGGTCAACTAGAATCACAAGTGTATCGACTTGAAGAGGGCTGCTTTATCCCTGATTTTGAGGCTGAAGGGTACTAAATGCCCATTCAGCCCAAGCCAGCACTACTTCTTTATTTGCACGGCTTCAATAGCTCTCCGCAGTCTTTAAAGGCGCAAGTAATGGCTGAGTTCTGCGCTGAGTATCGACC
>NZ_JBFRVD010000646.1:0-253 GCF_041474985.1 Vibrio sp. 10N.222.49.C9 | reverse complement strand
TTTATGAACAGTTAGTTGATCTGCATCAACTAGGGTAATAATTACACAATACCGAGGTCTCAAATATCGTAATTAGCTTTGTTGCCAATATCAAAGTGCAATGGCATCTTCCATTTTGCTATTGCTAATACGGCAAAGATAAAACCGCTAAGACCGACTAATGGTGCAAGTATCGTTGGCTCTTTCATCCACAGTACTAACACCGAAGAGATTAACAGCAGAGGCACTAGGTTTAACCCTTTAACCTTAAAGC
>NZ_JBFRVD010000645.1:0-272 GCF_041474985.1 Vibrio sp. 10N.222.49.C9 | reverse complement strand
GGGTGGCATCATTGCTAAGCCCGTAATGCAAACCAGTATTGACCCTGTTGCGGCCTCTGCTATTCGCATGATTACCGCGTTTGCGGCTCACTCATTGTTTTTGTTTAGTGGTGCAAAGATTGCAAAAGCTAAACAGGCTATCAATCTAAAGATACTTGCGATCACTGCACTAAACGGCTTCTTGGCTATGGCTGTAGGTATGACATTGATACTTTACGCATTACAAGAAGGCAACGTGGGTATGGTAGCCCTGCTCTCTTCCACAACCCCAA
>NZ_JBFRVD010000644.1:0-295 GCF_041474985.1 Vibrio sp. 10N.222.49.C9 | reverse complement strand
GGCTGGAGGGGGATTCGCTTTACTCTCGATCATCCTGATATCTTCTTGATTCAGGTTCGAGCGATGATGAGAGCGAGTGTCGGTCAAAAGAGTGAACTGAAGATCCTTTTACCTATGATCTCCGGCGTGCCTGAATTGGATTCCGCACTCTCTTTGATTGCTCAAGCTTATCATGAGGTGGCGCTCACTCATCCGCGAGTGAAAAAGCCTAAAGTGGGCATCATGCTTGAAGTACCTTCCATGATCTATCTACTGCCGGTGATTGCCAAGCGCATTGATTTTGTCTCTGTGGGGA
>NZ_JBFRVD010000643.1:0-279 GCF_041474985.1 Vibrio sp. 10N.222.49.C9 | reverse complement strand
GCCTATAGTATTGAACAAGAGACAATGACTTCCTTCGCGCCCCCTTTAAATATCATTGATAGATTGTATGCAGGTAACGCAGCGCCACAGCAGAGAAACAATGAAAATTAACCTTAAAGATGAGAAGAACCGAACGGTTTCAACCATTAGCTTCTTGGAGATCGAATTGTCACTAACTAGCATCCTCGCAGTTTGGGTTCTATCAATCGTTGCGCTGGTGCCTGTACTAACAATTTCACTCAGTTTTGTTTTGGTTATTTACGAGGCTCTGTACGGACG
>NZ_JBFRVD010000642.1:0-439 GCF_041474985.1 Vibrio sp. 10N.222.49.C9 | reverse complement strand
GTATTTGTTAACGCGCTTATTAACGCACTAGTGAAGGCAAGCTATTAGGCTTGCCTTTTTCTTTTCCCTATTCCTTCCATTTGAGTTTTATACCCGTCTTTTTGATAGCGTAATCAGAGCAAAGTCGTTAGGATCAGTGTGTCCGATATCGCCTGTGTAGGCAGCATTCAAACGATAAAAGTGTGTATGAGCATCATCAATAAATTTAAAAAAGAATGGTTTCTTGTAGGGATGGTAGTGGCCATCGTTTTAGCGGTGTTTACCCCAGATTTAGGAAAAAGTGGCGGGGTATTGCACCTCGATACCATTACCGTTTTAGGCATTGCCTTGGTTTTTTTCCTGCATGGCTTGGGGTTGTCGCCAAAAGCTATTGTTGAGGGGCTATCTAACTGGAAGCTACATCTCTATGTGCAGGGCGCCACCTTTGTCGCTTATCCGC
>NZ_JBFRVD010000641.1:0-484 GCF_041474985.1 Vibrio sp. 10N.222.49.C9 | reverse complement strand
GGCGCAGATTGTTCTTTAGCGACTAGGCCTGCTCTTTCGGCCGCTCTAGGAAACAGAATCGGTGTCAGCATGCCCTCGGGAAGAGGCAAGCCGTTGATCAGTGCTTCCGGCGAATTTGAAAGGCCGTAGTAGCGACTGACGTAAATCAGAGAGTGAAGTAATGAGTCTTTCATTCATTGTCATCCTTGGTGTCAATAGCGAAGCCTTGCAGTCCATTGACGTTATGCATGGCTAACTTATTAATTTGTCTTTGGTTTTCTACTCTTGTGGCTATGACAAATGCGCCAATATCATGCGCGAGCTTGGCAACTGAAGATAAGGTTTCTGTGGTCTTTTCATCGTTTAGATTCAGAGTAAATAAGTAGTCTAGTTTGACGTAGTCAGGTGAAAACTCTTGTAAGTAATCGAGAGATTTTAGGTGGTGCGCATAGTTGTCTACGCCAAATTTAGCGCCGTTGCGACGAATGGTAGACACCAATAGTCG
>NZ_JBFRVD010000640.1:0-230 GCF_041474985.1 Vibrio sp. 10N.222.49.C9 | reverse complement strand
GAATATGCAAGATCTAAAACTAAAACGCATGGAGCTCAAAGACGAGCTATATCTACAACTGACAAAGCACCATCAACAAGCCACCAGCTAACGGTATGGTATAAAAAAGGACTCTGCTACTTAGAGCTAGAGTCCCATTTACCTAAGCGATGCCACTCGATACTTAGTATTCGATTTGGTGCTCGATTAAGTCAGCATCACTAAACCAAACGACCGTCCCTGTATAACCG
>NZ_JBFRVD010000639.1:0-317 GCF_041474985.1 Vibrio sp. 10N.222.49.C9 | reverse complement strand
ATCTACTTCATAGCCTTGTTGCTTGAGTGATTGACAAAGATACTCTCTAGTATCCTTGTCATCTTCGATCACCAATACTTTCACTTAGACTGTCCTTATTTATGCTTCTTGTTCTTCATTACTGGGATTTCTTCACCAGTGGCAACATTAATCAGAAGCTTTTGTTTGCCTTGCTCAGTGCTCACTAGCTCGACCTCATAAAAGACGATGCCTTTTTTGTTTTCAAGCTCGACTTCTAAAGCCTTAGCAGAGTATTTCTCTTCGAGCTCGGTCAGCTTTTTCAGAATATCAAATTCGGCCTTTTGCACTTGTTCAAT
>NZ_JBFRVD010000638.1:0-252 GCF_041474985.1 Vibrio sp. 10N.222.49.C9 | reverse complement strand
ATCTGCATCAAGTAATGCCTGTTGCTCTGCCTCAACATCAATTCGGAAGTCTGGATAAAGCGTGTCTAGACGACGAACTTGGACATCGTGCACATTATTCTCTGCTTGCTCTAGGATGATTTTATTTGTGTAAGACAAATCTAGATTTGGGTGACCAGAAATAACTAAAACCTTGCTCATTGCTCTACTCCGTAAAGGGTTAACACTTGAATTACGAGTATTCTAGGTCTCTACTCATTGTGTGTGTAGTAC
>NZ_JBFRVD010000637.1:0-402 GCF_041474985.1 Vibrio sp. 10N.222.49.C9 | reverse complement strand
ACCTAGCGCCGGAGCTTCAAGAAAAGATTCAGCAAGCATTTTTCTCTTTCGATTGGCAAGGAACTAAATTGCAAGAAGAGTTTGAACGCAATGGCGAGGCGCAATTTGTGCCAATTACCTACCAAGAGCACTGGGAAGTGATTCGCACCATAGATACAGCAAATCAGGTTTCTTATACCTGTAGCTAACCAGAAATACCACTCACTAAAAGGCCCAAAATAGAGTTTGGGCCTTGCTTTACATCATCATTATTTAATACCAATCACACTAAATCAGCGAGCATGATCGGTTATTTAGTACGATTGATATCACCTCCCCAAAGGAAGGTCATGTCTACATTAACTCTAAAAAGCTTAACCAAGCATTATTCTTCATCGGATAAGGCGCTTACCAATGTCAATC
>NZ_JBFRVD010000636.1:0-319 GCF_041474985.1 Vibrio sp. 10N.222.49.C9 | reverse complement strand
CTACCAAGCTCATCTTGTACTATCTTTTTCGAAATCGGCGCTCTGGCACCTTTTCCATCGTCGCAAGCGTCTCGGTATTGGTGGTGATCTTTGGCGCTATTGGGATTCTGCAGTTTGAAAAAGGACTGCCAGACTCCAATATTCATTCAGCAGGAGACGCACTTTGGTGGTCTTTTGTCACCATTACTACCGTTGGCTATGGTGACTTCTACCCTGTGACGACACAAGGCAGGTTGGTAGCGGCTATCTTGATGACCGCCGGTGTGGGTCTTTTTGGTACCTTTACCGGTTTAGTGGCCAACTGGTTTATGATTGAGAC
>NZ_JBFRVD010000635.1:0-361 GCF_041474985.1 Vibrio sp. 10N.222.49.C9 | reverse complement strand
CCTCCAAACATGGAATACTCTGGCACCGCAACACGAGCCTGATGTGAATCTGGATTTCCTACGAAACCCGAATCAACACTCGACTCCGTCATATCAACCCCCATAAATTCCGAGGGTGCAGACACTTCAGTTGCCACTTCCAGTCCGAACGTCGCCTCTAGATTTGACTGCGAAGCCTCCTCTTGATCGGTTACGCCCAAGGCATCAGCAAAGATATCCTCCTCTCGAATTCCTCGCTCCAACTGTTTAATCTTCTTCGCATGACGAAGTTGATTGAACAACTGAGCAATAAGGGCATCTTCTTTCGGATAACTATTAGCTCTGATGAACGTCGCTGGTAACTGGTCAATAACTGCATTGA
>NZ_JBFRVD010000634.1:0-327 GCF_041474985.1 Vibrio sp. 10N.222.49.C9 | reverse complement strand
ACCTTATAGCGACGTGGTAGCTTCTTATCTAGTGATGCAGTAGCAATTTCGCCTTGCTCGTTACTCTCTTCAAGAAAGATATCTACGTTTTCAACAATGTCTGCTTGCAGCTCTGCAAGGTGCTGTTTTACTTCAGGGTGTTTCTTGTACTTAATTTTTAACTCTTTAACAAAGTGACCTATAACATCCAGAGTCACATCAGAGTTCAGCTTTTGAATTTTGTCTGAGTACTGTTCTTCCCACTCAGTAAGGTCGCGGATAATATGGCGCAGTGAGATCTCAAGAGTATCAATGGTCTTCTCAAAGTTCGCCTGAGTTTTCTTATCT
>NZ_JBFRVD010000633.1:0-252 GCF_041474985.1 Vibrio sp. 10N.222.49.C9 | reverse complement strand
ATATGAAATACATCTTTAGCTGACAAGCTATCGATGTACCCATCTAAAATCCCAAGACTAATCAGTTGAAAATCAACAAATTAGCACTTTAATTCAGCATAGATACAGACAAAATAATGAGCGGGGTGGCTCACAGAAGGGTAGTCTGTATCGACAGGGTTAATATTACCGATCCTGTAATTTAATTACAAGTATTTTTCTAAGGTAAGGGCGTATAAATCCCAAACGGGCTATTTTACGACCTGTTTTGGT
>NZ_JBFRVD010000632.1:0-322 GCF_041474985.1 Vibrio sp. 10N.222.49.C9 | reverse complement strand
GCAGGCGTTGTACTTACAAGAGCAAGGCTTTAGCAATATTAAAGTCTATCGCCCTTAGTCATCACATAAACTAATTTTAGCCGAGGTCAGTCACTCTGATCTCGGCTTTATTTTTTATTTCAGGCATAAAAAAACACCGCTCAGAGGAGCGGTGCGAAAATGACAGACAAGTTCATTAAATTGGAAGTATGCTTCGGTTAAACCCAAGCAGTGGTAGAAACTACCGTGCTCAAAATGAGCTCACAAACACAACATCGCAAGTAGGGATCCATGCCAAAGGCATGCCGTTTAGACCCCCGTCGCGTGGGACGCAATATAGATT
>NZ_JBFRVD010000631.1:0-262 GCF_041474985.1 Vibrio sp. 10N.222.49.C9 | reverse complement strand
CACATACCAACTATCTCGGTTGTTATTAGTGGTGCCTGTTTTTCCTGCTAGCTTGTACTTAATCCCTGCAGAGCCCAGCGATTTAGCCGTGCCCTCGCTTACTGCTCCCTGCATTGCCGCTACGGTCAAATCTGCAGCTTGTTCAGGTGCTACCTGCTCAGGGCTTAGCTTATGCTGATACAAGACCTGACTCTTTGCATCAACCACCTCACTGATCAAATACGCTTGCTGCCTCGCGCCGTGATTTACAATGGGTTGATAT
>NZ_JBFRVD010000630.1:0-303 GCF_041474985.1 Vibrio sp. 10N.222.49.C9 | reverse complement strand
TAAATGTTACGAAATTAAACAAATATTTAACATTTATGCTTTCGTAGTGTAATATTAGGTACCTAACCTTGTAGCGAGGATCGAAATAACGATGCTAGCTTGTCTCGAAATTAAACAAGGTAGTATCACATGCAAATACTTATGGAGTAATTAACGGTATGCAAAAAACCTTCTCACATTGCGATTGGTGTAAAAAATTAGCCTTTGTCGAAAAACTGACTTACATGGACGGCTTCGTCAACTCTAGCTGTGGCTCCTGTAAGCAAACCGCGCTAATCGATGTGAAACGCTACAATCATGAAG
>NZ_JBFRVD010000629.1:0-370 GCF_041474985.1 Vibrio sp. 10N.222.49.C9 | reverse complement strand
CTTATTTGATGCTCCTTGGCCGCTTTCCTTACCAAATCGGCGTACTTGTAGTCTTTTCCACTCAAGAATACTTGCCCATCATATCGAAACGGAAACTCCACATAGTGAGCGGTATGAAAATCTACTATTTCAGTTTTCATATAGCGCTCAATCAAATAGTCGGCATACTGCCTAGTTCGCCATTCCCAACGCAACCTATTGCCCTCATGATCACGAACCCGACCGTACAGGAAAGGTTCACCACCTAACTCAATCGCGCTCTCATCAAAATATTCAACCACATCAGGATTAGCCGGTGTTAGAAGAGTGGTGATTATGGCATCACGTAAAGCCGCCCGAGGAAAGCTTCGATGGATAGTGGAAACCTTGA
>NZ_JBFRVD010000628.1:0-245 GCF_041474985.1 Vibrio sp. 10N.222.49.C9 | reverse complement strand
CGCATTACGCCAAAACGAGGACGTCGCTCATCGCGGAATTTCGTTTGGATCTGATATAGGTTCAGCGGAAGTTGTTTGTAAGAGCTTACTTCGTTACGAACGATGCTAGTAATCACTTCTTCGGCTGTTGGGCTTAGGATAAATGGGCGGCTATGGCGATCAGTAAAGCGTAGAAGCTCTGGTCCCATTGTTTCAGAACGACCTGTCTCTTCCCAAAGTTCGAACGGTTGAACAACGGGCATTAA
>NZ_JBFRVD010000627.1:0-304 GCF_041474985.1 Vibrio sp. 10N.222.49.C9 | reverse complement strand
TTATCCACTTCACGGTACCGTACAACACCTACAATTTTTGAGTTTTGCTCGGCGACAATGATCTTTTCACCTGCCTTTATCTTGGTAGAAGGGTAGTGAGACTTGTATAACTTCTTTAGGAGCGGCAAACGCAACGGCTCCAGATCTTTGATAATCAGACTGTTCATTAATTAACTGCGGAATTGAGTTTGTTCCAGTATTATAAGGGAAAGTTGAAAATACTACCCTTTGGAATCCCGACAAGGGAATGGAACAATTAATTCTATGATGCATATTACCCCTCAAGCGGAACTCTCTCCCTACC
>NZ_JBFRVD010000626.1:0-204 GCF_041474985.1 Vibrio sp. 10N.222.49.C9 | reverse complement strand
TTTAGTATCTGGCGTAAGATGCAGAAGAAAAAGCTCGCCTTTGATGAGCTTTTTGATGTGCGTGCAGTGCGAATCATTGCTGACCAACTGCAAGATTGTTACGGCGCTCTAGGCATCGTACACACCAAATATAAGCACCTTCCCAGTGAGTTCGATGACTATGTCGCGAACCCAAAACCTAACGGCTATCAATCTATTCATACC
>NZ_JBFRVD010000625.1:0-421 GCF_041474985.1 Vibrio sp. 10N.222.49.C9 | reverse complement strand
GGATTACCCCGGCAGTTGCTACTAACTCTTGATAGCGATAGAAAGTGTCTCTTGATACAACCCATGACCTTATAGGCTTTTGATACATTGCCGAGCTCTTCTGAAAGATTGAGAAGGCCAGCTTTGTGTTTGATGATTGGATTGCTAGTATGAAGCATGAGAGTTACCTCTTATTGTCTTTGATTACGGATTCAGCACCTTAAATCAAAGTGGGTAACTCTCTTCTTTTCAAATTGAAGTGTCAGGTCTAGTCTGAACTAATACAAATCAAAACATGAACTGAAAAGTGATAGATAGCGCCTTGACTAATCCAATTCAGGCACCAGCTTAGAGTGCGACCAGTGTAAAATTGGCCACTTTTTTATTGTGCTTGCCTAGCAAAACCTCATACTCAGCCCGATGTAAAATTGCTTCTTGGTCC
>NZ_JBFRVD010000624.1:0-275 GCF_041474985.1 Vibrio sp. 10N.222.49.C9 | reverse complement strand
TTTCACTACACGACTCATTTGCATAAGATCGCGCAAGCTATAATTTGGGTTTCTTTGCACTTTAAGGCTTGCATATATAAAACCGATCAGCGGTGGTATCATCGCAATAACGACACCTAATACTGCAGATTCCATATCTATTTTATTACCAAAAAACACTTCAAATAAAACTACACCGATGGCTAATACTACTTGGCAAAGAATAACTCTTTTTGCAGCAACAAGAATGTCCCCGCTGATTCCATCCAGCCTCATAATTTAACCTCGTATTTAGC
>NZ_JBFRVD010000623.1:0-345 GCF_041474985.1 Vibrio sp. 10N.222.49.C9 | reverse complement strand
GCTGCGCCTAGATTAGAGTAACCAAGCCAAGTATCAAATACCGCAGTGGTGAGAGTATTCACTGCAAAGTAACTGACAGTACCAAAATCACCAATGGCCTCCATTGCTACAAGGGATAGACCAACGGCAATAGAAGGACGAATAATCGGTAGCGATATACGCCAAAAGCTCTGCCATGGAGAGCACTTGAGCAATCTAGCCGATTGCAGAATGCTCACGCTCTGCTCCATGAATGCCGCGCGACACAGCAGATAAATATACGGATAGAGAACTAAAGACAACACCCAGATGGCGCCACCTAAAGTACGCATATCAGGGAACCAGTGTCTCCTGGCCCCCAACCAG
>NZ_JBFRVD010000622.1:0-368 GCF_041474985.1 Vibrio sp. 10N.222.49.C9 | reverse complement strand
GCCTTAATAACGCGTTTGAATCCTGTATTACCTTTCATTGATCACCTATTCTTTTTATCTTGCTGTGCTTTTTCATTTATTGACCTAACATTAAAACAATTCTGGTTAAAAGGTTCGACCAGTTCTGCTATTCTTGCGACGCTTATTTTACCACCTAGTCTTGAAGAGCCTTGGGCACCAAATATAAATTGGGACAATCATAAATATGTCTTCTGGTCATACACTGACACAAACAGCTTTACGCTTTCCTTTGAAAGTATTGGTTAAGGGTAATGTCGTACCCCCTTCTCCTATTAGTGATCTCAACATAGATATAGAGAAACCTATTGTCTATGTGTTGCCGTTCGAATCTAATGTCGACCTTCTTT
>NZ_JBFRVD010000621.1:0-260 GCF_041474985.1 Vibrio sp. 10N.222.49.C9 | reverse complement strand
AGTATATAGTGTTTGAGATTGTCGACTTGCATCAGCGAACGATAGAGAGCGTATGTACTCATATAGAGCCAGATCATAGTTCTTTGAATTGAGAGCGCTATCCCCTCTAATAATCGCTTCTTCTTCAGTTTTCGGTGGTTCGTCATTACTGAGAGAGTCTATTGGTTTTCCGGAGTATAAAGTTGCATCAAACTCATTTGTTGGAGGCTCTGTGGAAGAACAGCCAACGAAAAAAAACAAAAGAAAACCTAATAATGTAG
>NZ_JBFRVD010000620.1:0-377 GCF_041474985.1 Vibrio sp. 10N.222.49.C9 | reverse complement strand
GAATCGCGCCATTAATATGTTTGTGCATAAAAGAAATGGTAGAGGTGGTCTTGCTAAAGCGAACTGAAACTAACGAGGTTATGGGTAAGCAATCTTTCATTATTGATAGTTAGAGAGTCGGTTTGTTTGGATCTAGAAGTTTGTTAAGGGGTTTTATAAAGGCTCGTGCCTCTATATTAATATTGGGTGTCCTCATGATTGCGGGGGGCGTTTGTGCACCCTATGTTGTCAGTGGTGATAAAGAAGCTCGCATGACGCGTAGTTACGATCTGTCTGCCGATATGTTTCGTCAAGTCCCATCACAAGAACCGCCACCAGCGTATCGATATACAATACAGCCGGGTGATAATCTAACGAAGATTTTCAATCAGTTAAAT
>NZ_JBFRVD010000619.1:0-294 GCF_041474985.1 Vibrio sp. 10N.222.49.C9 | reverse complement strand
CTTTAGGTGTCTTTGAAGAGAACAAACGAGTGAAGATCATTGATTTGCCATTTACACCAAGCTCTCCCTCAAACTGGCCGACCATATTTTATGTAATATTGGGATTAATTGGCGGATTAGGGTTAGGAGTGGGTCTTGCCGTTGTTTTGGAGTTGTTCGACACCACTTTACGAAACAAAGCCGATGTAGAGTCTATGACCTCCATTCCTGTCATTGCTATTGCACCGCAACACGGATAAATACACGTAATCTGACAGACATAAAAAAGGACAAACCTAGGTTTGTCCTTTTAGT
>NZ_JBFRVD010000618.1:0-269 GCF_041474985.1 Vibrio sp. 10N.222.49.C9 | reverse complement strand
GCATTACCAAATACAGACGTTGTTTTCATCACAGTACGAATATCGAAGCGCTCGGTCCTATGTCCGCGCTCACTCATTAGCTGGCAAAGGATGTGTGTCGACATTAGCTCTCCACAAGAGACTAATTGGTCGGTCAATTGCTCGCTAGTCTCGCTGGTGGCTTTCTCGGCACACTGAGAAACCTTTGTTAGGATCTCGTTGATCGCATCATTGATGACTTCAGGGTGTTTTAACTGATTAATGATACTGAAATGAATATCAACCAATTG
>NZ_JBFRVD010000617.1:0-255 GCF_041474985.1 Vibrio sp. 10N.222.49.C9 | reverse complement strand
CAAAACGGACAAATTGATGAAGAAGAGGCAACCCGACGACGCGAGAACGTACTCAAAGAATCTGACCTCTCAGGTAGTTTTGATGGGGTAGCAGCCTACGTGAAGGGAGACGCGATCGCCGGAATGGCGATCATGGTTATAAACCTGATCGGGGGGGTCGGCATCGGCACCATCGAACACGGAATGGGAGCAAGCGAGGCTTTCAAAACCTTCGCCCTACTGACTATCGGTGATGGACTTGTTGCACAGATCCCT
>NZ_JBFRVD010000616.1:0-278 GCF_041474985.1 Vibrio sp. 10N.222.49.C9 | reverse complement strand
AGCTAGAACACCAGATACATAAGGTCGAAGAGAACTCTCAAACTCTTCTTCAGTCTCTTTTTGCTCTACCATTTCGTTCAGCAGGATCTGCCGATCCCAAAATACTTCTGGTACCTCGCACTCAGAGAAAACCGCATCACCATAAGCAGGCATAATCGTACTTACACCATGCGACCCAAAGTATCTAGTCTCACCCAATTCACCACCAGAATATTCCAAAAAGAATTGGTACCCACGTTCTGTCTGTAGACCTAGCGTTCTTGCTGCATACCCTAGCG
>NZ_JBFRVD010000615.1:0-332 GCF_041474985.1 Vibrio sp. 10N.222.49.C9 | reverse complement strand
GATAACGCTACCAGCATCGTAGAGGATCTATTGGCAGCAAGAACCAATATCAGTCCTATCTTTATGCGCTATGCATTTAAGGTAAACAAAGAGCAATCTGAAGAAACCATTAAGCGCGTTATCGAGTCTTGTGAGGCTTTGATGAAGGCAGATTCGTTTGCAAGCTTTATGGAAACCTTCCCTTATGCAGACAAGATTGCGCAGAACGTAAAAGAAGACAACGAGAAAGATGAGCTGAAACGTAACGAGATCTTGATTGCGAAGACGTTCAACTACTACGACTATATGTTGTTCCAGCATTTGGCGTTCCATTCAGGAAACCAGATTTATGG
>NZ_JBFRVD010000614.1:0-234 GCF_041474985.1 Vibrio sp. 10N.222.49.C9 | reverse complement strand
GGATAAAGACGACCTAACCCGCCGTGAGGTGATCAAGCAGCTTATCTGTAACTTTACCTTGAATAAGCGCGATATCGAACAGCAGTTCGGATTAAGCTTTGATCAGTACTTCGCTGAAGATTTGCAGCTACTACAAACCTTCATTGATGATGAATTGGTTGAGGTCTCAGATTCTGAGATTAAGGTAAGCCTTCGTGGTCGCTTGCTGATTCGAAACATCTGTATGTGTTTTGA
>NZ_JBFRVD010000613.1:0-1628 GCF_041474985.1 Vibrio sp. 10N.222.49.C9 | reverse complement strand
GAGTAATGTTATCTTACTTTTAGGCGCTTGTCATGGCTCGCAAAAAGAAATCAAAATTTGATAATTCCAGTCGGGTGTTAATGGCAAATGTCAAAAACGGTTCGACCAACCACAAAACTGCAAAACGCTTAACTCAAATCTCTAGACGCATATCTAATCGCGCCAACTACATCATGCGAAAAGACTTGTTTACTGGTAGAAAACCCGACCAAAGCAAAGTGGATAAACTACTTAAAAAAGGTAGGTTATCTGAATCTGACATCGAGCTTTATAATCGACTGCCTGCTGCTGTGGCACAAAGAGTTATTCAGATTGTCGGTGATAACTGGAAGTCTTTTGCAGCCGCTAAGGCTGATTGGAAGAAAGATCCAACTAAATACTTAGCAATGCCAAAACCACCTAAGTATGTAAAACACTCCAAAGCAGTTTACATCCCCTGTAGTTCATTTTTTATCAAAGATGACGCTATCCACTTTGCTAAAAAGTTAGGATTAGAACCTGTTCGCCTAGAGAAAGGGAAGTTTGAAGATCAACTTTATAACCCTAAAGCGACCACCAAAGTTGTCAATGAGGTACGCTTAGTGCCTACGGGTAGTGGCTTTCGCTTTGAGATTATCTATGACAAGCACAAAACTTTAGAATTTGTATCAAGCAATACTCATAGCGTGTTGCTTGATAAGGGTTCTTTTCTATCTATTGACCTTGGAGTTACCCGTTTCGCATCATTAGTTTCAAATAAGGCTGACTTGAGTCCGATCCTTATAAATGGTGGTGACATGAAGCGCATAAATCAGTGGTACAACAAGCGCTGTGCGCAATTGCGTTCTCTCAAAAAGTACGGTCATATCAAAGCCGTGGCAGAAAAGAGAAATCGGAAAATCAAAGATAAGCTACACAAGATATCCAAACTCATTGTAAATCTATGCTTAACACATGATATTGGTACGGTGATAGTCGGTAAAAACAAGCTGTGGAAGCAAGATATAAATATCGGGAAAAGGAATAACCAAACCTTCACCAATTTACCCCACGCATTGTTTATCAGTATGCTTAAGTACAAACTGCGAGAGGTTGGAGTGAACTTGGTTGAGCAGGAAGAAAGTTACTCAAGTAAAGCCTCATTCTTAGATAACGACTCTGTCCCGACTTATGATGAAAAGAAGATTGTGAAACATGTCTTTTCAGGTAAGCGCTATAGGCGCGGATTATACCGCTCTAGAGATAAAACTGTTATTCATGCAGACCTAAATGGTGCTGCAAACATAGCAAGAAAAGCAGGTCACGAAGGAGCAATCTTAGTGTCTGGCGGCGTAGTGACAACGCCGATACTGGTAGGGCTATAGCCAGTATTAAAAGGAAAGCAATGTAGTGATACTTGCCTAATTTAGCCATTTGCAATTACCACGTTCGTGATAACTGCAAGTGACTGACATGGTGCTACAACGTCTTACCGAAGCTCCACCCATAGCGAGCCCCGCTAGTTTGGTTGGAGTAGTTCACAGTGCTGGTGTTTTCTCTGTTCTAAGGTTTACTGCGCTTTGCTCCAAGAAAGGAATGAGTTAAATGCGTCTTCCTCTGAGTCTTCTAGGTGAAGATGTTTAGGGCCTCTAGGTAGGAATTCACTAAGG
>NZ_JBFRVD010000612.1:0-326 GCF_041474985.1 Vibrio sp. 10N.222.49.C9 | reverse complement strand
GGGCTCTACCTGGCATCAGAGTCAACATTTTACCGAGTACTGAAAGAGAATAACCAATTGACCCACAGGGGCAAGGATAAGCCGAAGGGCACAAAGAAAAAACCAACTAGCTACAAGGCCTTTGGACCAAACCAGGTGTGGAGTTGGGACATTACTTACTGCCCGACAACCGTAATCGGACAGCACTATTACCTCTACATGATTGAGGATATCTTTAGCCGAAAGATCGTTGGTTGGGAAGTGCATGAAAGTGAATCGGGAGACCATGCAGCTAATCTGTTGGAGCGAACAGTCTGGTCAGAAAAGTGTGTAGGTCAGTCGGTGGT
>NZ_JBFRVD010000611.1:0-281 GCF_041474985.1 Vibrio sp. 10N.222.49.C9 | reverse complement strand
GATTCGACAGGTGTTGAACTTCGTTTAGATAAGACTGTATCAAAAACCGGTGGTTGCCCGTTCCTTGTTGATAATTGTTGTTCAATCTATGAGTATCGCCCAATCGCTTGCCGAATGTTTCACACAATTGATCATCCGAAATATTGCTATCTCGATGAGTCTCATCACTATTTTTCTGTGAATTCTCACCCGCAGGTAGGTGAGTTCCAATACAGTCTATCAACCATTGAGGCTGAAGGTTATATCAAGGGCAACTTTGATATTCGACAATGGTTCTCAAC
>NZ_JBFRVD010000610.1:0-379 GCF_041474985.1 Vibrio sp. 10N.222.49.C9 | reverse complement strand
GAACTACCATCTGCGTTATATAGGCGATTGTTTCTATGTAAGAAATCGACAAACAAAAAAGCTGCTGAGCGTTTATTTCCGTCCGAAAATGGGTGGTTTTTTACGACAAAGTACAACAGGTGAGAAGCTTTTGACTCTAATGATGGATAGGCTGGTTCCCCAAAAACAGTTTGTTCCAAGTTTCCAAAAATACTATCAAGACCATCCCCGCGTGGCAGAGCAAAAAGATTCGTCGCTTGCTGTTTTGATATAAGATCGGTTTTAAGCTCTTCCAGTGCTAGCCGTGCTTCATTTGGGTGAGGCAATACTCCACCTTCTGTACCCTGCGGTTCACTCAGGAGACCCTCATCATACCGTTGCAACCACAAAAAGGTATGAG
>NZ_JBFRVD010000609.1:0-404 GCF_041474985.1 Vibrio sp. 10N.222.49.C9 | reverse complement strand
TCCTTATATGGCTAACGATGTACTGCTAAAATGGAACAGCAAACATCAACACACCCTAGGATGCGTAAATGAAGTTAACCCGATGCTGTTCTTTTCTTGGCCTATTGCTCGTCAGTAACGTCTATGCTGGTCAGCAAGTTGTTCAATTGGAGGATGGTCGCCAAGCTGTACTCAACGACGATTTTACTTGGAAATACCTAGACGTCTCCGCTAATGAGAAAGTAACAAAGCCCACCTCTGTGGTCTCAAGCGACCTCTCTACTACAGCGCCAATGGCCACATCCGTTGCAGCCTCTACTTCTTTGGTCGCAGGTGCCAGCATAGTTGTGCTTGATGGCGACAATACCCAAGTTGCAGTAGAGCACTCAGGCGTAGAGATTAACCTTGTCGGTACGCAATGGAAT
>NZ_JBFRVD010000608.1:0-381 GCF_041474985.1 Vibrio sp. 10N.222.49.C9 | reverse complement strand
AAATAATCTAATGCCCTACCAACGAGAGAAACAATATCAAGCTAAATTGCCACTATCGAGCATTAACGTAACTTAGCTACTCTTCCTTCGAGACACCTCGCAAATTCACCCAAGATTGCGCCAAATCCATCTTCATTGCCTCGTGTTGTCGCCTGTGAACCTCAGTTACCGCTATCGCAGCAAAATGCTGTAGCACCACCGTTGTAATGAATTGAACTCCGAGCAGAGCAACAGCAAGCGTGAAAATCGAATCAAGGTAGTCGTGCAGCACACCAAAAACGATAGAAACAATAGCGAACATCGCGATATTTATTCTTAAAGGCCACACCGCTAACCAACTCTGGTACGACTCTAATTTCTTATCGGGCAATCCCTTAAAGT
>NZ_JBFRVD010000607.1:0-297 GCF_041474985.1 Vibrio sp. 10N.222.49.C9 | reverse complement strand
AACCTGAACCTAGCTGAGGCAGTAAGCACGATTTTTCATCCAAATCGAAACAACGCTTCGCACCGATCTCTGTAAGCTCTGGTAATCCTGGGATCTCTAGACGCCAACCTTCATCATCAGTTAAGTGAAGGTGGAGTTTATTCATTTTGTAAGCGGCTAGCTGGTCGATGGTCGATAAAATCGCTTCTTTAGTATGGAAGTTACGCGCTACATCGACCATAACACCGCGGTAGTCAAAGCGTGGTGCATCTTTGATTTCAACCTGAGGTAGCTCAGTGGGTGCATCTAGGTTTACCC
>NZ_JBFRVD010000606.1:0-366 GCF_041474985.1 Vibrio sp. 10N.222.49.C9 | reverse complement strand
GTGCGCGCGGAGTATTAAAGCCTTTCTCTAAACCACTACCCAATGAAATAGCAGAAGGCGCTACCGGCTTGTCACAAAGAAACTTGGGGATTTGCTTGCCTGGGTGGTTGAGTTGCATCCATATCTGCGAGCCATTTTGCTTTCCAGCACTCGCCCACTCAGTAAATAGCGATAAGTCGCTTTGCTCATCGAGAACCACATTCTTAGGTTCACCAAGGGCACTTCGATCCACCATTACATTACCCGTAATGGATAGACCAATCCCCCCTTTAGCCCAGCGTTGGTATAAGGTTGCTATGCCCGAGGTCGGATTATGCTGCTTATCTCCAAGCTGCTCGCTCATCGCTGATTTAAACAGACGATTCT
>NZ_JBFRVD010000605.1:0-339 GCF_041474985.1 Vibrio sp. 10N.222.49.C9 | reverse complement strand
TGTCCAAAGGTGCAGCACCTCATCAATATGAGCCTTAGCCAGAGAGTTAACATCAGGAAACTGTTCTAAAAAGCGCTCAAAATAAGGGATGACAGTGGCCACTTGCGTCTGCTGTAGCATTATTTCTGATAGCCATACCTTGTAAGCTGTTTTGTCTTGCTGCCAAGGAAGGTGTTTCCTACCGTATTGCTGATACCAAGTAAGTATCTGATTTGCGAATGGTGTCACTGAGAGCCCACAAAATTAGTCATCAAAGGTTAGAAATTGCACCATAATAGTTAGGTTAAGTAAAACTAAGTTGTGCTGATTAAGCGCGATAGACAGCCAATATGCATAGAA
>NZ_JBFRVD010000604.1:0-264 GCF_041474985.1 Vibrio sp. 10N.222.49.C9 | reverse complement strand
GACAAACTTGGTGGGCTGTTCTTACTAATGTGAAGGCTTGCTCTTGGTCTAGACCTAATTCAACTGATAACGCTACCGTCAATGCAAAACCGCCGCTTGCATTTGGACCAATACCTACAGTTGCAGTAGTCGGAGCAGAACTGATTTTAATCTTCATCTCTTTAGCAACGTGTAATAGAGCATTTGAGAAACACGCAGAATAGCCAGCGGCAAAAAGTTGCTCTGGGTTGGTTGCACTGCCAGTACCACCCATTTCTTTAGGGT
>NZ_JBFRVD010000603.1:0-628 GCF_041474985.1 Vibrio sp. 10N.222.49.C9 | reverse complement strand
TTCACTACTGAAAACGTAGTGAAGACGGCGAAAGAGCTTCTAGCTTAGATACAAAGTATAAAGATGACCGTAAAGCGAAAGCTTTGCGGTCTTTTTCTTCTTGGCTAGCGAGTGTATGAGTGTATTACAATGCGAGAATATACTATGTTTTGTCTTCAATTATAAATTTAAGGGCGATGTTTAGACTCAATATAGATTCTACCTACATATTCCCCTATGATGCCTAGCGCAGTCAGTTGTACCCCTCCTAGAAAAAATATACTTGTCATTAAAGATGCCCACCCGTCGATAGAGTCCATTGTTAATTTAACATAGATAGCGTACATTCCGCCTGCGAATGAAAGTAAAGCAATTATTAACCCTATGTACGTTATTAACCTTAAGGGGGTAGTGGTTGTAGAGGTGATAGCTGTAAGAGCAAGTGAAAGCATTTTTCTTAGTGGGTATTTAGATTCTCCCGCTTCTCTAATTTTTCTCTCGTAGTAAACGGAAGTACAGTTGAACCCTAATTGTGGAATTAAACCTCGAATGTAAAGGTTTGATTCTTTATAACCAAGTAGAGCATTTAAAGCCGCGCGACCAAGTAGTCGATAGTCAGCATGATTTTCAATTTGCTTAGAATTAAACT
>NZ_JBFRVD010000602.1:0-400 GCF_041474985.1 Vibrio sp. 10N.222.49.C9 | reverse complement strand
GTCATTGATGGAAAGTATCGTGTAGTAGAGCAGGGCATGACTCTGCTTGAAGCTGCCAATGTGTGTGGTGTGGAGATACCTTCACTGTGTGGTGCTAACAAAAGTGGCGAGAAGATGCCGTGCGACTTATGTGTGGTAGAGGTTGAAAGTGGCGGAGTGCAGCGCTCTTGTGAACTTGAGGTGCACAATGGGCTGAACGTTGTCACTCAATCTGAACACCTGAGTGAACATCGTCGTCAAGCCCTGAACCGCATCATGACCGACCACTACGCCGACTGCGAAGCGCCGTGCAAAACGGCTTGCCCTGCGGGTGTTGATATCCAATCTTATCTGTATCACATCGCTCAAAATGATCATCAAAAAGCCATCGAAGTGATCAAGCGTACCTTGCCTATGCCCC
>NZ_JBFRVD010000601.1:0-328 GCF_041474985.1 Vibrio sp. 10N.222.49.C9 | reverse complement strand
GCAAAAGGTAGCAGAGGTGAACTGGCTTGCTAAGGCGTTAGAGGGCGACAAGCAAGCTATTGAGTATTGCGAGCAATACAGTCAGCCTATCATCAAGCGTCAGCAATCAACCTTAGTTAACAAGGCAAGTGTTCAAACAAGACTGGCTAATCTAACACCGGCAGATGCCGAGCGCAGCGCCAAATATGCTGAGCGCTCTCATCACCAAAAAGAAGTGATTAAGCTTCCATTGCTGCCAACGACCACCATCGGGTCGTTTCCACAGACAAGTGAAGTGAGAAAAACCCGAGCCGCCTTTAAACGAGGCGAATTGACACAAGGGCAATAC
>NZ_JBFRVD010000600.1:0-448 GCF_041474985.1 Vibrio sp. 10N.222.49.C9 | reverse complement strand
CTCTTGGTATTGCCCCTGAGACGGTATTCAATTTGCTGAATACTCAAAATACCGTGTCATCTTCAGGTGCGGTAAGGGTTGGCGATGAATACATCCGAATCCAACCTACAGGGCAATTTGACAGTGTCGAGCAGTTAGGCGACCTCATCATCACCGATGAGAGTACGTCGGGTTTGGTGTACTTAAAAGACGTTGCAGAGATAAAACGCGGTTACATAGATGTTCCTACCAATGTGCTGAATTTTAACGGCAATATGGCGCTAAATATGGGCATTTCATTCAACGCTGGCGTGAATGTGGTTACCATTGGCGAAGCTCTTGACCAAAAACTGGCCGAGCTAGAGTATCAACAGCCTATCGGCATCAACATTGATGAGATCTATGCTCAACCAGGCGAAGTCGATAAATCGGTAAGTAGTTTTGTCGTCAGTCTTGCTCAAGCGGTTGG
>NZ_JBFRVD010000599.1:0-316 GCF_041474985.1 Vibrio sp. 10N.222.49.C9 | reverse complement strand
GTTTGGCAGTGATCATAGGCACTATATGAATAGATAAAGACCAGCCACCAGGAACCAATGACTTAACGAGACATATTGAAAGGCGAGGGCACAGCAATCAAGACCACTACAAGCCTAAATTCCCGCTAATTCACACACGTAATAGACACAACATCAAAAACAAAGGGGCTATCGCAGTAACTGTAGGCATAATATGAAGGGATCAACACCAACTCACAGTAATCACAAGTACAATATCAAGAACTTTCCAACGGATTACTAAGAATCGTAGACTTATCACAAAACATGGAAAAATTGTGGTGCCAGACATATAGAT
>NZ_JBFRVD010000598.1:0-259 GCF_041474985.1 Vibrio sp. 10N.222.49.C9 | reverse complement strand
AGTTAGTGTCGATCCCTTCATGTTGTGTCAACTAAATGTATGAATTAGCGCGATTTAGTCGTGTGGTGGCCTTGATTGCTGCGTCTCGCCTCGCGTTTCAATATGCCTAGTTAAGTTAACGGTTCCTGGTGGCTGGTCTTTATCTATTCATATTATGCCTATGATCACTGCCAAACGACTCATCTCTTTCATATGATGCCTATGATTACTGCGAATTAGCTTCTTAGCTTTTTGATATTGTGCCTATGATTACTGCGAG
>NZ_JBFRVD010000597.1:0-412 GCF_041474985.1 Vibrio sp. 10N.222.49.C9 | reverse complement strand
AGTAAGAACACGGAGGTTTTAATTTATGGAAAATGAGCAAGTTGTGACAGAGCCCATTGTCGAGCATCTGGGACACTTTTTAATTGATCTGCTGTCACTATTTTCTATCACATTTGATAGAAGCAGTTTCATTGCAGACATAGCGTTATTTGTCGTTACCTTGTTAGTTGCAGCGTTCACCTACCTTGTGGTGCGCCACTTCATGCGAAGATTCATTCATACAAGTAGCCAACACTACAACGCCAAAACAAAGCTCACAATCAAGCGTAAGCATCTGCCTGAAAAGGTATCGGTGCTATTCCCCTACTATTTGTTCATGTCCACGAGCGAGCTCATCGTCCCCAAAACCACTATTCCGGGTCAACTCATCGATGGAGTAATGGAGATTGGCGCTGCGATATTGGTACTACGA
>NZ_JBFRVD010000596.1:0-272 GCF_041474985.1 Vibrio sp. 10N.222.49.C9 | reverse complement strand
TTCCCTGCAGGTTCTGGTCTTGTGGCCTTTGCTGCGGCAACGGGCGTTATGCCACTGGATATGCCTGAGTCTATCTTGGTGCGCTTTAAGGGCGATATGAAGCCGGGTATCACACTGCGTGATCTGGTTCATGCGATTCCGTATTACGGCATCAAGCAAGGTCTACTAACGGTTGAGAAAGCGGGTAAGATCAATGAATTCTCTGGTCGTGTTCTTGAGATTGAGGGTGTTGAACACCTAAGCGTAGAGCAGGCATTTGAGCTATCTGATGC
>NZ_JBFRVD010000595.1:0-324 GCF_041474985.1 Vibrio sp. 10N.222.49.C9 | reverse complement strand
CCCTCTCGTCGATAAAGTCTTCAACACTCTTTTTGCCTTGATCGAGCTTTTCGTTCCAAAAACTTTGAATATTGTTTATCGGACTGCGATACCAGACCTCTTTATCATGCGCCGGGGCAGGCTCTGCTCCTTCTTGCCCTGTAAGCAAAGGGTGTTGTGGTAACTCGGTTCGAATTACCACAATACTACGAGCCCCTTGCCTCCAAGCTTCTTGAACCGGAACCGACGCTGAGACCCCCCCATCCACAAATTCCTTACCTGCTACAGCAATGGGCCTAGATACAAGGTTAGGTATCGCGCACGTTGCCCGAATAACATCTAGCC
>NZ_JBFRVD010000594.1:0-336 GCF_041474985.1 Vibrio sp. 10N.222.49.C9 | reverse complement strand
CAATTCAGGAGCCGTACCCATTGATCCTTATGACTTAGGGGGCTTTCAAAATCTTTCGGGTATTCCACGAAACAGCTTGATAGGACAAAACAAGGCCTTTACCAAATTGGTTTATCGTTACCGGTGGTTTGAGAATGACTTCGGTATGTTCCAATCTCCCGTTTATTTAGGCGGGTCGGTTGAATATGGTGGTGTTTGGTCAGGCCCTGATAAAGATATTGGCGATGCGCCTATGTTCGTTGCAGGCTCATTATTTGCTGGAATAGATTCACCTGTCGGGCCGATTATTCTTGGCTATGGTCATACTGAAGATGGTATGGGGGCGGTGTATTTGAT
>NZ_JBFRVD010000593.1:0-249 GCF_041474985.1 Vibrio sp. 10N.222.49.C9 | reverse complement strand
AAAGCACCAGGCCCATGACACACTGCTGAGATGATACCTCCACCTTCATAGTGCTTTGCGGCAATGCTGGCGAAGTCTTCATTCGTTGCCAGGTCTGAAAGCAGGCCAAATCCACCCGGATAGAAAATAGCGTCATAATCTCCGATGTTCACCGCAGATACTGGGATCGTATTGTTGACGCGGCTCTGAAAATCGCTGTCAGCTAAAATATCTGCATTAACACTATCGCCCTCAATATCAGTGCCATAT
>NZ_JBFRVD010000592.1:0-315 GCF_041474985.1 Vibrio sp. 10N.222.49.C9 | reverse complement strand
GAACTGGCTATCACAATCCCTTTAGCAGTAAGAGAAGCCTGTCGAACAATTGCCATTACCACCAGCAGATTCGCTGATTTGCATCATTAGCATTCGATTAAGGGATTTTACTTGATTCACGAGCTCTTGTTGATTCATCGCCAGGCATTCACCTCCAGCACGTTTGAAACCTGCATCGCATTGCCAACTCGACCCGAAAGCAAAATGAGCATTCTCTGGAAGATGTACCTTAATGCATGAGTTGCTTTGTTTTTGGTAGCCTTTGTCGCAGGTCCATACACTAGTGCCTCCAATGAAGCGGGCGTTCTTGGGTAG
>NZ_JBFRVD010000591.1:0-396 GCF_041474985.1 Vibrio sp. 10N.222.49.C9 | reverse complement strand
GTATCCCACCAGATACAGGCCTTTTTTTTTACAATTTTTAGCTCAGGGAGAATGGAATGCGAGTATTGAAATTTGGAGGATCTTCGCTAGCGGATGCAGATAGATTTTTGCGAGCGGCGAACATCATTGCTAATAATGCGGATCAGGAAGAGCTAGCAGTCGTGCTGTCAGCTCCAGGGAAAACCACCAACAAGCTGGTAGCGATCATCGAAGCCGCTTTAAACAAGCAAGACGCTGAGCTACAAATCAAAGAGCTGCGTAACTCTTTTACTGAGTTGTCTAACGAGATCAAAAAAGAGCTACCTAACATCCAACTTGAAGAGTTTGAGGCTCAAGTTAAAGAGTCTCTCGATAATTTGGTTGAGTTTGTACAAGGCATCAAGCTTTTAGGCATGT
>NZ_JBFRVD010000590.1:0-280 GCF_041474985.1 Vibrio sp. 10N.222.49.C9 | reverse complement strand
CTTCCTAGATGAGCGCATCGACATTGTATCTCAAGCAGATTCGGAACAGCAGCAACAGGGGCTATTCTAACTATGGATAAATCACGACACGCTGGTGGCCTGGAAGAACTCTTATCGCTGATACACGCTTCTAGAGAAACACTAATCGAGGCATTCAATAACAATGGGGTTCACAAGTCGAACGAAAACTCCGGTAACATTACGAAGCTTCTCCAAGCGAGAGCATTGATTAACACTCGATCGGGTTATCTTGTGAACCCAAAACTAATGGCGTTCATTC
>NZ_JBFRVD010000589.1:0-298 GCF_041474985.1 Vibrio sp. 10N.222.49.C9 | reverse complement strand
TCTCAATATCATTGCCTTAGCGATTGCGGTAGCCTTGTTTATTCAGATCTCGATCTCAACCACTTTGGGCGGTGTGCTTCCTATCATAGCGCGAGCCTTCAAGTTAGACCCTGCGGTACTTGTGAGCCCCGTATTGGCATCTATCGTAGATATTACCGGGATGTGGATTTACTTTAGCTCGGTCAATTACTTCTTAGGCTTAACCTAATAAAAAGCACAATAAAAAACGGGCTCAGTAATTTAGCATTACTGAGCCCATTTTTTATGTTCTAGTTTACTGAGTCACTAAGGATTCGTA
>NZ_JBFRVD010000588.1:0-287 GCF_041474985.1 Vibrio sp. 10N.222.49.C9 | reverse complement strand
GAACTTCAGGCGAAAATGGCAGACGCAGTAATTGAAAGTGCACAGAAGTTGATTAGTAAGAACCTGGATTCAGCAACGAACCGAGCTCTGGTTGATCAATTGATAAGCGAAATCTAAGCGGAGGCAATATGTCAGAGTACACAACTATTGCTCATCCCTACGCCAAAGCATCGTTCGACTTTGCTTTGAGTGAGAACAAGTTACAAGAGTGGCAACAAATGCTGTCAATTCTTGTAGCTGTGGCAGAAGAAGAAACCATCGCGGGTGAGATTTCTTCAGCAGAAGGT
>NZ_JBFRVD010000587.1:0-291 GCF_041474985.1 Vibrio sp. 10N.222.49.C9 | reverse complement strand
CCACTGAGGTTGTTTGGTTTAGAATCTAACAGGTGCTCAATACCAAGTAACGACGTTAGTTCCTTAAATCGGCCACTTTGTAACTTGTTTGGCGAACCAAAAAGAAGGTTCTCTAAGATAGAGAGATGAGGGAACAAACGGGCATCTTGAAAGACCACCGCTATTTTTCGTTTCCAGACAGGCACATTGATACTGTGCTTGGTATCAAGTAGGCAGGTTTCTTTAAATGTCACCTCACCTTGGTCAGGGGACAATAACCCACTCAATACGTTTAGAAGCGTGGATTTACCG
>NZ_JBFRVD010000586.1:0-293 GCF_041474985.1 Vibrio sp. 10N.222.49.C9 | reverse complement strand
TCTCATGATAACGCCAATCTTCAATACCCTCTTCAAACACCAGTTTCATGTAGGAAAAGATCATCTCAATGATGTCATCAATATGATCAAGCCCTTCGGGTGTGAGCAGACAGCCGATAGTGAATTCTCGGAAGTTGCCACCACTGATACCGCCACCGGCAGCTAAAGAGGTCACCCAATGTTTATTTTTAAGAGCTAAGGTCAAGCTTCCCGGCCCTTCATAACCAATGAGATGGGCAAAATAAGACAGAGGCTTGGTGGCGTAATGCCTGTCTCTTATACACATCTCCGAC
>NZ_JBFRVD010000585.1:0-441 GCF_041474985.1 Vibrio sp. 10N.222.49.C9 | reverse complement strand
ATACTTACCGTTTGGATCAATCGCTTTGCCGCCAATCATCACATCAGTAACACCCTTGCTCGTCACTGTCATAGAAATACCCGCAAACTGAGCATAAGCGCCCGAGTCCGTTGGTTTCAATGCAACAACATTCAGGTAATCCAATACCTCAACGCCCGTCATGTCCACATAGGTAACGATATTGCCAAACGGTTGAACCGTTAACACATCTTTATAGGTGATATTACCCTGTGCAATAGAATCACGCACGCCACCTGAGTTCATTACGCCAAAGTCAGCTTTTGCACGAGTCATGTGCGCGGTAGCAATCAAGCGTCCTAGATTGGTTTGTTCAAATCTAACTTTATTACGATCGCCTTCCAGCTTGCCATTAGACTCTGCGATCTTCACATTCAATTTTTCTTGGCCTTGCTCTTGATACGGCGCTAAGAAATCTTCGAC
>NZ_JBFRVD010000584.1:0-334 GCF_041474985.1 Vibrio sp. 10N.222.49.C9 | reverse complement strand
ATATCGGATGGTGCGACCACATCTGCGCCAGCTTTAGCGTGAGACAGTGCTTGTTTGATCAGGACAGCTGTTGTTTCATCGTTCAGTACATAACCATCGTTATCAATGATGCCATCTTGACCATGGGTAGTGTAGGGATCCAGAGCAACATCAGTAATGACGCCAATCTGCGGGATATGCTCTTTTAGCAGGCGTACCGCTCTTTGCACCAAACCTTCAGGGTTATGGGCTTCAGCTGCACAAGTGCTTTTTACATCCTGATTCACTACCGGAAACAGTGCGATAGCCGGAACACCCAAGTTGGCGAGCCTTTCTGCTTCTTCTAGCATAAGGT
>NZ_JBFRVD010000583.1:0-268 GCF_041474985.1 Vibrio sp. 10N.222.49.C9 | reverse complement strand
GTAACAACGTACATCATTACTAGGCCAGCCAGTGCCGCTGCACCGTCTTTATCTTTAGACATACCGTAAGCAACACCTACAGCGAATAGCCAAGACATGTTGTCGATGATTGCTGCGCCCGCTTTAATAAGGAAGCCAGCTAGTGCACTGTTGCCACCCCAACCGGTCGGGTCAATCCAATAACCGATACCCATAAGTATCGCTGCTGCTGGTAGCGTAGCAACCGGCACCATTAGCGCCTTTCCTACCTTCTGAAAATATCCAAGAA
>NZ_JBFRVD010000582.1:0-354 GCF_041474985.1 Vibrio sp. 10N.222.49.C9 | reverse complement strand
CACTTATTCAGCCATTGCAGGTGGTGTTAAGTCTGGTATCGAGCGCGCAGCTAAAATCATGATGCCAGTATTGTTCATCATGGTGTTAGTACTCATTGGTCGTACTATCTTCCTACCGGGTGCACTAAACGGCATCAACTACCTGTTTGAACCAGACTTCAGCAAGATCATGGATCTTAAAGTATGGGCAGCGGCTTACGGTCAGATCTTCTTTACTCTAAGTATCGGCTTTGCAATCATGCTTGCTTACTCAAGCTACCTGCCTGAGAAATCAGACATCAATAACAACGCCTTTATGACGGTATTGATTAACTGTGGCTTCTCTATCCTTGCAGGTATCATGATCTTCTCTGT
>NZ_JBFRVD010000581.1:0-276 GCF_041474985.1 Vibrio sp. 10N.222.49.C9 | reverse complement strand
TCATCCACCAGCTCAGGGTCAAGGGCAGACGTTGGTTCATCAAACAATAACACCTCAGGCTCCATCGCAAGAGCACGGGCAATAGCAACGCGCTGTTTCTGACCACCGGAGAGCATACTTGGGTAGCTGTCGAGCTTGTGTGACATCCCTACTTTTTCTAGCTGCACTTTGGCAATATCTTCAGCCTCTGCTTTCGACATTTTCTTAACGTGCAATAAGGCTTCCATCACGTTCTTCAGCACAGTGAGATGAGGCCAAAGGTTAAACCCTTGAAAG
>NZ_JBFRVD010000580.1:0-393 GCF_041474985.1 Vibrio sp. 10N.222.49.C9 | reverse complement strand
ACTTAGGGTTGCGTTTGATTTTGACGGCGTTATTTCTGATGATGGCTCAGAGCGTGTATACGCAGAGTCAGGGATAGAGGCCTTTCATCAGCATGAGACGTTAAAGAAGGATGTCCCGCATGACCTAGGGCCGCTTGCGGCGCTGCTAAGTAAGCTCGCAGAGATTCGAGAGGTAGAGGAATCGTTCGCTCTGGGTAATCCTGACTACACGGTGGCAATTAAGATATGTATTGTCACTGCACGCTCTCGCGATGGGTTTGATCGAGCGGTAACGACGCTAAAAATGCTGGGTGTGCCGGTTGATTTTGCAGCGTTCTTGGCAGGGACAAGTAAGGAGCCTATCTTGGATGCGTTAAGGCCAATCATATTCTTTGATGACCAGTCGAGGCATTT
>NZ_JBFRVD010000579.1:0-442 GCF_041474985.1 Vibrio sp. 10N.222.49.C9 | reverse complement strand
CGTAAGACTCACCGGCCTTGATGATGTAAGAGCTGCCTTGATACTCCAGCGTAATTTCGCCTTCTAGTATCGTGCCAACCTCTTCACCTTCATGTTTAATCTCATCCGTTCCTGTGGTGCTTTGCGGGGCATATTCTTCTATCAGAAAACCGATCACCTGTTTCTTCGAGCCGTTGGTGACAAGCTTCATTGATACTGTATCGCTGCCCATTTCAACCAGTTCATCTGGCTTAAATACCACTTTCTCTTCCGTTTTCCCTGCTTGGTCAAACGTAAAAAACTCTGATAAAGACAGTGAAAATACATTCACTATTTTTTGTAAAGAACTCACAGAAGGACTGACTTTGGCATTCTCGATAGATGAGATTGCGCTGTGTGTGATCCCTGCTTTTTCTGCTAATTCCCTTTGTGACAATCCATGCTGTTTTCGCAACTGAACAAT
>NZ_JBFRVD010000578.1:0-292 GCF_041474985.1 Vibrio sp. 10N.222.49.C9 | reverse complement strand
GTGTATGAAACTTAAATCTGATTGGCTTGAACTGCAACAAAGCCTAAACATCGAAGGCCGTGCCTACATTAATGGCGAGTTTACCGAAGCCATCTGTGGTGAACGTTTAGCGGTAGTCAACCCAGCAACAGATGACATCATTACAGACATCGCTCGCTGTCAATCTGACGACGTAGAACTCGCAGTAGGATGTGCTCGTCGCGCATTCAAACAAGGAGAGTGGAGCGACAGTGCTCCTTCCCACAGAAAAGCGGTTCTGAACAAATTCGCGGATCTCATCGACGCTCATAAC
>NZ_JBFRVD010000577.1:0-433 GCF_041474985.1 Vibrio sp. 10N.222.49.C9 | reverse complement strand
ACATTGTCTTACCCGCTTTTGGCGGAGCAACGATTAAGCCACGTTGACCTTTACCGATCGGTGAAGCCAAATCTAGGATACGAGCTGTAATATCTTCAGTCGCACCGTTACCTACTTCCATTATCATACGCTCGTTAGCGTGCAGTGGAGTCAGGTTTTCAAACAAAATCTTATTACGTGCGTTATCAGGCTTATCGTGGTTAACGGTATTAACCTTAAGCAATGCAAAGTAACGCTCACCATCTTTAGGCGGGCGAATCTTACCGGCAATGCTGTCACCTGTACGCAGGTTAAAGCGACGAATCTGACTTGGCGATACATAAATGTCATCTGGGCCAGCTAGATATTAACTGTCTGAGCTGCGCAGAAAACCAAATCCGTCTTGTAGAATCTCTAGGACGCCGTCACCAAAGATATCCTCTCCGCTTTTAGC
>NZ_JBFRVD010000576.1:0-284 GCF_041474985.1 Vibrio sp. 10N.222.49.C9 | reverse complement strand
AAATAGGCTAGAGTGGGCTAAGGTAAAGTGAATGAGCCGTTATTTCATTTCAAGGAGTCGTTAAACAATGGAACGTTGTGGCCAATGTAAGCAGTTCACTAGAACCCGAGAAAATACCAAAGACCTTTGTGGCGCTTGGGAGCAACCAACGTCAGCCAAAAGACAGGCCTGTGAGTTTTTCATTCCTAAGGGATTTAGTTTCTTTGACAAAGAAGCCAATAAAAGTAACCCTCAGAGTTAATTGGCAGTCATTATCTCTTGAGATTGGCTAGGTCACCGTGTGT
>NZ_JBFRVD010000575.1:0-340 GCF_041474985.1 Vibrio sp. 10N.222.49.C9 | reverse complement strand
GTCAGATACCTCATCAAATGAGACCGCACATTGTTTGGTTTGGAGAGATGCCGCTGCAAATGGATAGAATTTATGCCGCCATAGAAAAGGCGGATCTTTTTGTTTCTATCGGCACATCAGGGGTAGTTTATCCAGCGGCAGGGTTTGTGCATGATGCAAAAATGCACGGCGCGCACACCATAGAAATCAACCTAGAGCCGAGTGCGGTACAGAGCGAGTTTGAAGAAAAACGCTATGGTCCTGCAGGTGTTGAAGTACCTAAGTTGGTTGAAGAGCTGCTCTCGTAAACCAAAATGCATTAGCGCATTTTAACTTCTAGGAATAATTGTTCGTATTTCAA
>NZ_JBFRVD010000574.1:0-268 GCF_041474985.1 Vibrio sp. 10N.222.49.C9 | reverse complement strand
ATCTTCAGCAACTTGGCGAGCCTCGTCAGAAAGCGATTATTGAAGCTGAGAAGCAGATCCTAGCGGAATACGCGGCGATTCCACTATTGCACGAGCGCGTCATTCAAGGTGAGAGCACTCGAGTAAAACACGCACAGCGTGACCCTCGCGAGCGTCGTCTAGTAGACCAACAAACAGAGGTTAACTAATTACCATGCTGTCTGCTGTAGCGAGGCGAATAAGCCTAGATCAAGCGATGCCTTGGGTATCTCGCCTCTTCTTTTTGGCT
>NZ_JBFRVD010000573.1:0-419 GCF_041474985.1 Vibrio sp. 10N.222.49.C9 | reverse complement strand
AATCTATCCTAGCCACAGATATGCCTATCGCTCCGATCTATTACTTCATGCAAGCGCGCTTGGTACGACCGAATGTCGGTGGCGTTCCCAAGCATAATGCTGAAGGGCGTATTTACTCTAAAGACCTTTACATTAAGAAGCTGTGAGTAAGCGGATAGCGAAAAAGGACCTTCCCTCTAAGGTATGCCGCTCCTGCGGCCTACCTTTTGTCTGGCGTAAGAAATGGGAGCGATGTTGGGATGAGGTGCTTTATTGCTCTGAGCGGTGTCGTAGGAAGAAAGTGAAGAAGGAAGGATCATAAGAGTGATTGGCCGGGCTAGTGCGACTTTAGATTCCCGATAAAAGACTTCGGGAATGACGGGGTTGAGAGTATTTCAACCCTTGCCTCAAAATCTCAATCTCTTATATCTATCCTGCTC
>NZ_JBFRVD010000572.1:0-282 GCF_041474985.1 Vibrio sp. 10N.222.49.C9 | reverse complement strand
GTTTTTATGGCGTAGGGTACGCCGAGCAAGAATACCGCAGAAAACAGATGCCACTCTAGCTCTTGAAAAGCGATAGATACGTCATTAAATACATAACGCATCACAACATCGTAAACAACGTTTGCTACTAAAAGCAAAAACAACACACTGGAGATGTGCCCCAGTGCGTCGCTGATTCTATTAAAAAATCCCTCTAATGCAGTCAGCAATTGACCTCCCTGTCTGCTGAAACTAAAGATTTTTGTGGACCTTCAGTTCGCACTGAAAGTCCACGGCTTGTTT
>NZ_JBFRVD010000571.1:0-532 GCF_041474985.1 Vibrio sp. 10N.222.49.C9 | reverse complement strand
AACCAGTAGCGCAGCAATTAATAGCCATTGGCTAGACGTGAGTTGGAATCTTTTTGGCACTTTGAACGGCCCACTTATAGTGTTTGTGATGATAAATCATAGCGTTATGCAACATGAATCGCTAGAAATAAAAAAGGAGCCAGCAGGCTCCTTATTCACAATGTACAGCGGGTTATTAAGCAGCTAAAGCGGCAAAACAACGATCAGCAGCAGCGAGGGTTTGCTCAATATCGTCATCAGAGTGAGACAGAGAGGTAAAGCTTGCCTCAAACGCTGATGGCGCAAGGTAAACGCCCTCTTCTAGCATCAGATGGAAGAAGCGTTTGAATCGCTCAACATCGCACTTCGCCACTTCTTCGTAGCAGTTAACTTGCTGCTGATCAGTAAAGAAGAAACCAAACATACCGCCTACTTGGCTCACCAGTAGCGGGATGCCATGCTTGTCAGCACGCTCTTTGAAACCTTGAGCTAATTTCGCTGTGATTTCATTAAGACGCTCTTCGTTACCTGCTTGTGCTAATTGAGTTAGACA
>NZ_JBFRVD010000570.1:0-269 GCF_041474985.1 Vibrio sp. 10N.222.49.C9 | reverse complement strand
GATCCGCGGCAAACACGCTGTAGCCTTACTCGTTAAGCATTTCTGCTCGCTTGATCTCGTAGTCTGTTAAACCATCCCAATCGTGAACCAGCAGTACCAGTGGTGCTGAATCTGAAACCTTAGACCAGTAACCTTGATACGCTTTACCGTCGACTTCATAAACAACATCTTCACCGGCTACAGCATTAACCGAACCCAATATTAACGCTGCAGTTAAAAAATGACGCATGACACCCTCTCCTTCCATATGAGTTAAGTAGAGTGTAGTA
>NZ_JBFRVD010000569.1:0-346 GCF_041474985.1 Vibrio sp. 10N.222.49.C9 | reverse complement strand
GCCACGACCTGCGGTATACAACTCATTGGTTTCACCCGTTGGACCTGGCATCAGTTCAGGTTCAGTTAATAACTGAGCGCTGTGCTTGTGGTGAAATACCAGTGGAACCTTAAAGCTCTCCAAAGCAAGTTCAGTGGCTACCGAATTAAGAAGTTGGTAGCGAGTAGCGTATGGAGTTTGATTCCAAAGTGCCCATGCTTGTTGTGCTTCTGAGAAGCGAATAGATGCTTTTTTCATTGCTATACCCCTTGCTCATCAGTTTGCGAAGATTGTTGCGTCTCTGCTGAATCCGTCACCTGACGATTTCGACAAACATGTTCCGTAAAGCGATACAAATAATTTGGTC
>NZ_JBFRVD010000568.1:0-329 GCF_041474985.1 Vibrio sp. 10N.222.49.C9 | reverse complement strand
GCGTCTGCCTAATCAGACCCATCTGAGCGATAGTTCTGTGATAAGAAACGTCATACGCTAGACCAGACATATACAGTTCCTGCATGTCCTTATCAGACTCAAGAGACTTCAATGCCTCAAAGTACTCATAGGTAACATCAATCACCCCAACAGCACTCACTGACTTATACTGATCATCAGTCAACTGACCTGGCGCTCGGTGATAGAGTTGTATTAGCGTTTCAAACACCACCTTGTGATGCATTTTTAGGTACTCTTCTGAGCCCACACCCATTTCATTGAAGTTCTCACAACCATCACAGATTTTCAGATACTGCTCACCCAAGATA
>NZ_JBFRVD010000567.1:0-262 GCF_041474985.1 Vibrio sp. 10N.222.49.C9 | reverse complement strand
GGGTGGTAGCCGCTTGGCCTAGGCGGATATACGAAAGGCCAACATCAATCAAAGTCTTTAGTTTGCGAGCAATAACAGGCACGGGTTCAAAGAAGGTGTGAGCGTCTTCAACGGTCATGTTCAATACTTCATCGATAGACTTGCCCTTGTATTTCACCTCAAGGGTCTCATGGTTGTATCGCTTACCTTTACAAGAATCACATGGCACATACACATCCGGTAGGAAGTGCATCTCTACCTTAATCACGCCATCACCCTGACA
>NZ_JBFRVD010000566.1:0-465 GCF_041474985.1 Vibrio sp. 10N.222.49.C9 | reverse complement strand
TGCTGGTGGTTTCGCTGACCTTTTTTGCCCCGCAAAGCATCATCGGCATTGCCTATGACTCGGGTGGGGTGACAACCTCGACCATCACTGTGCCCTTGGTCACCGCTTTAGGGGTAGGGCTAGCCTCTTCTATCAAGGGCCGCAACCCCATGGTGGATGGCTTTGGGTTAATCGCATTTGCTTCCCTTTTGCCTATGATCTTCGTCATGCTGTATGGGATGTGGCTCTCATGATTACTCTAGCGCATACCCTTGAAGTGTTTGCTTCTACAGTGATGGATGTTTTCCCCATTGGTGTGATCTTATTTGGTTTTCAAGTGGCGGTTCTGCGCAGACCCATACGAAATTTGCCCTCAGTATTGCTCGGCTTCGTATTAGTGATTGTGGGACTAGCGCTGTTTTTGATTGGATTAGAGGCGGCGCTATTTCCGTTAGGTGAAACCATGGCCATGCAGTTAACCATGCC
>NZ_JBFRVD010000565.1:0-293 GCF_041474985.1 Vibrio sp. 10N.222.49.C9 | reverse complement strand
AGCAATTCTTTTTGCTCTTGCTCTTTGGAGGCCACCGCGTCATAAACAAAGGTGTCTCCCGCATCAATTTCGACAATATCATGCAATAGCAGCATCTTTAGGACTCGAGCAATGTCTACTTTCGCATTAGCGTGCTCTTGAGTGAGCATAGCCATGGTAGCGACATGCCAGCTGTGCTCTGCGCTATTTTCAAGGCGACCTTGCGCGCTCTTTACTCGGGTTCTTCTGAGTACATTCTTAAGCTGGTCAATCTCCATCAACATTTCAAGTTGTTGGTTTAATCTTTGCATGCT
>NZ_JBFRVD010000564.1:0-337 GCF_041474985.1 Vibrio sp. 10N.222.49.C9 | reverse complement strand
GATTAAGTGATACCACCATTCGACCTTCCGTTATTTCGATAAAACCATCCGCCCTATTTTCATCAGGTAACCCAAGCTCTTTGCTCAACGCATGAAGATCAGTCAATACCCATCCCACTACATCTACCGACAATGCACATCGGTCCAACAAGCGAGTAAGTGCTTCTTTTTTACAAATGTAGAGCTCAAGCTTCTGCTCGCCATTAGTAATCTCACTCTTTCTGTAATCATGTAACAGTTCCTCCTTGGTGATAGCGCTAGAGAGCTGCTCCTGAACCTGCATTAAGGTCTCGTCTTCGGATAACGATGCATTTATTACAGAACTTTTACTTAACAC
>NZ_JBFRVD010000563.1:0-285 GCF_041474985.1 Vibrio sp. 10N.222.49.C9 | reverse complement strand
GTTTGATGCCTTGATGTCGGTCGCGGTTACCGTGGCATTGTCTACCATTACGGTGCCGTCCATCACTTTAATCATCACCGTGCCACCTTGCACTGTTTGTGCTTCACTCAGTTTCATAACATCGGCTGCCATTACCTTTCCTGCCACCACGTGATAGGTCAAGATTGCCACCAACTTATCTTTGTTTTCTGGTTTTAGTAGCATTTCCACTGTGCCGTCGGGCAATTTGGCAAACGCTTCGTTGGTGGGTGCGAATACCGTGAATGGGCCTTCGCCTTTCAGCGT
>NZ_JBFRVD010000562.1:0-366 GCF_041474985.1 Vibrio sp. 10N.222.49.C9 | reverse complement strand
AAGAAACGTGCCAGTTAGTAGTAAGTTTGATGAATCATGTAATGGAATCTTCATCTAACTCTCAACCTTTCTTCTTTCTGTTGGAGGTGGTTTAAACTATATTTACTGTACAAATAATAACCAGAATCGCGAGGCTGTGGCATCTTCAAGTTGTAGTGTGAGCCACGAATAACTCTAATCATGAACACTCGAACTTTGTTGATCCTTGCGGAGAAAAATCTGCAAACTAGTCTTCTAGAAAAGCAGCTTTCTACAAATCCAAACCTTCATGTGCATACGTGCCTGCCTGAAGAAGCGATTACTAACAGTCAAACTCTTGTAACTGACTTAGTTTTGATAGAGCACAGTTACTTGCGTGCTATCGAC
>NZ_JBFRVD010000561.1:0-366 GCF_041474985.1 Vibrio sp. 10N.222.49.C9 | reverse complement strand
GTCTGATATCTTGTAAATAGGAAACAGACAGGAGTAGCGATATGCAAAGTGCCACATTAAAGAAAAACACTCACCAGCAAGAGGCTGCATTGGCTTCCTTGAGAAAGAAATATGGTTCTAGTCTGGTGGTTAAAACGTCTTCTGATTATGAAGTGATTCCAACAGGTTTTCCGAGTTTAGATCATGAGTTACTCGGTGGATGGGTCAAAGGTAAGTTTCACGAGCTTTTTGGTCCTCCGCAATCAGGTAAAACGGTGCTGGCTTATAGTTCGATCTCTCATGCTCAAAAATCAGGTTTGATTTGTGTCTATATCGATGCGGATGGAAAGTATTCCCCAGAGGTCGCCGCGGCAAATGGTGTTGATA
>NZ_JBFRVD010000560.1:0-318 GCF_041474985.1 Vibrio sp. 10N.222.49.C9 | reverse complement strand
CTGTCCCCACAGTTAATAAGAGTAATGGTAATATCTGATAAAACGACAACAAAAATTAGGTATATAAACCATGGAAAAAACTACCCGTACTATGCAGGCTCGTAAGCACGTAGCCCTAGTAGCTCACGACCACTACAAAAAAGAACTCCTTCACTGGACCAAAGAAAACCTACAAAAGCTAGAGAAGCATACTTTGTATGCAACTGGCACAACCGGCCATCTACTTAGTCGTGAAACAGGTCTAGAAATTAAAAGCCTGATCAGTGGCCCTATGGGAGGCGATCAGCAGTTAGGTGCGATGATTGCAGAAGGTAAGAT
>NZ_JBFRVD010000559.1:0-317 GCF_041474985.1 Vibrio sp. 10N.222.49.C9 | reverse complement strand
GAGCGTTGACCATCTTTGTGTTCAACTCTTGGCTTTTTAGGTTTCTTAGGCTTGATAGCGCGTGTATCAAGCTTTGATTCAGGAATAGGGTTAACAGGCTTGAAGCCTTCCATTTCATGGCGCTCTAGTACCTTGCCAATCAGCCTTTCAATGGCAAACAACTCTTTCGTCTCGTCAACGCATACCAAAGAGTACGCCTTGCCTGTTTCACCAGCACGACCGGTACGACCAATGCGGTGTACATAGTCTTCAGATACATGGGGAAGATCAAAGTTAACCACTTGAGGAAGCTGAGGGATATCGAGACCACGTGCGGC
>NZ_JBFRVD010000558.1:0-304 GCF_041474985.1 Vibrio sp. 10N.222.49.C9 | reverse complement strand
AAAGACACCTGCATCATCAAAAAAATCTCGCTTTCTCGTCGGCATTGACCTTGGCACCACCAATACTGTGGTCGCGTTTTGTGAAAACACTGAACCGCTGAAAGAATCTCCTTTGCAACTGTTTGAAATTGACCAACTTGTGGGGCAAGGGGAAGTAGCACGCAGACCGCAGCTCCCTTCTTTTCGATTTCATGCGACAAAGCAGCAGTTTTCCAGTGAGGCCCTGCAATTGCCGTGGACGCAGCAACAGGTTGCAGGAGACGTAGAGAATGTCATTATCGGAGAATGGGCACGAGAGCTAGGC
>NZ_JBFRVD010000557.1:0-267 GCF_041474985.1 Vibrio sp. 10N.222.49.C9 | reverse complement strand
GGTGGGGTTAAGGATTAGGCCTGCGACCCAGTTACCCTCAAGGTTGGCTAACATCGCCTTAGATACAGTAGTTTTCCCTGTTCCAACCTCGCCCGTCAGCATAGCAAAACCGCCTCCACTATTGAGGCCAATCTGCAGGTGAGACAAAGCCTCACGGTGACGTGCACTCAAAAACAGGTACTTTGAGCTGGGAACAATTGAAAACGGCTCTTCTACAAAGCCAAAATAATCCTTATACATTCAGAACTTCTATCGACACTTCTTTTT
>NZ_JBFRVD010000556.1:0-297 GCF_041474985.1 Vibrio sp. 10N.222.49.C9 | reverse complement strand
TTTCAATTAAGGCCATCATTATAGCGACCATTACCGCGACCATTGTATTTCGCTCGATCAACGGTCAATCTGCGGTCATTAGCATGCCACAATACCAAGCGCCCGAATTGGTCACCTTATGGCTATTTTTGCTGTTGGGTGTGCTGTTTGGCATATTTGGCGTGGTGTTCAACAAGCTGATTACCTTCTCCCAAGACAAACTAACCGCGTTACATCAACATAAACGCAGCCGCTATTTACTTCTGGGTGTCGCCCTTGGTGGCATGTTTGGCTTGCTACTGCTGTACGTTCCTGAGT
>NZ_JBFRVD010000555.1:0-327 GCF_041474985.1 Vibrio sp. 10N.222.49.C9 | reverse complement strand
GCGAAACTGAGGCCGCATTTCTTCGACCACAAACATGATGGCAGCCAGAGGCGCATTAAAAGCTGCAGCCAAGCCCGCAGCCGCGCCGCTCGCCAATAAAGAGTGGCGATCGTCATCATTTTTGACGCGAAAAATGTCACTCACCATGCGTCCAACTGCACCGCCCATTTGCACTGTCGGTCCTTCACGACCCAATACCATCCCTGAGCCTAAGGTGCCCATGCCGCCAAAAAACTTGGCCGGCAATACTCGCCACCAGCGCACAGGACGAATATTGTCCATGGCCCCTTCAATCTCGGGAATGCCCGAGCCCGCGGTCTCTGGTGC
>NZ_JBFRVD010000554.1:0-267 GCF_041474985.1 Vibrio sp. 10N.222.49.C9 | reverse complement strand
GCTTCTAAGCGGGGCGATGCCGAGAAATTAAAGTCGCTGAAGGTGATCTCTGAAATGCAGTATGCGCAACAGACAGCTGTCGAGCAGGAGAGATTCTTAGCGTCTGCGGATGTGTCAGTGCAGGATCTGGTTCGTTATGCCTCTCAGGATAGCTATGCTCCCACTCGTTTGAAGGTGCTAGATCCACGTGTATCGGTAACGGATATGAGTGGATTGGGAGAGTTGGATATATCTCTGATGTTCATGGGTGTATCCGCTGGTATGTAT
>NZ_JBFRVD010000553.1:0-505 GCF_041474985.1 Vibrio sp. 10N.222.49.C9 | reverse complement strand
CTATAGACGTGATTGCTAAGATAGAGTCCACCAACTGAAGATCATTCTTATACCAAACACCTAGCGCATCACCGGGTTGGTAAGTAATACCCGATTCTTCCAAATCAATTTCGATATGTCTGACATCTTTTGTTGAGTCACGACCGGTAATTTTTTGGTTGGTTAGCAGAGTAGCGGTATATGGGCTTTGCTTAGTGTACTGAGATTGGCTTGCAGACACAGGCAATTGAACCACAGCACTTTGCGTCCCTACAGAGTTTTCTTTGAATAGCTCAGCCACTTTATTGAGTGCTTGTGATTGCCACGCGGCAACGGGAGACTCGTAATCCACATCACAATCGATTCTATCTATAAAGGCGGTCGCCCCTAGCTTGCTTAGTGCAGCGTCAAAGTCTTTGCCCGTCTGGCAGAAGAACTCATAGCTAGAATCCCCTAGCCCTACAACCGCGTATTGCAACTTGTCTAGCTTGGGTGCTTTCTTCGAGGTTAGATAATCATAAAACTC
>NZ_JBFRVD010000552.1:0-302 GCF_041474985.1 Vibrio sp. 10N.222.49.C9 | reverse complement strand
TGGTACCACACTCAGCATCTGCATTGCTTGTCGCAGTGGTCCGAATCCACGTCCCTTCTCAATGCAGTAGGCACCAATGAAGATAACCACAGTACCGATTAGCGCAGTCCAATCAGCCAGAGTCAATGAGTTGAAGTAAGGGCTCCAGCCGTAGGTGCTTAGCTCACTAAAGTTGTAGTTGTTTAGGGTTAGTGCTTTGTTCCAAGGCCAGAAGGTAACCAAAGAGCCATACACCGCCATACCTAAAACACCCAGCACTGCGATACAAATTACGATGCAGTACACAAGGCAAGCGTTATCAC
>NZ_JBFRVD010000551.1:0-399 GCF_041474985.1 Vibrio sp. 10N.222.49.C9 | reverse complement strand
GATCTCTATGGGGCAAATACTTTCAACTCCAATGATCCTAATTGGCGCCGCTATGATGTGGTGGGCATACAAATTCAACCAGAAGTCCCTTGAAGTGAACAAGGCGAAGGAGAAGTAATGAAGCAGTATCTAGACCTATGTCGCCGTATCGTTGATGAAGGGCATTGGATTGAGAACCAGCGCACTGGCAAGCGTTGTTTGACTGTTATCAATGCAGATTTAACCTATGACGTAGCGAATAACGCTTTCCCATTGGTGACGACCCGCAAAAGCTTCTGGAAAGCGGCTGTTGCTGAGCTGCTTGGATACATCCGTGGTTACGACAACGCAGAACAGTTCCGCCAACTCGGCACTAAAACCTGGGACGCAAACTCGAACCTCAACGACGCATGGTTAAAC
>NZ_JBFRVD010000550.1:0-283 GCF_041474985.1 Vibrio sp. 10N.222.49.C9 | reverse complement strand
CTCAAGCAGTTTCAATGCTGGGCGGGTATTATCGTGTACTTCACCAATCACCGCCTGTGCCTCTTTACTCAATAGATTGATGTAGATCGGCAGCTTTGGCATCAGGTCAGCAATAAAGCCTTTCTTGCCAATGCCAGTGAGGTAATCGGCCATAGTGAAATCGATAGAGAAGAAGTGCTCCTGCAACCACTCCCAAAATGGAGAGTTGCCCTTTTCATCAGAGACCCCTCTCATCTCCGCAAAGATAGTCTTAGAGAATCGATGAGGATGCTCCGCTAGCATC
>NZ_JBFRVD010000549.1:0-476 GCF_041474985.1 Vibrio sp. 10N.222.49.C9 | reverse complement strand
TAGTAGGGCTGTCAGTTAGTTCTGTAATTTGTTGGTGGCTTGTATTCCCGCCGATAATTACTGAGCTTGTGCTTGAATGTCTTGGTATTGGTTGGTTTGGTGCTTTCACACCAAGCAACTCACCTACTCTGTTAGCGCTTAGCGGTGCATCTAGGTTGTTTGCTAAGCGAGGAATCGCTTTGCTATTGATTTTACCTATGTGCATACCTGTCATTAGGAGATCTTTGATACTGCTATCAAATTCCTTCTGAGATATTACGCCAGCATTGAGTTTTTGGTTCTTCTCTTTTAGCCATGAAAGCGCAGCTGCTTCTGGTGCATCAAATGCGTTCAGGTCGATGGATAAGAGAACTTTAGCCATCTTATGCGACCTTAGATTCAGCTGTGGCGTCTTCATCTAAGTGGAAGCGTAGGATTTCCTGAGATAATGCACATTGAGCGTTCTCAAGAAGGATTACACGCTCACCTAGGGTTGA
>NZ_JBFRVD010000548.1:0-420 GCF_041474985.1 Vibrio sp. 10N.222.49.C9 | reverse complement strand
CCGGTAAGCTCTGCAAGGTTAGCTTGATAAAATTCGGCCGTATCTATGCCCAGCGTCTTCGCATTGTCACTCGCTCTAGAGACCATCTCATCGACCCCTTCAATGCCAACCACCGCTTTTGCCTTAGCACTGAGTGGGAAGGTAAAGTTGCCAACGCCACTGAACAGATCCAGCACTCTTTCATTCTCGTTCACATCAAGCCATTCGATAGCTTGAGAAACCATCTGTTGATTCACAGAGCGATTAACCTGAATAAAATCGGTAGGCAAGAAATCCAACTCGAAACCTGTCTCATTGCACCTTGGTGATTCGCCGCACATTTTTTTCGGCTTGCTCTGCCCCTCATGAAGATACAAGGTAAGGTTATTCTGCTGGGCAAAATCTAACACTGCTTTGCTGTCTTTCGCTCTTAGTTCAGCA
>NZ_JBFRVD010000547.1:0-228 GCF_041474985.1 Vibrio sp. 10N.222.49.C9 | reverse complement strand
CATAGACCTTAAAGGCAAGGCAATGCTACCTATCCATAACTCCACTTTCGATCTTGCTCTGCATGATTGGTTTGAGCCACTTGAGCGCGCTCTTGTCCATGCAAACAGTAAGCAGGTTCAATTGGTCACTCCACTATTTGGCCAAATGGTCGATGTAGAGTCGCCAAGTAGTCATGCTCAGTATGCATGGTGGCGCGAATTGCAACCGTACAAAGAAGAGTTCAAGAC
>NZ_JBFRVD010000546.1:0-484 GCF_041474985.1 Vibrio sp. 10N.222.49.C9 | reverse complement strand
CCAGTTGGGCATCGCGCTCAAGCTGATCTATTGGCGCATTAAGATTGCTGGTTCTATCGAAGGTAAAGGTTTCTTCTTCGCTGTCCTCAGGCATATAGATCTTGTATGGGGTTTCTTCTGCAAGCGCTTCAGTAGATGGCGCGAGCAACGGATCTTCTGTTATCGGACTCTCAGTATTCTCTAAGGTAGGTTGCAGAGCTTCAGGGGAAGTATCTGCATAAACCAACTTTTGATCGTCAAGGCGCGTAGGTTCAAGCACCTGCTCTTTATCACCACGGACAAAGTTCAGGCTAGAGGTCACGCACCACAAGGTGCCCTGACCGATTCGTTCAACAATCGATAGCCAAGAGATACCGGTAAACAGAGTGAAAGATGCACCCCAGAAAAACAGCAGCGCAAGGGTACTGCCCAGGCTGTTGAGCGTTGGAAGCGCCAGACTGGTGATCACATCACCCACCACGCCACCGGATGAGAAGTACCAGAT
>NZ_JBFRVD010000545.1:0-235 GCF_041474985.1 Vibrio sp. 10N.222.49.C9 | reverse complement strand
TAGTATCCGTACGCCGAAATAATAAAGTCGTCATCGCTGGTGATGGACAAGTATCTCTAGGCAATACCGTCATGAAAGGCAACGCACAGAAAGTTCGCCGACTCTACAATGGCAAAGTACTGGCAGGCTTTGCTGGCGGTACCGCCGATGCATTCACGCTATTTGAGCGCTTTGAAAGCAAACTACAAATGCACCAAGGTCACCTGACTCGCGCTGCCGTTGAACTGGCGAAAGA
>NZ_JBFRVD010000544.1:0-280 GCF_041474985.1 Vibrio sp. 10N.222.49.C9 | reverse complement strand
ATACTATGGTAGTCACGAGGTTTCCTTCTTATTTCACCAGTGAGATAGAAATAGAATGGGGATCGTCGTAAGCAAATTCAAGGTAAGTGGACTGTAGAGGTAGTACGAGATTGTTCACTCGTCAGAAAAAAGCCCCAGTGATTACTGAGGCTATAAGAGATTTAGTTACCGGTGTCTTTCCAAATAACACAAGGCTCAATCTTGGCGCGTTGCAGTTTATGCTTATCGCGCTCAGCATCTCGCTTGCGATCGTATGGACCCAACACTACGCGATACCAGC
>NZ_JBFRVD010000543.1:0-297 GCF_041474985.1 Vibrio sp. 10N.222.49.C9 | reverse complement strand
ACTGAGGTGAGATCCTGAGCCCATACTGACGTTGCGCCTATCAACGTAGTCAGTGCAATAAGAGACTTGTTCAGACAATTCATTGTGTACCTTTGTGTTTGTGCCCACGTAGCTATGGAAGTGCTGTTATGGAAGTGTTGTTGTGCAAGTACCCTAAAATCAAAGCATTACGAACTTATGACAGACAAGTTGCATTTACATTATGCCAGTAAGCGCACCTACTATTAACTGATAAGCATTTGTATTTCATTGCCTGCCTAGAGTGTGTTAAGTTACGCTTAACGGACTCAATCAAGA
>NZ_JBFRVD010000542.1:0-248 GCF_041474985.1 Vibrio sp. 10N.222.49.C9 | reverse complement strand
GATGATAACTTATGAAGATTTCTCAACCGAGCAATGGGTTCTTGTCTCACAAACGGATGACGAATTAACTATCTCTAGGGATGGGGCTGAAGAGGTCCTTACCAACGTTACCTATGAAGGAAAGACACTCTGTGAGAGCGGTGATTCACCGTGGGATGATATCACGGACCAACCCTCTGACTTTGGCACTCGTTCTGAATATGACAGCGCAGTCGCTAACTGTACCGTTGGTGGTGCTCAGTTTATAG
>NZ_JBFRVD010000541.1:0-266 GCF_041474985.1 Vibrio sp. 10N.222.49.C9 | reverse complement strand
TGCACTTCGGAAGAAGCTTTGAAGGAAAAATTAAAACCAATTTAACAGCAGGTGCTCCTTTAAATCGACCAAATTATGATAACGGGATTGAGTATTTAGACATCTTAGGATTAGGAAAGGTACTCAACTTTGAGCTCCACCATGTGCAATTCAAGGCCAATAATCAGTACCCACAGCATAACCAAGAATTTCTTAAACACTACTCAAAGCTACAGGCTACAAAAAACACCTTGAAAAAAATCGGGGTTGTTTGGTGGTAATTGACT
>NZ_JBFRVD010000540.1:0-328 GCF_041474985.1 Vibrio sp. 10N.222.49.C9 | reverse complement strand
GGGAACAAGCGCACATAGGCGTACGTTATTTTAGTTGCAATAGCTGAAGATAAAACATGATCGAGGTGGTAGGTGCTTGAAGTGCTGCTAGTTGCTACTGCTTGCCATCGTTGATGAATGTTTGACACGGGTCCGAATACCGCCTTCCAAGCCGCTGTGTAATCGCGGTAGCTCGGGCTTACCCACAGCTCTCTGTATTCTCCGTTGCTTGACCTCACTACTACAACATTGCTAATCAAGCGACGTCCCACTTGCTCAAGAGTGCAGCCTTTTGAGCTTGCCATTGTTTCTAGACTGGCATAGTCAATACTTGCTATTGGGATAGGAA
>NZ_JBFRVD010000539.1:0-284 GCF_041474985.1 Vibrio sp. 10N.222.49.C9 | reverse complement strand
CAATTACAACGACATCACTCTATTGTTAGCTACTGATAGTATCTGCGCCTCTACCTCATCCCCTAGTTAGGCAACTTACAAAATGTAATATGCTACTAGATGATCTAGGAGCGACGCATTCTACTGAGTTAAATCGAGAATGCAACATAAAGTGGTAACACTTCATTCCAAAACGGTATCCAAGCATGAATAGCTTAGCTTGAGAGCCTCAATCAGAAAGATTTAGCCTTGAAGATCAGGTAGTTAGCCAATCAGTATTGCCTCCTAATAAATAGAGTTAAAGC
>NZ_JBFRVD010000538.1:0-465 GCF_041474985.1 Vibrio sp. 10N.222.49.C9 | reverse complement strand
GGCGTATGGTTACCCACTATTTCTGGGTCAAGCAGGGCTGGGTTGTTCAATTCAAGATTCATTATTTCTTCTTGCTTTTCAATGTTCTGCGTGGCGAATTGCTATTATTTGTGCCACAGAATTAAATGAGAACAAATCTCATTCGCTCGAATTTGTGACTACTATATTGATCATGATAAATAATGCAAATGATAATTGATATTATTCGTATTATCTGCATAATGCCTTTTATTAGGACGTAATTGGTAATGGTTCTCAAACACTGTGAAGAAATACAGATATCTACTCGCTGGCGGTGTTTCCCTTTTAATTCATGGGGTTGCTCTTTCTTTCTCTGCGCCAAGGCAGGAGATAAGCCTCGCAAGTAACAATGAAGAACATGCGGTCAGCATTAAGTTTGTCTCTCTCGCTCAACCTGAAAAAAAGGCCGAAAAGAAAGAAGTAAAGCCTCAGCCACCCGCACCT
>NZ_JBFRVD010000537.1:0-350 GCF_041474985.1 Vibrio sp. 10N.222.49.C9 | reverse complement strand
GTTCTTCGGAGCCTTTATCCTTACTGTTGTGGTATTGCACATCGTAAACAGCATGGCAATTCCAGTCTCTCCAATGAAGTCATACTCGATGTACTCTGGTGCTGTCGATGCCATGATTCAGTGGTGGTATGGACATAACGCTGTTGGCTTCCTTTTGACTGCTGGTTTCCTTGGTATGATGTACTACTTCGTACCTAAGCAAGCTGAACGACCTGTTTATTCTTACCGTCTTTCTATCGTTCACTTCTGGGCTCTAGTGTCTCTATACATTTGGGCTGGTCCGCACCACCTACACTACACAGCACTGCCAGACTGGACTCAGTCTCTAGGCATGGTGATGTCCCTTGTTC
>NZ_JBFRVD010000536.1:0-293 GCF_041474985.1 Vibrio sp. 10N.222.49.C9 | reverse complement strand
GCGGTTTATCTGCTCTTTTTTTGATCTGAAAACCGTGATACGGAATTACGTTTATTTCTGTTTGTATGTCATATGCAAACGCGGATCTCGAAACAACATAGTTATGCCCGTTTAATTTCGCTACGGTGGATTTATACATAAGAGGGAATAACTAAGTGTTTATAAACAATGAGTAAAATCACCAGAGCTTTAGAGTACGTGAACGAACACTACACACAACGCATTACCGCTGATGAAGTGGCGAACTACTGTGGCTGTTCAGTGTTCTATCTACCAAAGCTATTTAGAAACCA
>NZ_JBFRVD010000535.1:0-353 GCF_041474985.1 Vibrio sp. 10N.222.49.C9 | reverse complement strand
ATCTTAGGGTGTGCATTGGCCATCGCATAAGAGTGATAGCTTTCTTTGAGCATTTCTAGATCATTTAGATAATCGCCAAAACTCATCGTTTCTTCAAATGTGAAGCCCAAAGTATTTTGCAGGTGTTTAATCGCTGCCCCTTTGGAGGCATGCTTGTTCATGACATCTAGCCAGATCTTGGCACTGACTACGACTTGATGTGACTCACCAAACTGCACGCTAAAACTTGGATAGATAAGCTCTTCAGAGCCATCAAAATTGAGGATCGCTACCTTAATAAACTCATCATCGACCGCCAAAAGGTCACTGACATACTGGCAACGATGATAGTATTTTTTGATTTCATCTAAAGC
>NZ_JBFRVD010000534.1:0-417 GCF_041474985.1 Vibrio sp. 10N.222.49.C9 | reverse complement strand
CGGGGATACCTTGATTCTTAACGATCTATTGCCGGCGATACCGGGTATGTTGCTGAAGCTTGAAATGCTTGAAGACGAGCCTCAAGCATCGGAGGGTGACGCGTGATTCGTTTTTTTGCATGACACCCAACAGCAGCCAACCTACTGATGCTTCTCATCTTTTTGGTGGGTGTTCTTACCTTACCCACCATCAAGAGAGAAACCTTTCCCGAGTTTTCGCCTCCCTACATTATGGCGACCATCGTCTATCCCGGTGCCTCACCAATGGAGGTGGAAGAGAGCTTGTGTGTCAGGATGGAAGATGCGGTAGATGGGCTGTCCAATATCGAAGAAACCACCTGTGAGGCTATTGAAGGCAGCGCTCGTCTAACGTTGAAGCTGGATAACTCTGCAGACATTGGTCGTATGCTGGTGGAT
>NZ_JBFRVD010000533.1:0-244 GCF_041474985.1 Vibrio sp. 10N.222.49.C9 | reverse complement strand
CACTTAGAAGGGCATTTAGATCGCTTTGAAGTAACGGTTCGAAAGCATCCACCTTGTAGAATGCTTCTGTTTTACCAGTCAGATGCATAATGATGGCGTTTCGTACATACATTTCGTTCATTTCGAGGTCAGCAATCCTTGATTCTGGGACGACTACCGCTAAATCAAGACTCAAGAGCTGATAACGACTGTACTGCGCAGGGATCTGAACAAGGACACCTTTTACAACATGAGTCGCATTGGG
>NZ_JBFRVD010000532.1:0-547 GCF_041474985.1 Vibrio sp. 10N.222.49.C9 | reverse complement strand
ACTGAATACGACCAATAACAGCCTGCATTTCTGTCATTCGCCAGTTGGTACCAAAACTTTCATGTAGCCATCTGAAGCCAGGCGGGTGTTCACGGTTATAGATAGCATCAAAACTCTTCCCGTGATCCTTATAAGACCACATCTTTGACCACAGAGCTTTATCATTCGTGGTCACCATGCCGCCCTCACCACCTGTGGTCATGATTTTATCCTGGCAGAAAGACCATGCACCAATATGACCTATTGTGCCAACACTCTTGCCTTTATATTTAGCACCATGAGCCTGAGCACAATCTTCAATCACATAAAAGCCATGCTTCTTAGAAAGCGCCATAATGTCGTCCATCTCTGCAGGCATGCCTGCGAGATGCACCACAATTACCGCTTTTGTGTTAGGCGTTAAAACAGCTTCAATTGATTGAGCTGTTATGTTCTGGCTATTAAGGTCCTCATCAGCGAATACAGGGCTTGCGCCTGAAGTAACAATTGACGAAGCGGAAGCTAAAAATGTGCGTGGTGTTGTAATAACCTCATCACCACTACCAAC
>NZ_JBFRVD010000531.1:0-377 GCF_041474985.1 Vibrio sp. 10N.222.49.C9 | reverse complement strand
GTCCTGGTAACTACATGGCGGCAAACCCGAAATGGTTGCAACCGGTTAGCATGTGGAAGCACTACTACAAAAAGTGGGTAGCAAATCCAGAATACGAGCGCCTGCTTAACATCAGTGTATTCTTAGAAATTCGTTCCGTTTACGGCAACAATGACTTTGAAAAAATACTCCGCGATGAAATGCATATGAACATTCGTAACAGCCGAGAGTTCTTAGTTTCATTGACAAACGATGCAGTGAATACCAGTCCGCCATTAGGTATCTTCAACAGCCTTGTTTTAGAAAAATCGGGTGAGAATAAGAAGACACTGAACGTTAAGAAGTATGCCATTAACCTCATTATCGATTTGGCGCGAATTTACGGCTTAGCGGTAGAG
>NZ_JBFRVD010000530.1:0-459 GCF_041474985.1 Vibrio sp. 10N.222.49.C9 | reverse complement strand
AACCTTGTCGGTACGCAATGGAATGACGGCTATTTAGTCATTGACACTGAGATCACCAACAATGGTCTGCAGCCGGTGATAAAGGCTGACCTCAAGATTGATGTTTACGACCTACAAGGCAACTTACTTGCGAGCGAAGAACACGCGGCGTTTCGTTCTATCAAACGCATGGCGGACACCTATCTTCGCCCTCAACAAACCAAGCAAGGCTCGACGATAAAGATAGAGTTACCACAACAAGAACAGTATCAAATTCTATCTGAAATCAGTGAGTTAGATCATCGAGGATAATCTGCTTTTTCGTTCAAGCTATGTCTTTGCACTACTTTACATTAGCTTACATTGATATTCATTCAGGGGCCTATGTTTAAGATGTACAAACAAACGAGGACAGAGCCATGAAAAGCAAATTAACACTATCCATCCTAGCACTTCTTGGTCTTTCAATTGCACTGGGTG
>NZ_JBFRVD010000529.1:0-738 GCF_041474985.1 Vibrio sp. 10N.222.49.C9 | reverse complement strand
CTTTAGCGGTTGGGTCTAATGTATGTTTATTCTTAAAGGCAGACCACAGACTGCTAGTGCCATACACAATCAAGAACAATGCACCGCCATATCGCGCAATATCTTCCACTTGAGGGTAAGCCTTCACTACCACAGAGAAGCCTGCGACACCGGCACTGATCAGCAGAGCATCTGAAACGGCGCATACCAAGCAGACCCAAAATACATGCTGCCTAAGCAAGCCTTGCTTTATGACAAAGGCATTTTGCGCTCCGATAGCCAAAATGAGTGATAGACCAATAGAAAAGCCAGCCAAAAACGCAGACATTGATTCATCCTTGAATACTACAAAGTGACAACTCTACAAGTGAACTTGTTAATTTACAAAAGGAAAAAGAGCAAACTCATCGGACAGAGTTTGCTCTTTGTGCCCACAAGCAAAAAGCAATGAGCGGTATCACTAGTTGTCTTGGTATCATCATAATTTCTAGCCTTCAGCTGTTAGCTGTTAGCTGTTAGCTGTCAGCTGAAAGCTCAATGGTGATAACAATAGATATCAATCTGGCGGTAGAGATCCATCTATTTGGGCATAAGACTAGAAGTTAGCTGCTATTCATGACAACGCATGAGTAGAACAAGAGGGATGGTCAGCTAACTTCCAGAACTATTTATTAAACTCTTTTTGCTTTTAGCGCTTCATCAACTGCTACTGCAAGAGCCACAGATGCACCCACCATTGGGTTGTTACCCATACCGATG
>NZ_JBFRVD010000528.1:0-316 GCF_041474985.1 Vibrio sp. 10N.222.49.C9 | reverse complement strand
ATACGTGTTCCTCGCTTAGTCGTCATCACTTTAGCCGCAATAACAAGACCTGCTAAGGTCACCGATTGGTCTCGTCTTGTAGGAGTCGCATTGTTCAATCGACAACTGGTGTATTTAGCCAGTTCACGAAGATACAGATTAATTGGGTGACCCGTTAGGTACAAACCAAGGGTTTCGCGCTCCCCTTCTAGCCATACCTTCTCTGGCCACTCAGGAACTTGAGCGTACGCCTGCTCTACATCTGAGTGAGTATCAGTTAATACGCCAAACATGTCGCTCTGACCAAAGGCCTCAGCCTGATGGTATTGGCCTGCGG
>NZ_JBFRVD010000527.1:0-320 GCF_041474985.1 Vibrio sp. 10N.222.49.C9 | reverse complement strand
GTGTTAGCACAGTTGGTTGAACGTGTGCATACCATTGAGCGCATTAAAACGCTGCAGTGGGATGCAAAGCGTCGCTTGTCTAAGCTCGATATTTATAATGTGTCATCGAAATATGGTGATGGTTGGAAAGGGTGGGGCGCACATGCACCATTTGACGCTATTATTGTAACAGCGGCAGCAGCGGAGCTTCCCCAAGCTCTTGTTGACCAGTTGGCGGTTGGCGGACGACTGATCATTCCAATTGGAGACTTACAGCAACAATTATTGAAAATTGTGAAGCACGAGTCTGGAGTTCAGTCTGAGATTATAGAAGATGTACG
>NZ_JBFRVD010000526.1:0-304 GCF_041474985.1 Vibrio sp. 10N.222.49.C9 | reverse complement strand
ATTTTAACAAGCTCAGCAAGTGGGTCTTGTAATCGGCGGGCAATGGACACCGCGCCACGCAAAGACACATCCATATTCGGGAACTCTTTGGCCGCCAATTCAGAGGCTGAATACACAGAAGCCCCCGCTTCACTGACCACAATCTTTTGTACCTTGACGCCCTTCTTGATGATGTCGCCAACAAAGGTGTCAGATTCACGTGAGGCCGTACCGTTACCAATCGCCACCAAATCCACATTGTGCTGTTTTATCAATCGCTCAATGGTTTGCATCGATTTGTCGTATTGTTTTTGTGGTGGATGTG
>NZ_JBFRVD010000525.1:0-260 GCF_041474985.1 Vibrio sp. 10N.222.49.C9 | reverse complement strand
AGGTTAGCTGTTAGCGCAACGATAGGAGGCAGGTTTGTATAGCGACTTTGTAGCTCTTTAGCGATATCAAACCCTGTCATATCCGGCAATTGTATATCCAGCAGCACGATGTCGTATTTGGTGGGTTCAAACTTACTCAAGGCTTCTTTGCCTGTCATTGCCACATCAACCGAATGGCCAAAGCTATTAATCAACGAGCGCGCCACAGTGATATTGAGTTCAATGTCCTCAATCATAAAGATAGAAAGTGGACGTTGCAG
>NZ_JBFRVD010000524.1:0-299 GCF_041474985.1 Vibrio sp. 10N.222.49.C9 | reverse complement strand
GATCATCTCGCCACCGTACTCACTGGCGGTCTTGCCTATTCAGAGCTGTCCATAACTTCGACGTCAATACTGCCGAAGATGCACAAGGCACTGGATTTTGTTATTGACCCACTGCCCAACCATTTATTCACTCGCGATACCTCCTGTTGGATCTATGGCGGTGTCTCGCTAAACCCAATGATGAAGAAGGCCAGAAAGAGAGAAACCAACCATCTTCGAGCTATTTATCGTTGGCACCCGACCTTCGCCAAGCAAAGTTTTGAAAACTATCTCGGAAATGAAAATGAGCACTACGACAA
>NZ_JBFRVD010000523.1:0-289 GCF_041474985.1 Vibrio sp. 10N.222.49.C9 | reverse complement strand
AGCTCAAGGATAACCGCGCTGCCTCGACGACCATCCAGAAGCTCGAACAAATAGCTTTGTAGCTTAATATCGATGTTAAGAACGATATCTTCACCCGGAGTAGGCGGTTCATATTTTAGGGTACGAATGACGCGGCCGCGGCTATTGACTTCAACCTCTTGGTAGCCTGGTTTACCGTGCAAGAGATCTTCGTAATACCGCTCGATGCCTAACTTACCAATATCATGTGTCGCTTGGTAATCCTGCACCTTATCTTCGCGGGTTAAGCGCTGTATGTCGCGATCATTGA
>NZ_JBFRVD010000522.1:0-251 GCF_041474985.1 Vibrio sp. 10N.222.49.C9 | reverse complement strand
ACCTAATAATGTCTGTATCACTATGAGCAATCATAATTGAGTTACTTACTTTCATTGAGATCAAGTAAAGGTTTACCATACTTGTCAACCAAACTATCTAGTTTTAAATTTATGATGATTGGCTCGCCTTCAGAAACCGAAACCCACATAATATGATCCATATGAAAGCCACGATCAGACGGTGTAAATACCCCACCTGTTGTTCCTAACTGAATGTAGTCTTGTCCTTTTCGTTCTTCATAATAGTACGT
>NZ_JBFRVD010000521.1:0-291 GCF_041474985.1 Vibrio sp. 10N.222.49.C9 | reverse complement strand
TAACCTTTGCACTACTGTATTGACCTTAATCTGGTGCGGATTTACCTATCATTGGGGTATCTGGTCAATCATGCTGAGTATCGGGATCGCACAGTTAATTCGTGCGCTCATCCTTTATAAGCTTTCACAGCGCCACCATGCTCTTCCATATCGTAGCTTGAGATTGATCTTGTACCCGTTGATTACGCTTGCTGGACTAGCCGTTATTCAGTTGGGCTCAAACATTCAAGGTATTGGCTCGCTCGTTTGTTCAGCCCTGCTATTACTTGCGACCTACACAATTGTGCTACC
>NZ_JBFRVD010000520.1:0-267 GCF_041474985.1 Vibrio sp. 10N.222.49.C9 | reverse complement strand
AGTTTTGCGTCATTTCAATAACATGAATGATGGAAAGGGTATTACTCGTGATGACTTGAAGAACAGCCATATTCGATTGGACAATCTTTGATCTAAAGTGATGCAACCATTGTTTAAGAGCGCTCCTATTGGGGCGCTTTTTTGTGGGGTAAAGATACATTAAACACAGTTTTACAGCCTTGAGAGCAGTATTGGATGATCAACCCCAAATGTCCTTGTATACTCTGCTAGAAAGATCCTAATTGAGACAAGGGAACAACAATGCCT
>NZ_JBFRVD010000519.1:0-310 GCF_041474985.1 Vibrio sp. 10N.222.49.C9 | reverse complement strand
GTTTTAGAGCAGCTGTAACTGGTATCTAATGAAGTTGGGCTTGTAATTGGTCCAACTTAAACACTGTGCGTCGCAATAGTGCGATTAGCTCGTCGCATTGACTGTCAAAATCTTGCAGCTGCTGTTGTTTGTAAAAGGCGTCCATTTCGGTGGCCTTTTCTGAGAGTAAGGCAGCACCAAAACTCGGCGCACTGCCTTTTATCGCGTGACAGGTACGAGCAATCATCTCTCTATTCTCTTCGCTAGCAGCTACGCCTTCAATTTGACCAATGTATTGCTGAAGCTCTTGCTTGAAGATATCGAGTAATAC
>NZ_JBFRVD010000518.1:0-267 GCF_041474985.1 Vibrio sp. 10N.222.49.C9 | reverse complement strand
ATACGGTGATACCAACGTGGGGTTAGTGTCACTAAGGTTTCCGTATACAGCACCTTGTTATCATCAACGCTGGTAGAGTCATAGCCTCGTCCATAATACACAACGGGCTCGTCATGAATTTCTGCATCAATCTCGAAGCGGTTGTTTCCGTTATTGAGGAAGGTAATGTTATCAAACGTCACCCCTACGGATAGGTTGGTTGATACATAGGCGTTAACGACAAAAGAGGAAGGCTGTTCAAAATCCATTGCGGAGTCGGCTTTATAA
>NZ_JBFRVD010000517.1:0-359 GCF_041474985.1 Vibrio sp. 10N.222.49.C9 | reverse complement strand
TTTGGATACAGAATAACGACGTTGATATCCGCCATGCCGTAGAAGGCATGAGCAACCGCTGCGCCTGTGTCACCTGAGGTTGCCGTCAAGATAGTGATCTTGCCACCTTCAGAAACCGTTGCTAGTGACTGAGCCATAAAGCGACCGCCAAAGTCCTTAAACGCAAGAGTAGGACCGTGGAACAGTTCTAGTGCATACGTGCCATCTTTAACTGATTTGATAGGCGCTGGAAATTGAAATGCAGTGTCTACCATCTGAGAGACTTGAGACTCAGAAAGCTCGTCACCAATAAGCGCCGAAAGTATCTTACTGCTTCGGGTTACAAAGTCTTCCTCGAGCAACGCGTCGATGTTATCGAG
>NZ_JBFRVD010000516.1:0-258 GCF_041474985.1 Vibrio sp. 10N.222.49.C9 | reverse complement strand
TACGAACCCATCTCGAATTCGCGGCAAATCCATGGGCGGTTTTCATATATCGTGCACATCATGGTCTCTCTATCCACCGCAGAGCACCATCCGTCATCTAGACGAAGCATGGTCTCCCCTCCCCACTTATCCCTTGCTATGTGCTCTTCAGGGACGCCTGTATCGGTAATGATCATTACTTCTAATCGACAGCAACAAGCGCGACAAGTATTACAACTGACTTCGGGCTCAGACTCTTGCTTAACTGGGATAGTATCC
>NZ_JBFRVD010000515.1:0-319 GCF_041474985.1 Vibrio sp. 10N.222.49.C9 | reverse complement strand
GGTCGTCGTGCTCACCTTCCATCAGGTCGTACCTACCACGTTGTGTTTAACCCGCCTAAAGAGGAAGGTAAAGACGACGTAACAGGTGAAGCTCTTGTTGTTCGTGATGACGACAAAGAAGAGACTGTTCGCGCTCGCCTAGGTGTATACCACACGCAAACTGCTCCGCTAGTTCAGTACTACGGTAAAGAAGCAGAAGCAGGTAACACTAAGTACCTTAAGTTCGATGGTACTAAGCAAGTTGCAGAAGTAAGCTCTGACATCGAAAAAGCGTTATCTTAATCATTGCTTATTGTTAAGCGAATTTAGATACTAGAAG
>NZ_JBFRVD010000514.1:0-287 GCF_041474985.1 Vibrio sp. 10N.222.49.C9 | reverse complement strand
AGAAGGGCACATGACCTTGCAATACAAAGCGATCTCTATCTTGACGGTGGCTACGAGCTAACAGAACGTACCGACCTTCCCATTTTTACCCCTATAGATCAGTTCAGGTTTCAGTTTAAGCGTGAATCCGATCCCGGTAGTGTGTTTGTAGTTAAGGTAAATACGCTAACAAGTGATATCTTTTTTAGTAAGGAATGAATCACACAGAAAAACTGATGGCGAATCCTGAACACAAAGAACACCTGGATGGGTTAGATAAGATCAGCGTAGTGTCCTACAGATCGGGC
>NZ_JBFRVD010000513.1:0-464 GCF_041474985.1 Vibrio sp. 10N.222.49.C9 | reverse complement strand
TAAATACCGTCTTTTCAGGTACTTGTATCTGTATTGCTGGCTTCTCACCAAACCATGTAGGAATGGCACTGAGCGTAAGGATGATAACAGTGGCAACAAGTACGACGTATTTCCAAGCAGAATAGTGATTGATGCGCTTTCTGCTTTTATGAGTTATGGCTTTGTTCTTCATTTATAAGCTATCCCTCCATCCCTAAGGACAGAGTAAATTCAATTAATTTTGGCTATGACAGACAGGCGCTACCGCACTATTTAAATAGTGGTGGGTTTGAGCCGAGTGTCATTGGAGATTCGCTGTAACCAGTAGATAAAATCTAGCTAGCACACGAATAATTGAGCGATTGGAGCTATGAAGAGTATTGGCCGTTTAGAGCAACATACAAGGCGTTACTGTCTTTCCAGCCACCGAGTCTGTGTGCACTCTTATCATGATGAAACGCAGCGCGAGATGCATGCCATTTAGC
>NZ_JBFRVD010000512.1:0-466 GCF_041474985.1 Vibrio sp. 10N.222.49.C9 | reverse complement strand
TAGCAGCATTGCCATCAGATGACTCAGCACCTATCAGCCCGCGTTGAGCTCTATGCCAATCTACACAGATCTGAACATCTAATCCTGGATTAGCTTGTTTTGCCTTGTAGATCTCACCAAAGACCTCTCGTCCTGCTTCGTCGTCCTCAAGATACAAGGCGGCAATGTAGATACGCTTCTTGGCTGTTTTGATAAGCTCTAATAGCTGTGCTTTGAACTCTTTAGCCGAATAAAGTGTTCTAAAGTCTTTTGGATCAACGGGAACTGCTTCTAGTCCATCGATGACATTCTTAGCTAAAACCATTGTGAATATTGAGTCCTGTAAAGGGCTGATTTAGCCTGTTATTTTACCAAATTTGCAGCTTTAGTGCCTAGATGAATTGGTAAACAATTATCTTGAAATTAGTTAACTGTGATATTGCATTATAATTAGTGGCTTTCCCGTCTGAGTGTAGCGCAAATATAG
>NZ_JBFRVD010000511.1:0-367 GCF_041474985.1 Vibrio sp. 10N.222.49.C9 | reverse complement strand
CCACAAGGGTCGTAATGGCGCCGCCTAAAAAGGAAAAGACAGGCACGGTGCCAAACATTAGAAGAGCAGGGTAGGTCGCGGCAAGAGACCCAAACACCACGATAGCCAATGCCGCGCCAAGTGCGGCTCCAGCAGAGACACCGATAATCCCAGGGTCAGCTAGGGGATTGCGAAACAATCCCTGCATAACGGTGCCACAGATAGCTAAGATACCGCCGATGGCGATAGCAAGCAGAGTGCGAGGCAGTCTGACTTGCTGCACTATCATGTTAACGTGTGCCGGCAATTCGGCGCTGGGCAGGCCTGGCATGGTGAAGTCAGGCAATAGGGCACTCATGCTCTGAGTAAAGCTGATATCCATAGGCCC
>NZ_JBFRVD010000510.1:0-441 GCF_041474985.1 Vibrio sp. 10N.222.49.C9 | reverse complement strand
ATCCGTATCAGTAAGCTCTTCCGCATGGAGCACTGAGCACATCAGAGACCCCAGACAAAATAGCAATTTTTTAGACACGAAATACCTCTAGCATAAAATAGCGCTGGCGCATTGTACCCCAACTTTTTGGTTAAGCGTCAAGCTTAGGTAAAAAATTATACAGTAGGTATTATCTCAATTCCAAAGCTGCCATTCTAGAGACAATGAAATAAGTTAATAGTTTTCATGATGATATCTATTAAAGATAATTTTCTAAACACATCATCATTAGCATTGGTATAATGCAAAGAACAGCAAGTCACTGAGCACATTCATGGTAGATCAACGAACAAACACAAAACGAGACTCCCAAGTCGATGCAATCAAAGCGCCTCCACATTCATTAGAGGCTGAGCAATCGGTAATTGGTGGACTATTGCTGGATAATGAGCGTTGGGATAC
>NZ_JBFRVD010000509.1:0-281 GCF_041474985.1 Vibrio sp. 10N.222.49.C9 | reverse complement strand
ACTTCCTGGCTGAATCCTTCTATCCAACTGAAAACTCTATTTAATGCTGACCTAGATGGCGAGTAGCGATCTAATTCTGGCGTATCTGATTGTTTCCTCTTCTCTGGTTGTTCCTAAGTAACTCCGTATTAGAAATCATGAAAATTAGGAGTAGCCGATGTCGAAGGGTGTCGTTGTTGGAGTGCTATCAGCACTGCTTTCAGTTGGGATGGCGTATGCAGGTTATCAGTATGCAAATCAGACCAACCAAAATGAAAATTATGAGGAGCCCAATGCGACTC
>NZ_JBFRVD010000508.1:0-328 GCF_041474985.1 Vibrio sp. 10N.222.49.C9 | reverse complement strand
GTGCAGCTAGCGTATCGGCCGTTTCACCTGATTGAGAAAGAGTCACAAGTAGGCTGTTTGGACGAGTTACGAATTTGCGGTAACGGAACTCAGATGCGATTTCTACGTCACAGCTTACACCAGCGATAGATTCGAACCAGTAACGAGCAGCCATGCCTGAGTTGTATGAAGTACCACAAGCAATGATCTGAACGTGTTCTACCTTGCTAAGGATTTCTTCTGCTTTAACGCCGATAGCGTTAGTGATGACTGAATCTGCAGAGATACGGCCTTCCATAGTGCTAATTAGCGCTGTAGGTTGCTCGAAGATCTCTTTTTGCATGAAGTG
>NZ_JBFRVD010000507.1:0-275 GCF_041474985.1 Vibrio sp. 10N.222.49.C9 | reverse complement strand
AGTTCTTACCATGATTGCCGCCTTCTCAATCAATATCCGCATTATGGGTAGACCTAACGTAGCCTTGCTGGGTGAAGAGACTATTCTTACCCCGTTTGAGAGTATCGGCGATCCTATGCTGATTCGCCCTCTAGTGGTGGGCGTTCTCGTTCTTGTTGCTGCCATGTTTATTATCCGACTGCTGAATAGTGATTTTGGTCTTGGCCTTAGAGCGACAGGCGTAAACGCACGCATGGTCCGAGCGCAAGGTGGAAGTACGTCTTTCTATACCTACT
>NZ_JBFRVD010000506.1:0-373 GCF_041474985.1 Vibrio sp. 10N.222.49.C9 | reverse complement strand
CAGCTGAGGTTTTGACCCAGCTGTTCCCATATAGCTCAGTGTCATCATTGCCGATATAGCTCATACTACCATCAGCATGGAAGAAGAAGTTGTTGTCATCTTGCTCCATCAACACCAGATTGGTGGGGTCAAACTGCAGTGCGTTTCTATCTTGTTGCACCACGGTATCAGCCCATATCCAGCTTTCGCTCACACCTGCAACCGTTTCTTCCTCAAAGAATTTAATAGACCATGTTTGATCCATAGACTCGAGCAGCGCCCAGTAAGCCGTAAAGCTTTCCGACTCATCAGAGTAGCTAACCTTGATAAGCCCGTCTTCAATGGTCCAATCGTCGGTATATTCTCCACCTTCACCCTTGAGTACATGCACAGT
>NZ_JBFRVD010000505.1:0-228 GCF_041474985.1 Vibrio sp. 10N.222.49.C9 | reverse complement strand
CACCTCAATAGGAACACCGGCCATCATTGCTTCGATCATTGGCTCAACCGAGCAACCATAAATATCAGCCTGTTCAGCATCTATCTCTTGCGCAATTGATAGGGGATTAACATTGATAGTGACTCTATGGCCAACGCCCTGAGTATCCAGCAACTCCGCCTCAAACTGCCCAACTTCCAAACCATCTGAGAAATACTCAGCTAAGACTTCTGCTCTATTTTTCATATT
>NZ_JBFRVD010000504.1:0-558 GCF_041474985.1 Vibrio sp. 10N.222.49.C9 | reverse complement strand
CCTTTGGCCAATGAGCAAGTTGAACCCGCTAAAGAGTTGTTCAAGCGCTTCGACTCCGCAGCTATGTCCATCGGCGCTCTAAGTCCTGAAGCCCACCAAGCACTGGCTCAAGCCATGAACCATCTTGGTGGCTACTCCAACTCAGGAGAAGGGGGCGAAGATCCAAGTCGCTTTGGTACCAACCGCAACTCTCGCATTAAGCAGGTCGCCTCAGGCCGCTTTGGGGTTACTCCTCATTACCTTACCAATGCAGATGTTCTGCAGATCAAGGTAGCGCAAGGAGCAAAACCCGGCGAAGGCGGTCAGTTGCCTGGTCACAAGGTGACGGCAGAAATTGCTAAATTAAGGCACTCAGTGCAAGGGGTGACCTTGATCTCCCCTCCCCCTCATCACGACATTTACTCCATTGAGGATCTAGCGCAATTGATCTTTGACCTTAAGCAGGTCAATCCAGATGCCTTAGTATCGGTGAAGTTGGTTTCAGAGCCGGGTGTTGGCACCATTGCCACGGGTGTGGCTAAGGCTTATGCCGACCTTATCACTATCTCAGGATACGAC
>NZ_JBFRVD010000503.1:0-420 GCF_041474985.1 Vibrio sp. 10N.222.49.C9 | reverse complement strand
GAAGCTACGGGCAACATCCGGTGAAGTAGCCGTTAGGGATAGCCAGAAATTGATAGAAAACGCCTTAGAACTGACTAACTTAGGGAAAGATAGTCGCAACCATCAAGAGAACTTCGAGTCAGATACACAGCTGTTATTGAAGTTTCTAGAAGAAGAATTAGACAAGCGTAAGCTAAGATTCGATGTCTTAAAATAGCCCACTTTCGCAATGTAAAAGTAGCCTATGGGTCAGCAAGTTCACGTTAGAAACAACGCTATACCGACCCAAAACATCTATTAAAATGTATGCTGATGGTCAAACTGTATCAAAGCTTATTTATTGACTTTGTGCGGCTTTGACCAATGTTGCTAAGATAAAAACGCCGAATAGCACATGCAGATTAAACGCCCATGCGATCATCGCAATGATAAACGCTACTA
>NZ_JBFRVD010000502.1:0-275 GCF_041474985.1 Vibrio sp. 10N.222.49.C9 | reverse complement strand
TAGTTGAATCTGCGAAGAAAGCGAAATCACTAGAAAAAGAGATTCAGTACCTGAAAGACAAAATGGTAGCGGCAGAAAGTGCCAATATCATGGGTAAGGTACAGGAAATCAACGGTACTAAAGTGCTTATTGCTGCACTTGAAGGCGCGGACAACAAGAACCTTCGCAACATGGTCGATGATACGAAAAACCGTATTGGTACTGGCGTCATTTTGTTCGCGAATATTGCCAACGACAAAGTCGGCTTGGTTGCGGGCGTAACGAAAGACCTCACT
>NZ_JBFRVD010000501.1:0-221 GCF_041474985.1 Vibrio sp. 10N.222.49.C9 | reverse complement strand
GGTGTGGCAGCAATTGTGCTGTCGTTGGCTCTTGCACCATGGTGTTAACGAACTTGTTGTAAACCAAATACAAACTGTCGATCTTACCTTCGTCATAGTGTTCCAACATCGCGTTTACTGTGCCTAAGATGTCTTCCAATTTTGGAGAGTCACCGAGACCTGCAGTTTGCGCTACGACGTTACCGCCGCGTTGGAAGAAGCTGATAGCCTTAGAACCGATT
>NZ_JBFRVD010000500.1:0-511 GCF_041474985.1 Vibrio sp. 10N.222.49.C9 | reverse complement strand
CTCCAGTCTTGCGTTTACTACACAGACGTTCCACACCAAGATTCCACTGACGCACGAACTCTTGCGGAGCATCCTGAAACAAATCATTCCAATACTCGTAAAGTGAAGGACAATCGGCTTCTCCTCGCTTCAATTCAGCGACTTCATCAGCGACGATTCGAAGCTTTCGCTCCCAACCTATCCAACTCATTTCAGATTTTACCTTCTCCGAGGAAAAAACCGGACGAGTCCTCATCGCATCCATAGTTACATCAACGCCATACATCTTAACCAACAAGGAACGAGCCTTCGATGATGCCTTTGGACACGTATCGCCCTGGCCCAGCAGGTGAACCTTAGTCACAACAGGTAACTTATCATCACCCGTCAAAGACAGTATTGACTCTATCTCAGCCTCACTAAGGTCAACGTTAAAGTTGTCTCTAGTAGGTAAGCCGATACGAAGATCAAGACCCTGCAACGAATCCATACAGACCTTTAGCCTTTGCTGAATATCATCAGTTGGATCAGC
>NZ_JBFRVD010000499.1:0-440 GCF_041474985.1 Vibrio sp. 10N.222.49.C9 | reverse complement strand
AGATGCGGTTGGGTTGCACAAGATACATGCTGTTTGGCCCAACAAAAAAATGCGTACCTTGAGCCACACTTCCGCAGGCGCACGCAATTGGGTTGAAGTAGAGACTCACGACACCACCCAGCAAGCTTACCAAGCACTAAAAGCTCAAGGTATGCAAATTCTAGTGACTAACCTATCCGACACCGCTGTTGATTTCCGTGAAGTGGATTACACCAAACCCACCGCTATCGTCCTCGGTAGTGAAAAAGACGGAACCAGCAGAATGGCCGTAGAGATGGCCGACCAAGATATTATTGTGCCTATGGTAGGTATGGTTCAGTCCTTGAATGTATCAGTGGCAAGCGCCTTGATCTTATTCGAAGCACAGCGTCAGCGCCAAAACAAAGACATGTACAATAATCCTCCCCAGCCACTCTCCGATAGTATTATTCAGAAGACAC
>NZ_JBFRVD010000498.1:0-312 GCF_041474985.1 Vibrio sp. 10N.222.49.C9 | reverse complement strand
CCACTGGTGGTGATACTGAAGAGCGTGGCTTATTAGCAAATGACTCGACGGTTCGAGGCATAGCTCGCAATCTAGAAAGCCTTATGCGGGGCACTTTTGAGGGTGTGTCACTATATCAAGTAGGTATTGAGATTGGTCGTGATGGCAAAGTATCAGTCGATGCAGATAGATTTGATGATGCGCTACTGAATATGGATGTTGAAACAATCTTGAATGGTCCAGATGGTCTTTTCAAGTCATTGGAAGACACTATTAAGGGGTATTCCAACTCCTCAACTGGTGATATTCAACGCAAGCTCGATACTTTATCCC
>NZ_JBFRVD010000497.1:0-690 GCF_041474985.1 Vibrio sp. 10N.222.49.C9 | reverse complement strand
TGCTTGAGCTAGCTCTGGTTGAGCCGCCAGTAGATTAAGAGCAATGCTATAGCGCTGCAGTGTTTCAGAGATAGTGCGAGACAGTAACTGCAGGGTATGGATATTGGTCTGATTAAGATTAACCATATCACCCTCAACCTCAATCAACTGTTGAGAGAGAAACTCCTGCACTATTTGTTCAACCTTGTCTTCCAGTTGCTCACTATCGTATGAAAGGAACAGCTCTTTTTGTAAGAACGGATACAAAACAGCGATATTGCGCTTCAATCTCGTGATAGTACAGTCAGGCAATTGGATAATTAGCTGTGCTAGCAGTGAAGGTAGAGCGAGCATATGAATGATGTTATTACGATAGTAGGTCATCAGAACAGATTGATGACGGTCTAAGGATATGATCTCACCCATGCTGTCAGAATCGACCACAAACTTATCCAGTGAGGTAGCGTGCGCTACTAGCTCTTCAGCACTGCTATCCGGAGTGGTGGCAAAACTGGTGTATGGCACATTGCGTAAAATACTAAGGTAGCAATTAATCTGATTGATTAAGCTTTCCTTAGTTAGCGCTCTTTGTCTTGAAGCTAATAATGCTGTCGCCGTTAGCGTCAGCGCGTTAGCCGCAGCGGCATCATTGATATGCGTCATCATCTTTTCAGCGATAGCATTGACTGTAGGAGTCATCCACGTTGGCTT
>NZ_JBFRVD010000496.1:0-378 GCF_041474985.1 Vibrio sp. 10N.222.49.C9 | reverse complement strand
CGCTTCTTGTAGTGAAGCTGCAACTGTTGGGATTTCAGCTGCTTCTTCTGCAGGTAGGTCGTATAGATCCTTGTCCATAGCTTCGCCTGGGTGGATCTTGTTCTTAATACCGTCAAGGCCAGCCATTAGCATTGCAGAGTATGCTAGGTACGGGTTAGCCGCTGGGTCACCAAAGCGTAGCTCGATACGGCGTGCTTTAGGACTTGGTACTACTGGGATACGGATAGAAGCAGAACGGTTACGTGCAGAGTATGCAAGCATAACTGGTGCTTCGAAACCTGGAACTAGACGCTTGTATGAGTTAGTTGCAGGGTTAGCAAATGCGTTGATTGCACGTGCGTGCTTGATTACGCCACCGATGTAGTAGATAGCTAGATC
>NZ_JBFRVD010000495.1:0-400 GCF_041474985.1 Vibrio sp. 10N.222.49.C9 | reverse complement strand
GTGTTGATCTGGTGTATCGAAATTCATGGCATGAAGTGCGTACTCTGCACTTCCGTGGTGACACCAGTATTCTTGATGCCCTTAAAACGATTTTAGGTAAGATGCACCAAGATGCTTTGCATCCTGAGTCTGTGGATGTGTTTAGCTACAGTAAAAACTTCCGTGGTTTGATGCGTAATACCGTTTACCAACTCCTTGCTGAATGTATTGAGCTAAGGCTCAAGCCTGTTGAGCAAGAGAAGCGTCGTCGCTTTAAAGCTATTGGCGTTGGTAGCAAGATGTATGGCTTGTTCTTTGAGCGTCGTGGTGTTTCTGTGCAGACGCTAGAAAATTCTGTAGAATTTTATCAAAGCATCTCAACCAATAAGCTTACCGGTTCACCGTTAGATAAACTGGATAA
>NZ_JBFRVD010000494.1:0-390 GCF_041474985.1 Vibrio sp. 10N.222.49.C9 | reverse complement strand
TCCAAAAGCAGTATTGATGTCTCGCTTTGAGCTTTCTGAGATTCAAGCGGACGCAATCTTAGACACCAAATTACGTCAATTGGCGAAATTGGAAGAGTTTAAGATCCGCGGTGAGCAAGATGAGCTAGAAAAAGAGCGTAAGCAGTTAGAACTATTACTGGGTTCCGAACGACGCATGAATACCCTTCTTAAGAAGGAGCTTCAAGCGGATGCTGATAAATTTGGTGACGATCGCCGCTCTCCAATTGTTGAGCGTGCAGAAGCAAGAGCACTGACAGAGAAAGATCTACTACCAAGTGAACCTATCACTGTAGTCTTGTCAGAGAAGGGCTGGATTCGTCATGCCAAAGGTCATGAAGTTGATGCTTCTACCCTGAACTATAAGTCTGG
>NZ_JBFRVD010000493.1:0-326 GCF_041474985.1 Vibrio sp. 10N.222.49.C9 | reverse complement strand
GCGCGAGGCGGCAACGAGTAGGAAGTGGTGGAACAGGGTCGCAATATCTTCTTTTCGCTCCCTCAAAGGGGGAAGCTCTAGGGTGACAACATTCAGGCGATAGTATAAATCTTCTCGGAAACTGCCTTGTTGGGCTGCTTGTTTGAGGTCCACTTTTGTTGCGGCGATAACGCGAATATCAATTGGGATAAGGGAGTTTGAGCCGACGTGCTCAATGGCGCGCTCTTGCAGAACCCGTAGCAATCTTATTTGTGCCTGCATTGGCATCGACTCTATCTCATCAAGAAATAGCGTGCCGTTTTGCGCATGTTCAAGCTTGCCAATAC
>NZ_JBFRVD010000492.1:0-222 GCF_041474985.1 Vibrio sp. 10N.222.49.C9 | reverse complement strand
GATCGATAGGAAATACCGACTTTTGTTTGTTCTGAAACATCAAACATCAGTCCTAGGTTGTAACCAAAAGCAAGACTGTCTTCGGTCTCTAGCTCAATGTTATTGGTATTCGCATTGATCAATGCATAGTCAACTTCCAGCAGCAAAAGCAACGTTATCATCAATTCGATACGCTACAGATGGGTTAAATTGGTAGGTCACTAGAGCAACATCGGTTAATTG
>NZ_JBFRVD010000491.1:0-290 GCF_041474985.1 Vibrio sp. 10N.222.49.C9 | reverse complement strand
GCAATAAGTTCAATCATCTCAGACTCGTTTGTGGTTGAATATGCGCCAATTTCTCAACCACTTTCGAGACTGCATAAATGGATATAATGCTCATTTTCGGTGCTTTTGTTGCCGGCTTTGTCGCACAGCGCTGTAACCTCCCTCCCCTTGTCGGTTTTTTGCTGGCTGGTTTCACTCTTAATGCCTTTGGTTTCGAAAGCAACGATGCAATCAATCAGCTTGCTGATCTTGGTGTCACCTTACTGCTGTTCACTATCGGCCTAAAGCTGGATATCAAGGTACTACTGTCC
>NZ_JBFRVD010000490.1:0-273 GCF_041474985.1 Vibrio sp. 10N.222.49.C9 | reverse complement strand
CCAGGTCTAAACGTAGACCTAACCTTTGATGTACGTGAAGATGTAGCTGCACCATACATTGCAACAGGCGTTAAGCCTAAGATGGCTATCTTGCGTGAGCAAGGTGTCAACTCTCACGTAGAAATGGCAGCGGCATTTGACCGTGCTGGCTTCGATTCTGTTGATATCCACATGAGCGATATCCTAACAGGCCAAGCGGTACTTGAAGAATACCAAGGCCTTGTGGCTTGTGGCGGCTTCTCTTACGGTGATGTTCTAGGCGCTGGTGAAGGC
>NZ_JBFRVD010000489.1:0-341 GCF_041474985.1 Vibrio sp. 10N.222.49.C9 | reverse complement strand
AACTTACAGAGACTAGGCCTGCCGAGCGTTAAGGCTTGAATTGTTATGCAATCAAAGATTGACAAAAGTCAGTTATAAAAGCCCGTATAGCCTGTTAGAATACGCGGCTCACAGTAATGTGCACATACGAATAGCTCAGGACAGGGATTAGGTTAGTTTAGTTATATGTTGAACATTATAAAGTTTGTTACGGTTTGCTCGGTGCTAGCAGCGAGTTTATCAGTAGGAATAACAAACGCTCACGCCAAGCGTCATCATAGAGATGTGATTGATTTTGGCCAACCAGAATATGTGGTTTTGGAAAGTCAGTGTGAGAAAACGGGTTTTAATCTACCTAGAAC
>NZ_JBFRVD010000488.1:0-310 GCF_041474985.1 Vibrio sp. 10N.222.49.C9 | reverse complement strand
GTCTGATATCGATCGCCCACTGGCTTCGATTCTGACACTAAATACCATTGCTCACACCATAGGTGCAGCAAGCGCAGGTGCACAAGCGTCTGTGGTATTTGGAAGCCAATGGCTAGGTGTGTTTTCTGCAGTGCTTACCCTTGGCATTCTGATTCTTTCAGAGATTGTGCCAAAAACGATTGGTGCGACCTACTGGCGCCAACTAGCACCAACTTCAGCAGGAATACTAAATTGGATGGTATGGATGCTACGACCTTTCGTTTGGTTCTCTGAGCAGATAACCAAGCGTCTATCTCGTGGCAATGTAGCT
>NZ_JBFRVD010000487.1:0-335 GCF_041474985.1 Vibrio sp. 10N.222.49.C9 | reverse complement strand
GCTTGGATTGACAGTCTACTGTGCGTCATTTTTTTTGCATAGTGGCATTGTGCTATTAAACCCTTTTAATTTTTACGCACTATGCAAATAAATGGGGGTTTAAATAGTTGTTTATGCCGTCATCGCGATAATCGCACCTGGCATAACAACGAATACTGCAATTAGATATCCAGCAACAACGCTCTTGTTCTTAATGGCCATTGTTGAAATCCAATCAGCACCCTTCAGTGGCAGTTCACGTAGGAACGGAATACCAAAGATGAACAAGGTTGCCGCTACGTTGAACAACAAGTGCACTAGAGCAATCTGAAGCGCAAAGGCTGCAAACTCACCAG
>NZ_JBFRVD010000486.1:0-684 GCF_041474985.1 Vibrio sp. 10N.222.49.C9 | reverse complement strand
GTACCGAGCTTGTGATTGGCGAAGGCTTTGAAGCAGAGCTGGTCAATAGCCAGCAGATGGGGTGTGTTAGCTACGCTCATCGCTACTTTAGCGACGGAAAGCTCAATACCAAGAACTTCGCTGCCGCAAACCTTGCAGCCCTGCGAGAATTGGAGTTTCTGGCGAAGCAATACAAGCGACATGGCTGGGAGTTAACCTTAGGGTCCTCTGGAACAGTAAAAGCCATTCGTGAGTGTTTGATTAGCCTGGACTATGAAGACGGTATCATCACACCCAAGCGCCTCAAAAAGCTGGTGAAGCACCTTTGTGAGTTTAAGAAGGTAGAGAAGATAGCGATCAAGGGCATTATCGAGGAGCGACTGTCGGTGCTCGCTCCTGGCGTTGCTATCTTACAAGCCATTCTGCAGTCCCTAGAGATCGAAGAGCTTCATTACTCTTCCGGCGCCCTGCGGGAAGGGGCAATGTATGAGATGGAAGAGCGCTTTGCACATTCCGATATTCGTATGCGTACAGCGGAGAACCTAGCACTTCAGCACAGAATCGATGTCGAGCAAGCTAATCGAGTGAGACAGCACAGCAAGCATTTCCTTAAACAAGTGATTGCCGATACGGAGTTAGAAAAGAGCAGCGAATTGGTCAAGCTACTTAACTGGGCTGCCTTATTGCATGAAGTAGGATTGAGCC
>NZ_JBFRVD010000485.1:0-285 GCF_041474985.1 Vibrio sp. 10N.222.49.C9 | reverse complement strand
GGATCTAGATGCGTATCGCTCACTGCTTAATGACAATACCAAGATTTTGGCTATTGGTCAGGTGTCTAATGTCACAGGTACTCGCCATCCTATTGAGGAAATGATTGCCCTTGCGAGGCAATTTAACACAGTCGTCGTGGTTGATGGTGCGCAAGGCATTGTGCACGAACCCATAGATGTACAAGCCCTCGATTGTGACTTCTACGTTTTCTCTGGCCACAAGCTATATGCGCCAACCGGTATCGGTGTGCTTTATGGAAAGCTAGCCCTACTGGAAGCTATGCC
>NZ_JBFRVD010000484.1:0-433 GCF_041474985.1 Vibrio sp. 10N.222.49.C9 | reverse complement strand
TGCGCGGATCGGCACTGTAAACCCCTGCTACATCGCTCCAAATAGTCACCTTAGAGACTTCAGCCAATGCACCAACAATCGTTGCCGAATAGTCAGAGCCATTGCGCCCAAGCAGAACGGTTTCGCCCTCTTGGTTCTGAGCCATAAATCCGGTAACCACCAGACGTCGATGTGGGTGCTGTGCGACCACTGATTTCGCTAACGGCCACGACAATCCTCGGTCAATCTCTGGCTGTGTACCAATTTCAGCACGCAAGAAATCACGAGAATCAATAGCCACACTGTCCATATCTTTATCGCTAAGAAGAGCGGCCAGCAGGCGAGATGACCACACCTCACCATGACCAAGCGCAGCTGATTTCTGTGATTCGCTCATCGGTGCGTTTAAGGCGCTAAGTGCTGTAAATTCATTGTTCAGCACTTCTTGCAGTAG
>NZ_JBFRVD010000483.1:0-321 GCF_041474985.1 Vibrio sp. 10N.222.49.C9 | reverse complement strand
ATGAACCAAGTGAAGTATCAAGAAAATCGAAAGCATAAGGATGATAACCCTTTGCCTCCAAGATTCTTCTATTATCTTCCCATATTTCATTGGTAATGACCGGTAAACCTAGCGAACGAACAACATCTGCTATAGCACCATGGCCAGCGCTCGGCTCTAGGATTAAACTGGATGAATCCAGATCAAGCCTCACTCGAACAGCGTCAACAACACGACGAGCCGCCTCATCTTTAGTCGCAAAGAAAGCCATCTCTTTTGCCTTACTCTTAACGACTACACCACCTAACAGACCGTCTAGCACCTCACTCGGAGTTTTACCAC
>NZ_JBFRVD010000482.1:0-283 GCF_041474985.1 Vibrio sp. 10N.222.49.C9 | reverse complement strand
TTGTGGGTGTGCTAGCGTATTTTGATATGGGCGAGACAGCGCCAAAAATACATCGGACGCCAACGACACGCAATCGGGGCTTTAGAGTGCTCTTGAAAGATAAATACTTCATCAGTAATTCCTTGATTACCATGCTGTCTAATGGCGCGTTTTTTATCTTTTTATCCGCAGGTCCACTGATTGCGACTCAGCACTATAGCTTGTCTCCATCCGCTTTTGGGTTGTATTTTGCGCTAACTCCAGCGGGTTATCTGTTAGGTAATTATCTGACCAGCCGTTTAAG
>NZ_JBFRVD010000481.1:0-417 GCF_041474985.1 Vibrio sp. 10N.222.49.C9 | reverse complement strand
GTTTTAGATTATCAGCAGGTGTTTGACATGACACGAAGACTCGCCAAGCTTATTGAGCAACTTACCCTTCATACTGGGCTTAATAAAGAACTACTATTAAGTCAGTGGCTCATTGAAACGAAAACTAGATGATTATTCGTACTAGTTAAAATTATTGTTTACAAGGCGCGCGCATAGCGCGTTTTTTTATAGGTGTTATATGTTTGTAGATTCTCATTGCCATCTTGATAAGCTGAATTATCAAGACTTGCACACTGGTGTAGCCGACGTCATTGCTAAAGCGGAAGCAGCAAACGTCAAGCAACTGTTATCGGTTGGAGTGACCCTTGACGCTTTTCCAAAGATGATCGAGCTCATTACTCCCTTTCCACAGGTTCATGCTTCTGCAGGAGTTCATCCTCTTGATGTGGAGAGCGC
>NZ_JBFRVD010000480.1:0-256 GCF_041474985.1 Vibrio sp. 10N.222.49.C9 | reverse complement strand
TAAAGAGGGGGATCGCAGAGTGATGAGCCAAGATTGCATCAGTTGTGGTCGCTGCATTGAAGTGTGCCCCACAAAGGTATTTGAGTTTAAATCACGCGGAGCACAGCAAATTCAGGTAAGCACAAAGAGCCCCAGCATCACCAAGTGAGAAGTTAACACAACACTGGTTAAGACGACCCTCAGTTTCTGATAGCTAGGGTTGTCTCGCTTTGGCTCGAACAATAAGTTAAACCCGTGGGCAAGTCCTATCCCAATG
>NZ_JBFRVD010000479.1:0-434 GCF_041474985.1 Vibrio sp. 10N.222.49.C9 | reverse complement strand
CCTAGATACAAGAGCGATCTTTGTTCTAGGAGTAGATTGGTGATTAATCGTGGGCAGGCTTGTTTTACGAATGGAACAGGGTCTTTAAGTCGTATGCCAATCCAAGGTAGCTCGGAGCTTTGAGTGGGTTGATGACTGCGACATAGCCCAAGGGACGACACGTTCTGCCACTTCACAACCCAACCGCCCTTAAACGTATGCTGTTGAAGATGCGTGTCGGTAATGGTGAAACGCACCACGCCTCGCTTGTAGGTGTAGATCACCATTGCGAGAGCACAAGCGCATATCAAAAATATGCCAATGGTCCCTTGGGTGCTATTGGAGAAAGAGCTTAGCCAAACCGACATGAACAGGTAGCAGGCGAGCAATAGGCCTCGACTGGTTCTTCCTAATATGAATTTTTCATTGGTTAATTGAAGTGATGACATAACGAC
>NZ_JBFRVD010000478.1:0-466 GCF_041474985.1 Vibrio sp. 10N.222.49.C9 | reverse complement strand
CAATTGAATTAAAGCATTACATCCAGAAAGGCGCTGCGAACTCAGTCAAAATAAGACCAAACCCAGGGCAAAAGTTTTCTCGCGAGCAACTAGAAACCATCAAAGAGCTTACTTGCCAATGCGAAGAACCGAACCTTTCAGCATGCATCTCTAACAACTCATACGTTCACGTTATAGCACCCAGAGGCCAAGACTACGATGCAATGGTCGAGCACATTGAATCTGTCATCATCAAGCCACTTACGCAAGCTCAAATCAGAGCCAACGCAGCCAAACTCAAGCGAGAGAAAATTAAGGCCGAGCAAGAAGCTGAACAGACGGCCACTTTCGCAAATAATCGTGAAACCATCAAAAAACTCACCGATTTCTTTGGTGAAGATAACTGGAATAGCACAAATGACCATAACCGCAACGGCATAATCCGATTTGCCTACTGACACGTGCTGGATTGGGTGAGTCTTTCTAC
>NZ_JBFRVD010000477.1:0-272 GCF_041474985.1 Vibrio sp. 10N.222.49.C9 | reverse complement strand
ATCTATGATGGTATTAAGGTGATGCTGCTACCACTCGCAACGGTTATTGGTGGCTTCATGCTGAAGAACGTCAATGATTCGTTGGGTGTTACTCAATTTGTCATCGAAACCGTGAGCCCAGTGCTATCTGCAAGCTACTTCCCAGCAATTATCTTTATGATTACCGGCGCGCTAGTATTTGCAACGGCATCTTCTTGGGGTGTGTTTGCTGTGGCAATGCCTATCGTTCTGCCACTAGGCGAGCAACTAGGTGTGCCTCTACACCTAACAGT
>NZ_JBFRVD010000476.1:0-320 GCF_041474985.1 Vibrio sp. 10N.222.49.C9 | reverse complement strand
TCTCTGCGGCATCTGAACTGCTAGTGGGTAAATTAACCACTACCGCTATGGCGCTAACCGACACCAAGACCATGACTAGCATGATCTCTAGGAGGGTAAAGCCGCGCTGTCGTTTATCACGTCTCACTATAGTTACGAATTATTGGAAATCTTGTAGATTCCAGTTGCCGATATCAGCAGCAGCTCCCTCGCCACCCTCTCGACCGTCAGCACCTAGAGTAAAGATATCGATGTTACCGTTATCGCCAGGGCTCAGGTATTGGTATTCGTTACCCCATGGGTCGTTTGGAAGACGACGAATGTAACCATCACCACGGTAG
>NZ_JBFRVD010000475.1:0-248 GCF_041474985.1 Vibrio sp. 10N.222.49.C9 | reverse complement strand
GGGTAAAGACGCTAAGTTCTCTATCAAAGTGAACAAAGTTGAAGCTCGTGAGCTTCCAGAGCTTACTGACGAGTTCGTTGCTAAGTTCGGTGTTGAAGAAGGCGGTGTTGACGCACTTAAAGCTGAAGTACGCAAGAACATGGAGCGTGAACTTAAGCAAGCTGTTAAGACTCGCATCAAAGATCAAGCAATCGACGGCCTTGCTAAAGAAAACGACATCACTGTTCCTTCTGCTCTTATCGAGCAAG
>NZ_JBFRVD010000474.1:0-219 GCF_041474985.1 Vibrio sp. 10N.222.49.C9 | reverse complement strand
AACCACGCATCTAACGCTTTATCGTTGGTGCTCAGATCTGGTACACGCTCTTCATACAACAACGGAGTAACTGTTTTGTCTTCCACAGCTTGCTGCATAGTGTAGGAGTGGATAATCTTGCCAAACTTGTTTTCAGTCTTGTCGTCTTGTAACAGCGGTGTACCTGTAAAGCCGATATAAGCGGCTTTCGGTAGAGCTTGCTGCATACGAATATTATTC
>NZ_JBFRVD010000473.1:0-222 GCF_041474985.1 Vibrio sp. 10N.222.49.C9 | reverse complement strand
GGATACAACCATGACTATATGGGTGAATCTCGTCAGTTTGTGACCGAAGGAAGTGCGTTATACACCACCTTCTTGCTGGCAATCGCGATCATCTTCTTGGTACTGGCAATACAGTTTGAGTCGTTACGTGACCCACTGGTGATCATGGTATCCGTACCACTCGCCATCAGTGGCGCTTTGGTGGCGTTGGCTTGGGGTCTATCAACGATGAACATCTATTCC
>NZ_JBFRVD010000472.1:0-294 GCF_041474985.1 Vibrio sp. 10N.222.49.C9 | reverse complement strand
CCGGTTTCATCGATAGATTGTCTGATGGCTTCTCGGGCTTTATAGACGACAGGATCATCTTCAAGCCCCGCGAGCAAGAAGCTGAGACCTACCTCAGCGATAACATCTTGTTTGGTGTAAGTGATGATGTCTTCTATGTTTTGTCGAAAGTAGTCGTATATCCAAGCATGATCCGCTTCGTTGACTTGGCGTTGATAGTAGCCCGAGTCCGCAATCACAATATGGGTCATACCATAGAGCTTGTTTTCATACTGCTGCAGAGACAATCGATAATCTTCATGATCTGGATAGGTA
>NZ_JBFRVD010000471.1:0-405 GCF_041474985.1 Vibrio sp. 10N.222.49.C9 | reverse complement strand
GTTGTAAGATCCTAGTTACTTATAGACATGAAACTTAGTGGCTTAGGAATCGCAATGAAAGATAATAGCCTGCTCGCAATGATGCTCTTGGGTTGCATGTTAATGAGTCCCGCTGCATTCGCACAGGTAAACATTACCGATATTGCTCACGGCGGAATGGAGGCATGGAAAACCAAGGATATTACCACGCCAACTCGTTACAATGTCACAGAATATAAAGACCGACCGGCAATACAGGCACGTAGCGATAATGCTGCTTCGGGTCTTGTCCTCAACAAGCGCATCGACCTCCTCGATACCCCTTACATGAATTGGTCATGGCTAGTAAAACAGTCTCTCCCTGAACTTCAAGAAACCACCAAGCAAGGGGATGATTTTGCCGCGCGGGTATACGTGGTCATCGAT
>NZ_JBFRVD010000470.1:0-300 GCF_041474985.1 Vibrio sp. 10N.222.49.C9 | reverse complement strand
TAATTTTTGTCGTATCCGTAATGATTTATTGTTGAATACGGTGTCTTACAAAGCCGCATCTAACCCCTGTTCCAATAATGAAAAACTGCCTCTTTATCACGCTCTCAAAGGCAAACGTCATACCTGCGCTGTATACCGATTGATTGGCAAACAACTGCTCATATTTACTCTACAATCCTCTTATTCATTGACTTTATTTCTCGAGTGCTTAGATGAAAAAGATCATTTTCTTTGTTCCTGTTGAGAACAAAGAAGCGGTAAAAGATGCCCTATTCGACGCTGGTGCAGGAAAGATTGGAG
>NZ_JBFRVD010000469.1:0-308 GCF_041474985.1 Vibrio sp. 10N.222.49.C9 | reverse complement strand
GCAGAAAAAATTCGAGACATCATTGGAAGCGATATTGTAGATCTGCACAATGTAAAAGATACCCCACTCTCCCTAATGAACGACTATGAGTTTTTGATTCTAGGGATTTCCACATGGGATTTCGGTGAACTTCAAGAAGACTGGGGAGCATTATGGCACGACATAGATGGCGTACCGCTAACAGGCAAGCACGTCGCGTTATTCGGCTTAGGGGATCAAGAAGGATATGGCGAATGGTTTCAGGATGCGATGGGACTACTTCATCAGCAGCTTCAGCCAAGCAAACCTAACTTTATCGGCTACTGGCC
>NZ_JBFRVD010000468.1:0-511 GCF_041474985.1 Vibrio sp. 10N.222.49.C9 | reverse complement strand
ATTTATTCCCCTTACTAGTTTCTTCTCTAGCAAACTGGGAGAACGTCGTCTTCTTTTGGTCGCAGTCTCTGGTTTTATGGTGTCTTCCATTCTTTGTGGGCAAGCTCAATCTATTGAAGCAATGGTGCTCTTTCGTGTCATACAAGGGATGTTTGGCGCAGTTGTTATTCCTCTTTCCCAATCTCTATTGATATCCGTATTTCCACCTGAAGAGCGTGGCAAGGCCATGTCCATTTTTAGTATTGGTATTTTACTTGGCCCCATCTTAGGCCCCACTCTAGGCGGCTTAATTACTCAAAATATGGACTGGCGCTGGGTGTTCTACGTTAACGTGCCTGTCGGTCTTTTCTGCCTGACAATGATTTCAGTGTTTGTGAAAACCTCAAACAAAAGCAAAACCACTATTGATTGGCCAACCATGATTTCTATGGCCGTTGGTATTGGTATGCTGCAAATGGTACTGGATCAGGGTAACCAATTAGATTGGTTTGAATCTCGTCTGATTCAAGTC
>NZ_JBFRVD010000467.1:0-392 GCF_041474985.1 Vibrio sp. 10N.222.49.C9 | reverse complement strand
CTCCAGAACCGGTAGAAAATGCTAGGTTCGAAAACCCTGTCCACGGACTCGCTAACGCATAAGTATCGACGTAGTTAGTCACATCCTGCCAACCAATTTGGATAGTACCGCGACCACCGTTGATCTTTTGTTTCCAATTTAAGTCAGTAACACGAAAGCCTTGATCGCTAAATGCCGGAGACATCAACCCCATATAACCCAAAGTGTCGGGATTAAAAGGAGAACCCGTAATTCCAGAAAAATCCTTAGGTGCATAATCTGAATACGCATGACGATGTTCGATTTTCCAAATTAAGCTACCAGTATTGCCACTATCACGGCCAACAAGGTTCCACTGTCCGTACAAACGAGCAACACCCGATGAAGCACTGACATCATCGCCAGTTGCACCA
>NZ_JBFRVD010000466.1:0-269 GCF_041474985.1 Vibrio sp. 10N.222.49.C9 | reverse complement strand
TCAAGCGACCATAGATATGTTACTGCCTTACAAAGAATTCGTTCATACCATTACCGCAGACAATGGTGTCGGGAATTTTCTGGCCATGAAGAAATAGCCAAGGCACTGGAAGCTGAGGTGTATTTTGCTCACCCCTACAGCTCTTGGGAGCGGGGAGCTAATGAGAACGCTAATGGCTTATTGAGGCAGTACGTAAAGAAAGGGACAGACTTAAGAACGGTCAGTGACGAGGATATCGAAAGAGCTCAACATCGTATCAATTACCGCTG
>NZ_JBFRVD010000465.1:0-279 GCF_041474985.1 Vibrio sp. 10N.222.49.C9 | reverse complement strand
CCATTAAACGATTCTTAAGTCAGTTTCTACACGACAAGCGTGTAGTGGATATGACGCGTTGGTTATGGTGCCCATTGCTGCACGGCGTGATATTGCCTATTCGCGCTCCCAAGGTAGCCAAGCTCTATCAAGGGGTATGGATGAGTGAAGGCTCACCCCTGATGGTCTTCTCTCGCAGGCAAGCGAGTAAATTAAAGCAAAGCCTCAATGTTCCAGTTGAGCTTGGGATGACCTATGGTAATCCAAGCTTGCTGTCTGGCATGCAGTCACTGCTTGAGC
>NZ_JBFRVD010000464.1:0-557 GCF_041474985.1 Vibrio sp. 10N.222.49.C9 | reverse complement strand
AACAAAAAGACCATTAACGCAAGCACGACTGAACAACCAAAAATCGTTTTGATAAACCAATTTGCCATGTTTCGAGCTTCATCGAATTCGTCATTGCCTAAAGACTGACCAATGAGAACCGCACACGCAATTGCTACTCCAAAGAACGCTGAATAACATAAGCCTTCAAAGGGGCCGAGCATACTGAATACAGCGAGCTCTGTAGTGCCCATATGCCCAAATATCACCTGATAGGATAGGGTACCCATACCCCAAATGATGGTGTTAGCGGTTGATGGAATCGCCAATTTACGAAATGACGTTGCTAACCTTTGTGGGTTTGGCAATACCTCTGATTTAATTAACCAGTGGTTTATCTTGAACAAGGCATAAAGGATAGCGACGACTTGGAAGACCCGTGCAATCGAGGTCGCTAAAGCAGCGCCTGCAACCCCCATAGGTTCAAGGCCCATTCCACCTTTAATTAGCCAAAAATTCAGGCCAATATTCAAGAAGACCGTTGCCCCGCCTAAATACAGAGGCAGCATTGCATTGCCTGAACTGCGTAGGCTAGATTC
>NZ_JBFRVD010000463.1:0-261 GCF_041474985.1 Vibrio sp. 10N.222.49.C9 | reverse complement strand
TCTTAGAAACTACCGCAGTCAAACCAATGATAGCGATTGCAAGAATCATGATTGGGCCTTTGCCGCTTTCAAAGCCGCTTAGGATACCTGCGATTGCAACTACAGCAACTGCTACAGGGATGATGTACTTAACTAGGTTGTACCATAGACCGAATAGTGGGAAAGATACTTTACCGTCGTTAGTAATTTCTTTCTCTAGGTCAACACGGTTTAGACGCCAGCCTGCGAAGATACAGATGAACATACCGCCAACCGCTAGGA
>NZ_JBFRVD010000462.1:0-373 GCF_041474985.1 Vibrio sp. 10N.222.49.C9 | reverse complement strand
GAGTAAGCCCGCACCTTGCGCGCCATACTGAGGCTGAACAAACACAGCGGTTGTCAGTGCAGGTACAGAGAAAGTCCCTTCCGAGAAAGAGGCATCTCGTACGATGTAGTCCGCAGAGTTAGCTTGAACCTCATGCAGCTGGAAGCCAGTGGCATTATCAATCTCGAAGCTTTGTTCTTCCGCTGTCGCATTGATCATCACAACCACTGCATCAAGGTTAGGATCAAGGTCTTTACCCGCATAGAAGCCATCATCAATAGACATAACGATGAGACCTTGTGTTTGTTCTTCACCCACATTGCGGAAATCGACGCGCTTCATGACTTCTTGTTTCGAGTTAAGACGGAACAAGTCACTTGAACTGCGAATCTTC
>NZ_JBFRVD010000461.1:0-539 GCF_041474985.1 Vibrio sp. 10N.222.49.C9 | reverse complement strand
ACTATGTACCACTGGGGTCTTCACCCTTGGGCTATTTATGGTGTTGTCGCGCTTTCTTTAGCATTCTTTGCGTACAACAAGGGCCTGCCGCTTTCTATCCGTTCAATCTTTTACCCGATCTTAGGCGATCGCGCTTGGGGTTGGCCGGGTCATATTGTTGATATTCTTGCGGTACTCGCGACACTATTTGGCCTTGCAACATCGCTCGGTCTTGGTGCTCAGCAAGCGGCAAGTGGTATTCAACATGTGTTTGGTGTTGAAGCTGGCTTTGGTATGCAGGTAGCGGTTATCAGTTTTGTTACCTTACTTGCTATTGTGTCGGTAATGCGCGGTATGCATGGTGGTGTGAAACTGGTTTCTAACATCAACATGATCATTGCGTTTGTATTGCTCGTGTTTGTATTGATCATTGGCTACCACGTTACCTTCGCTAGCATCTCTACAACGCTAGTGTCTTACGTTGAGAACATCATTCCACTAAGTAACCCGCACGGTCGTGATGACGAAGCTTGGTTCCAAGGTTGGACTGTATTCTACTG
>NZ_JBFRVD010000460.1:0-280 GCF_041474985.1 Vibrio sp. 10N.222.49.C9 | reverse complement strand
ACCAAATCCTGCACTGCTGCCCTCATGCTGAACCCAAACATCACTTGTCCCGCTATTTGCACGGAAATTCACGAACTGTGCGTCATGAACCTCTACTGGCAGTGTCACTTCGGTAGGGATACCCAAGGTAACGTCTGCAATTGTGTGACTTCCAGAGTTGAACGGTACACGCACCCAGCGGTACTCGCTGTCTGATGCTAGACCTTGCTCTTGAACCAACCCGTCGACACTTAATCTGTACGCCCCTTTAACAAAGGCACTGAGTTCGTAGTCGTGATTT
>NZ_JBFRVD010000459.1:0-407 GCF_041474985.1 Vibrio sp. 10N.222.49.C9 | reverse complement strand
TATAGGCGATGCAGGTGCTCTGCCAATTACTGGTACTTTAGGTTATGAAGGCAGTGACGCAATCGCTGAGGTGGCTATTGAACTGTCTGATGAGCAGCGAGCTGCTTGGGAAGCCATTACTAGCAATGGTGAAGAAACCACACTAACGGAAACGGCCAATGGGCTTGTTGTGACGGCGCTCAATGGCGATGCAGTCCTAGAAGTTACCGTGAATCTTGATGGCACCTATACGGTTAATCAGTTCTTGCCAGTAGATCAGGACGAAAACGATTCAGAGAACCCAGATCAACTCGCGTTAGAGATTGGCGTTGCTGTCACCGATACGGATGACGATGTGACTCGTGCGCCTGTTTCTATCAAGATTACCGATGGCACAGACCCAGCATTAACCAATGATGTGGCTGACC
>NZ_JBFRVD010000458.1:0-321 GCF_041474985.1 Vibrio sp. 10N.222.49.C9 | reverse complement strand
GGATGCGACCATGCAAGGAAGCTATGATTTGTATCAAGACGCTCTGTTTTGTGCGAAGAAGTGCGGTTTTGTGCTAAGATTGCCCGCAATATAGACGCACACCTATGTGATGAATAAAGGTATTTTAATGATTTACAGCATGACCGCTTACGCGCGCAAAGAAGTTAAAGGCGACTGGGGCAACGCAGTATGGGAAATCCGCTCAGTTAACCAACGTTACCTAGAAACCTATTTCCGCTTACCAGAACAGTTCCGAGGCCTAGAGCCTATCCTTCGCGAGCGTTTTCGTAAGCGTTTAGCACGCGGTAAAGTGGAGTGTCA
>NZ_JBFRVD010000457.1:0-272 GCF_041474985.1 Vibrio sp. 10N.222.49.C9 | reverse complement strand
GCCTTATGGTAGTGACTGGTCTTTTTTCTTGGTTATTGGTTTATAGTTGTTGGCGATAGTCGGCTTCTGTGATTACAGTGACGCCTTTGTTTCGAGCCGCTTGCAGTTTAGTTTCACCTGCCTTCTCACCGTACACAAGGATGTCGGTATCTGCCGTCACTCGTTTTTGGTGGATAAGACCATAACTTTCAGCTTCGCTACCCATGTCGTCACGACCTTTTGAGCATTTACCAGTAAATACTACTCGTTTGCCAGCCAGTGAGCTTGTGGAT
>NZ_JBFRVD010000456.1:0-338 GCF_041474985.1 Vibrio sp. 10N.222.49.C9 | reverse complement strand
CCCTTGCCTATGGGTGGGTAGGCCGAAAAGCGACACACGCAAAAGCGACAGCAACGGCGTTATACCTTGTTCATTACTACATTGGCGGCAGTCTAGGTGGGTTCTTGCTACTTTATTGCTGGCAGCATGGCGGTTGGTCTGCTGTGGTGTTTGGCGGTACAACGCTCTTTATCGCGATGTTTGTTGCTATAGAGCTACTCAAACGTATCGACAAGTGAGACTCATCCGTAGAGAACGGCATTTTTATTTCCAAGAAGGCGTAAATTCGCCCATATAACGTTCAACTAACGTGAGCGCTGTTACGGCCTGTTGCAAAATTGACAAACAAACACCTAACT
>NZ_JBFRVD010000455.1:0-253 GCF_041474985.1 Vibrio sp. 10N.222.49.C9 | reverse complement strand
CGTCTATTCCCAATAAAGCAGAGTCTATTACCCTACTAAATTGAGTGAAAATATCCCTCTGCAAATCACAGAACAGCGCCTCAATATTCGGGTAGTGATAATAGATCGTTGATGGAGATACCTGAGCTTCCTTAGCCACTTCATACATGGTAATGGCATCTACGCTGCGAGCGTCAATCATATCCAGAGCAGTTTCTTTGATATGAACCAACCGCGCTTGCGTAACCTCACTCCTACTTAAACTCAACTACTG
>NZ_JBFRVD010000454.1:0-305 GCF_041474985.1 Vibrio sp. 10N.222.49.C9 | reverse complement strand
GCTCTACCAACGGAGAGCATGAAGATTACGAAGCCGTAGCCATTGACCCCGAAACCATCATTGAGTGCATCAATACCCTTGCGTGGAATCACGCCTTAGCATCCCTAACACTGACTTTTTTGACCAACCATGCCGACTATTTAGCGACTCATAACGAGTGATATTTTATACAGAACCAATCAACGTAATTTGGAGCGCAAATGTCAAATATTCCACACACTGACGAAATCTTAGAATGGATTAAAACGGCAAAGATTGAAGAACATAAACATGCTGAATCTAGCATTTGCTTTTTGAAACAAGAC
>NZ_JBFRVD010000453.1:0-311 GCF_041474985.1 Vibrio sp. 10N.222.49.C9 | reverse complement strand
GAATAGCCACAGGCAATGAGCACTTTTTCCATATCTTCAATGATGCGGGTCGTGTGCGGGCTTTCGGGGTTTTGAACCAGAACGCCTATGGTTCTGCTCTTATTTAATCTCTCATTACATTTTGCTACGCGAGCGCGATAGCCTGTCTGACGAATGGCCTCAAGAATATCTCTCTTTTTGTTATCCGCAATATAGGTGGTTTGGTTTAAAAACCGAGATACTGTGCTTGCGGAAACACCCGCAATTTCAGCAACTTGCTGAACAGTAACCTTCTTATTTGCTTTAGACATATCCATGACTCTCCGCAAATC
>NZ_JBFRVD010000452.1:0-273 GCF_041474985.1 Vibrio sp. 10N.222.49.C9 | reverse complement strand
GCCTGACGCAAAATTCGCAGATGCTCTGATACTGTAGATTGAGCTAAACCTAATTGCCCAACTAAATCCCCATTCAGGCAGCCGCCCTTTGTTTCGAGCTCGAACAATACCTTTAGGATTCGGACTCGAGCAGGATGAGCAATGGCCTTTGCTAAAGTCGCGAGTTCTTGTTCTCGCTTTGTATCCTCGTCTGAGATAACAGGTGCGATGCACTCTTGAGTCTGGCAACTGGTCATAATTATATTTCGACAATCGTGGAATGACGATTAATAT
>NZ_JBFRVD010000451.1:0-299 GCF_041474985.1 Vibrio sp. 10N.222.49.C9 | reverse complement strand
AGGTGGGCGTGGATGTGCCCAATGCTAGCTTGATGATCATAGAGAACCCTGAGCGCCTTGGACTTGCCCAGCTCCACCAGCTACGTGGACGAGTGGGACGCGGCACAGTAGCAAGTCATTGCGTGCTTCTCTACCATGCACCACTGTCTAAAACAGCTCAGAAACGACTGGGAGTATTAAGAGAGAGTAATGATGGTTTTATTATTGCGCAGCGTGACCTTGAAATAAGAGGCCCTGGAGAGCTACTGGGGACCAAACAAACCGGTATTGCTGACTTCAAGATCGCTGACTTAGTAAGA
>NZ_JBFRVD010000450.1:0-557 GCF_041474985.1 Vibrio sp. 10N.222.49.C9 | reverse complement strand
GGTGGATCAGTCGGTTCCTCATTCTCATCATCAGGCAACTCAGGTACGGTATCTTCCACATCATCACCTGACCCCAAATCACCGCCACCGCCAGAACCACCGCCACCACAGCCCAACAGACCAGCAACCATCAATGCCAGTAAAAGTTTTCTGTATTCCATTTCTATACTCGTAAGAACCAAACATTCCCCCAAGTATGAAGAGAGAATAAACACACAAAGCCATGTCATCCCCCTTTAAAAACCCAACACCACTGCAACTCACACCATTAAACTGCAACTCAAACGCTCACAAACACAAGCTCACAAATAGGGGAGGCGCACCATTGGAAACCCGACCATTTCCAGGTGGAAATTATTAAAAAACACCATGTAACCCTATGTTTTTAATGTGTTTTTTATTGGAAAGAAATGGACCACGATGCGCAAATCCCACACCATTTCCATGCGAGCATGACACCCCAACACCCCCATAAAAGTGCGAGGTATTACACAAAAAAGGAAGTTTTGCTCTTTTTTGTTGCTTTTCTTCCTTTTGCCAACCTATACTACATGCAT
>NZ_JBFRVD010000449.1:0-455 GCF_041474985.1 Vibrio sp. 10N.222.49.C9 | reverse complement strand
TCCATGTAGCTAAAGCCATTCATCTGTCCGATGCGAGAACCAATCAGGTTGCCGAAGATAATGAAATACAGTGTCATGGTAATCGCAGGTGGCACAAGGGTTTGTACCCAAATACGCATAAAGCGATTAATTTCTTTGCCTAGTAGACTCTTAAAAGCCGTCCAATATACGCCATACATTACTGCTGATCCTCGGTTTGATCTCTCACGATAGTGACAAATAGCTCTTCAAGACGGTTGGCCTTATTGCGCATAGAAAGTACCTTCACGCCTGCATCCGTTAGCTGTGAAAAAACATGGTTCAGCCCCTGCTCTTTCTTTAATTCAATCTCAAGGGAGCCGTTCACTAGGTGCTGGCTCACTACATCATTCAGCGGCTGAGGCTGTACCCCTTCCTCAAGATCTAGAATAAAGGTTTCCACCTGCAATTTATTGAGTAGGCTCTTCATACTGGTA
>NZ_JBFRVD010000448.1:0-325 GCF_041474985.1 Vibrio sp. 10N.222.49.C9 | reverse complement strand
GTAATGGTCTTGACGCGATCGCGACGCCAAATCATGCTTTCCTCTGTTGCCAACTCAAAACCATCCACTACTTGACCTAGAGGTACTGAGTGCAGTCCTAGCAGAGATTTCACAGGCAAGGTTTCAAGGGATGCCATATCTTGATTTGAACCACGCAGCTGAATAGGGATCAGCTCATCGTTAAGGTTCATGCGACCTAACGGCATGCCGTTAGTTCCTCGTTTCATCGCAAAGGCAATGTCTGCTCGGTTTATACCAGCGCGAAGGGCTTTGTCTTGGTTGATGATAGGTGTCAGCATTTTGCTTTGTTGGCGCCAGTCGTCAC
>NZ_JBFRVD010000447.1:0-429 GCF_041474985.1 Vibrio sp. 10N.222.49.C9 | reverse complement strand
ATCAAAATGTATTCCACCGTTCTCCACTTGAATCGGCTTCGCATCTTGTTTGTCCTTGATGTCTATAGGTTTCGAAAGTGTCGCCATTCCATCGACCGTGGTGCCCATGTTTTCAAACAGTGCCCCAACTTCCCACATGATCCACATCGACATCCCATTTAGGCGTAGAGCCAAACTTATTGCGATAGCAATGGCGCCAATGCTGATGGCATTGTCCATCCACAACATGATGGAGATGGCCGCAATAGCGAACACCAATACATAGTTCACCACTTCAACCATCACGTTAAAGCCGGTAACAAGGCGCATCTGGCGATGAACGGTATCTAGGAAGCCCTCCATGCCTTCTTCTGCATATTCGGTCTCACGCTTACTGTGAGAAAAGAGCTTTACCGTTGCGATATTGGTGTAGCTATCGACAATGCGTCC
>NZ_JBFRVD010000446.1:0-366 GCF_041474985.1 Vibrio sp. 10N.222.49.C9 | reverse complement strand
AGTGAGCAAACTGCGCTGTTAGAGTCCATTTACGCAGAGATAGTAAACAATCCAGAGCTAGAACCCGATTCACTTCCCTGGTATCCAGATTACGCTGTATTTTGCAGTCTGTATCCGCAGCGAGCTAATCCTGTTGCTTGGCGTTTTTATCAGTCAATAGTTGCGGATATGTTCGTCACGTTGACCACTGTTACTTTGCATATGGATTCTAGAGTTCAGCCAGTAGGTGCGTTGTTGGGATGGTTGCAGATCACGCAAAAAGGCTAGTTGAGAGCTGTTACGCAAATAACCATGCAAAAACCAAGGGGATTTGGTCTTAGCCCTACAATATTGGCTGTTTTTTAGCTAAGTAATAGGGTGTAAGTC
>NZ_JBFRVD010000445.1:0-439 GCF_041474985.1 Vibrio sp. 10N.222.49.C9 | reverse complement strand
TCAATACACTAGCAACCAGCCAGAAACCTGATCAGATCCAAGAGCATGAATTGCTCGAGCAGGTCACTGAAAGGGTGGCTGCAAGACCGACAAAAGATGATCTTTTCTACGATGCCACTGTTTGAATCGAGGATCACGAGCGCACTGCAACAAAGACGTGAACAGGGGCTACTTAGAACCCTCACCCCTGTTCATGGCGGAAATACAGCACAGGTCCAAATAGCTGAGCAGGGCTTCGTTAATTTTTCTAGTAATGATTACCTAGGGCTTGCCAATGACAACACCTTGAAAGAGGCGTGGAAAACGGCAGTGGACCGCCACGGTGTAGGCAGCGCCGCCTCGCCTATGGTGACAGGGTTTTCCTACGCGCATTTGCAACTGCAAGACGCCTTATGTGACTGGCTTGGATATGAACAGGCGGTATTGTTTAATTCAGGGT
>NZ_JBFRVD010000444.1:0-289 GCF_041474985.1 Vibrio sp. 10N.222.49.C9 | reverse complement strand
TCCTAGGGGTTGTAAGGCTGCTGAGGGTAATGCGCATCTTCAGAATCTTGAAATTGGTTCAATACATTCAAGATTCCAATGTCATCATGCGCTCCCTTTGGAACTCTAGACGCAAGATTTTTATCTTCTTTAGTATGGTGGCCATTCTGGTCACCATCTTTGGTGCGTTGCTCTACATCATCGAAGGCCCAGAGAACGGCTTTACCAGTATTCCGACCAGTATTTATTGGGCTATCGTAACCATCACCACTGTTGGTTACGGCGACATCTCCCCAGTCACCACATTAGG
>NZ_JBFRVD010000443.1:0-528 GCF_041474985.1 Vibrio sp. 10N.222.49.C9 | reverse complement strand
CTTCCAAAGCCTGCATACTGCCGATAACGCCAACAACAGGCGCTAAGATCCCTGCCTCAACACAACTCAGTTCATTAGCACCAAACAGAGTGCTTAAACATTCGTAGCATGGTTCATCATCTTGATAGGTGAAGCTGATCACCTGTCCTTCAAGTCGAATTGCGGCGCCAGAAACCAAAGGCGTTTTGTGCTTGTGACACAGTCGATTCAATTGGTTTCTAGTGGTGAGGTTATCACTAGCATCAATGACCAACGAATGATTGGCAACGGCGGTATCAAGCTCATTGTCGTCTAAGCGACGCGCTATTGCGGTTATCTCACAGTTTGAATTGAGCTGGGACAGGCTAGTTTTGGCGGAATCTACCTTTAGAGCCTTGATATCGGATTCGGTATGAAGGATCTGTCGCTGCAAATTGGAGAGCTCTACAACATCATCGTCGACGATGGTTAGCTTGCCTACGCCACCAGAGACTAGATAAGGCGTTGCCGCACAGCCTAAGCCTCCAGCGCCAATAACAAGCACTGAGG
>NZ_JBFRVD010000442.1:0-328 GCF_041474985.1 Vibrio sp. 10N.222.49.C9 | reverse complement strand
CTGTATGGGTAACGTCGCCCTTGCGGTTATGATCAATGACTCCTTAGGCTTATTCTTCCCTATATTGCTACAACACGGCATAGAAACCGTATTCCTGTGCTCAGCATTACTCTGGGGCATGAATGCCATAGCCCTGCGAGGCACCGCCAGTTCATCCTTCATCAACCTTATCTCAACGGTAGGTAAGTTGATTGGCTTGATCATTATTATTGCGATCATTATGTACAGCTTTGAGCCTGCAAACTTATCCCTGGATGTATGGGGAGAAGAACAGCAACTTGGCTCTGTGGTCACTCAAATCCAGAGCACTATGATGGTGACCCTTTGG
>NZ_JBFRVD010000441.1:0-287 GCF_041474985.1 Vibrio sp. 10N.222.49.C9 | reverse complement strand
GCACATACCCAGCCCCGAACTACCTAAGATTCCAGCTCAAGGCTGGAATGACGTGGTCGTGCTCCAAGTCTTGTGTCGAGACTCAAACCTGTGACATTACTTCAACAAAACAGCGTCATACTGGCGAAGGCCAGTATCTTAGAGCGCACACGCCTACCCAGTACCACCTAAGATTCCAGCTCAAGGCTGGAATGACGTAATTTGGTCGTGCTCCAAGTCTTGTGTCGAGACTCAAACGTGTGACATTACTTCAACAAAACAGCGTCATACTGGCGAAGGCCAGTATC
>NZ_JBFRVD010000440.1:0-240 GCF_041474985.1 Vibrio sp. 10N.222.49.C9 | reverse complement strand
AGATTCTAGTAACCGGTGCTGGTGGTATGTTTGGCGGCGTACTTCGCGCAAGTGGTATTGGTGATGCACTAGCGGGAGTATTGGCTGATACGGGCATGCCAATTGTGGTAGCCGCGTTTGTTATCTCTACGTGTCTGCGTGTAGCGCAGGGTTCTGCAACGGTCGCTTTGACTACAACTGCTGCATTGATTGCTCCAACAGTTGCTGCGACAACCGGCCTTTCTGAGCTAGACCTATGTT
>NZ_JBFRVD010000439.1:0-273 GCF_041474985.1 Vibrio sp. 10N.222.49.C9 | reverse complement strand
CTTAAAGTTAACTTTAACTATTAAGCTTGTGGCAAATGGACTTTCAAGGAACAACAATGAACAGAAAATTCTTACCACACCTAAGCGGATTATTCTGGGATGGGATATCGTCAGGCTTAGTCATGATGGCTCTGCCATGGTTTCTTCTGCAACAAGGCGACATGGGACTTTTTGTTGCTCTGACTACCCTAGCCTGCACACTGTCATCCTTTTTCTTAACCCCAATATTTGCCACCTTCATTGATCGCTATTCTCGCAAAGCTATCTTAATGC
>NZ_JBFRVD010000438.1:0-547 GCF_041474985.1 Vibrio sp. 10N.222.49.C9 | reverse complement strand
CCAGCCAGTGAAGTTCATATCTCAAGTTTTGTCGTTTACTGCTCTCCTGAAGCCATGGAGACAGTTCGAAGCAAGGTGAATAGCTTTTCCGCCACCGAAATATATGCCGAAGATTCAGGTAAGTTTGTTGTGGTCATGGAAACTCAAAACGAAGGCTATATCACCACCACTATCGATGAAATTAACGACCTACCAGAAGTAATTAGTACGGCTTTGGTTTACCACCAAATCGAAACCGATATTGACACCCTTGACACCGACATCCATGCAACGGCTACGACCGATGCCAGCATCGGTTCAACGACCCCGCAAGAGGACACATTATGAAAATGACACGACGCGAGTTTGTGAAAGCAAACGCTGCTGCATCAGCTGCAGCGGTAGCCGGAATTTCACTTCCCGCTTCTGCGGCCAATCTCATCGCAAGCTCAGACCAAACCAAAATCAAATGGGATAAAGCTCCTTGCCGTTTTTGTGGTACTGGCTGTTCAGTACTAGTCGGGACTCAAAACGGTAAGGTTGTTGCAACTCAGGGTGATCCTGAGGC
>NZ_JBFRVD010000437.1:0-470 GCF_041474985.1 Vibrio sp. 10N.222.49.C9 | reverse complement strand
TTTCGTGCAGTTCATACTGCTTATCCTTGCCAGCAAGCTCACCATTACTCTTCCTAGCACGCAGTTTATCAACACTAACCTGCGCTATTCATTGCCTCTAATGCTGTCGGGCTTAGTGGCGTTTGGCCTCAATGGCGCTGAGCGCTGGTTGATGCTAGAGGGTGAGTCTCTCGCCATGGTGGGCCAATATGCGGTGGCCGCTAAGTTTGCTCTGGCTATGTGCGTTCTTGTTCAGCCCTTTGGTATGTGGTGGATGCCTAAGCGCTTTGTCGTTGCAAACAGCAATCCGTTAAAAGCGGCTAGAACTACGGAGCTTGGCATTATGTATGTGTGTCTGTTGGCGCTGTTCATAGCCCTTTTTGGACAATGGTTGTTGGCGTTCGCCTTGACTGAAGATTATTCAATTGCGGGACAGTTACTAGTAGGTGCTCTATTCATGGTATTGGGCAAGGAATTCGCTGAACTTGTTA
>NZ_JBFRVD010000436.1:0-382 GCF_041474985.1 Vibrio sp. 10N.222.49.C9 | reverse complement strand
TTATCTATGCGAGCGAACAAAACCCTGAGGTGATCATTGACTGTGCGACCTTAACAGGGGCCGCTAAAAACGCGCTGGGCAATGATTTCCATGCTCTATTTAGCTTTGATTCTGCATTCTCTGAGCAAGCGCTTGCATGCGCTGCAGAAGAGAAAGAAGGCCTATGGCCGTTGCCTTTAGCTGACTTCCACCGTGGCATGTTGCCGTCTAACTTTGCTGATCTATCCAACATCAGCAGCGGTGACTTCTCACCAGGTGCATCTACAGCAGCAGGTTTCCTATCTTACTTTGTCGACGACTATAAAACGGGCTGGCTGCACATTGACTGTGCTGGCGCTTACCGTAAGTCAGCGACTGATAAGTGGGCTGCGGGTGGTACAGG
>NZ_JBFRVD010000435.1:0-269 GCF_041474985.1 Vibrio sp. 10N.222.49.C9 | reverse complement strand
GAGATCAGTGCCCTAGGTACTCCATCTGGCTTTATCGAGATCACCAGCCGTACTATCGGACGTTACGGTTATGAGCACTGCCAAGAGCACCCAATGTGGTTTGAGAAATCAGAGCGCTCTCATGGTGGGCCTGGTTCAGATAAACATCCGTTCTGGCTACAGTCTTGTCACCCAGATAAACGTCTTCACTCACAAATGTGTGAATCTGAAGAGTTCCGAGCAACTTATGCCGTTCAGGGACGCGAGCCGTGTTATCTAAACCCTAAAGA
>NZ_JBFRVD010000434.1:0-234 GCF_041474985.1 Vibrio sp. 10N.222.49.C9 | reverse complement strand
GGTCTAACCAAGGGCAAGCAAGCGATGGCCGCGGGTGACTTTGCAAGTGCCTTTGATGTGCTATCCAGCCTAAGACATGATTACCCCGATAACCCTCGTCTGCTCACCCTGCTAAAAACCTGTTATATCCAACTGGATTGCTGGCAGCCTTTATTGGATTTGCTTCCAATATTAAAGAAAGCGAAAGGGGTAGATAAAGACGAATACCACAAGCTTTCAGTACAAGCACATGCA
>NZ_JBFRVD010000433.1:0-361 GCF_041474985.1 Vibrio sp. 10N.222.49.C9 | reverse complement strand
CCCCATCCCTGAACACTTTTCATACTTTATGTCATATTTATCTGGGATGTCTGAAAATGACATTACTTTGTGACCGGTTTTAAGTTGAAGTTCTTTTAATAATTCGTAAATGTATGGTGTTGGATTAAAAGAATGGGTAATCAAATAGAAAGCAATATAACTTCCCTTTTCTTTAATAGAATTTTTCTCTTGAAAACCAAAATCAAGCCATTGTTCTTTGTTTAACATTAATGTGGGGTCTAACGTAACTTGTGCTTCAATGCCAAATTCATCATGAAGTATTCGCTGTCCTTTTTTATCTCGCACCGACACACTACTATAGTCTTGCAAATGATTTTTAAAATTGTTTTTACTACCTTCT
>NZ_JBFRVD010000432.1:0-329 GCF_041474985.1 Vibrio sp. 10N.222.49.C9 | reverse complement strand
CCTTGAATTTTGTGTGGAGCAGGCTGCACATCTTCGCCTGCAAGCACTTGGCTGATGACCGGAGACTCAGCGGGCTCAACAGCAACAGAAGTGATTGCCTTGCCTTTCGTTTGCTTAATGTAACGGCTAGTACCGGTAATTGTACCACCAGTACCGACACCAGAAACCAATACATCAATCTCGCCGTCAGTAGCTTCCCAAAGCTCAGGGCCTGTGGTTTGTTCATGAATTGCAGGGTTTGCTGGGTTGTTGAACTGTTGAAGAAGCAGAGTGGTTTCTGGGCTTTCAGCCACAATCTCTTCTGCTTTAGCGATAGCGCCCTTCATACC
>NZ_JBFRVD010000431.1:0-310 GCF_041474985.1 Vibrio sp. 10N.222.49.C9 | reverse complement strand
TTGCTATACTGCGCCCATCTTTTTAGGCTAAATGGATTGTTATGAGCTGCAAAGACTTGCGAGACTTTCTTGCCCTTCTGGAGAAAGAAGGACAATTAAAGCGCATCTCCCATCCGGTTGATCCCGACTACGAAATGACAGAAATCAGCGACCGAACCCTGCGTGCTGGTGGTCCTGCATTACTGTTTGAAAATCCTATTGGCTATGATGTGCCTGTTTTAACCAATCTATTTGGCACCTCCAAGCGAGTGGCTCTTGGTATGGGTCGTCAACAAGTCAGCGATCTGCGAGAGGTAGGCAAGTTACTGGC
>NZ_JBFRVD010000430.1:0-375 GCF_041474985.1 Vibrio sp. 10N.222.49.C9 | reverse complement strand
ATGCTAGTACGTGTGGCAATGGGTAGAGGTGAGCTTGATAAAGCAGGTCGCTTTGTAAAGAACATCGAAGCATTACTAGCTGAATCAAACTATCACATCGATTGGTCAGCCAACGCATCGTTCTCACAAATCCTGTACTGGCAAGCCAGCAAGGACATCACAGCGATCCACAACTGGCTCATCCAAACAGAAACGCCAACAGACGCCACCAATCACTTTAACCAGTTGCAACTTCGCAACATCGCCCGTGCACAGATCGCCTGCGACATGCTAGAAGAAGCCGAAGACACCATAGCCTTCTTGCAAGAGCAAGCAAATACGCACGGCTTGGTCACCGATATCAACCGCAACCTGATTGTCGAAACAGTCCTAAAC
>NZ_JBFRVD010000429.1:0-277 GCF_041474985.1 Vibrio sp. 10N.222.49.C9 | reverse complement strand
TCTCAGGAGTGCTTTTTTGTATCTGATAGATTATATCGGAATATCAAAAAACCTCTTAAACCATCACTCTCGTTTATATGTTAAACCAATTTGACCTTCTTTTTGCTCCTGTAAAAAAGGTTCAAACTACCATCAATTTCCAAATGTCCATCCTCATAGGGGCTGAAGGCATCTTGTTCGACATCACCGACGTTGTTGTAGAAAAAATACACGTAGTCGCAATTAGTACACTACAGAGCGACTTGTTAATGGCGCACTGGTTGCCACTCGTATCATT
>NZ_JBFRVD010000428.1:0-375 GCF_041474985.1 Vibrio sp. 10N.222.49.C9 | reverse complement strand
GCCAATATACGCGTGGTCATTACTCAATATACCAACCGAGACTTGTCCCGATAGGAAATGCATCTCAGGGTCTTCTTTTGATAAGAAGGTCGCATTATTTCGCATATCGAGGAGCCATTGTTTTGACTTTTGTAGCTGCTTGTCGGTTGCATTGTTGATGGGATAACCCATCCCCAGCAGTGCAATAGAGACTAGTGTTTGAGCATCATCTAAAATGAGAAGCTGCCCAGTCCACTGTTCATCATGAAGGTCAACCCATTGTGAAAGCATCGAGGGTGGCAACATTTTAGAGTTGGTCGCTATACCTATGCCTTGAAGCATTAAAGGCACTGAATATCGGTAATGTTGAGCGAGTTCGACTCGATTCAACTCAGG
>NZ_JBFRVD010000427.1:0-347 GCF_041474985.1 Vibrio sp. 10N.222.49.C9 | reverse complement strand
ACAAATTTAATTCGAAATGCTTTCCAACACACTTATCACGGAGAAGTTGAAATAAAGCAAATTGGCAAAGAATTACAGATCAACAATTACAACTTAACTGACAACGGATCAGAGCAGGAGTTAGGTTTTGGTTTAGGTTTGGAGTTAACCGAACGATTGATCAAACGATATGGTTGGCATTATGAAAATATTACATTACATTCAGGGATGAATGTATTAATAGAATTTAGACATCAATAGGCTCCAATGCATCAATGAAGGCTCCTACGGTATGTCGGAGCCTTTTCAATTCTTACTACGATTTCTGCTTATACAACGTCATGACTTCATCGGCATTGTCTTGATAC
>NZ_JBFRVD010000426.1:0-250 GCF_041474985.1 Vibrio sp. 10N.222.49.C9 | reverse complement strand
CAAGAATGCCATATTTGTTGGGAGTGAGATTGGTGTTTGCGGTAAAGCGAAGAAACAGTAGCTGGCCTTTAGAAAACGGATGAAGTACAGGGATACAAGTGTTGATGTTGTTCTTCCAGCACCATTGTATGGCTAGGCTTGGATCTATTTCGCCATCATTGGCGAGATACAGGGCTACATTTTTGGCGCTTATCAATTCAGGTAGTTGGCGAAACTGAGTCACTAATTGAGAGGCTGCTGAGTGTTGTTC
>NZ_JBFRVD010000425.1:0-302 GCF_041474985.1 Vibrio sp. 10N.222.49.C9 | reverse complement strand
TTCCCAACAGCCATTGCGGTTGCTCAAATCATTATTTGTATTGCCTTATTAGTGCAACACAAACTCAAATCTACTAACACTGAAGTACAGTCAGTTATTTTCTCAAAAATGGCCGTATTCGGTGTCATTTTCCTGATTGGATATGCATTATTAATTAGCGTGATTGGCTACTTGTTAGCGAGTCTAGTTGCATTCACAGTTTATCTTGTGTTGTTCAAGGTTAAGAAGCCGCTCTACTACGTAGTGGCATGGACCTTTGTATTTGGCGTTTATTACCTATTCGGTGAGGTGTTCTACATAGC
>NZ_JBFRVD010000424.1:0-287 GCF_041474985.1 Vibrio sp. 10N.222.49.C9 | reverse complement strand
AAAAATTGTGTGGTGTTGCTCGAACGCGAACATGGCAAAGAACGTTACGATAACTATGAGTGTGTCTCGGAAAGAAAGAAGCAATGAGACTTTATTCATCATTTCTCGACTCTCAAACCACTGGTGTTCAATGAGTGCGAGGTGACGAAAGTAGCATGTTAGGGCAAACCAGATGCTCATTGTGGTCGTAACGCTAATGGCATTATTGAGATTAAGATTTAAGGCTAATGAGAGGAGGACGGAAGGTATCCACGTGAAGGGCAATGCTTTTGCTATTGCTGTTAACG
>NZ_JBFRVD010000423.1:0-254 GCF_041474985.1 Vibrio sp. 10N.222.49.C9 | reverse complement strand
GTCGTATTCAGTATTTCAGTATTCTCAATGCCACTGATGCTAGAGCGCAGGGTAGATATTATGACCGCGGTATTTACCAGCTTTAACGCTGTTCGCAGCAATCCAGGACCAATGCTAGTATGGGCTGCAATGATTTGTGGTGGCGTATTGATAGGATTTGCAACTTACGGGATCGGCATGATAGTCACCATGCCAATTCTTGGGTATGGCACATGGCATGCTTATCATGCCACCATTCAAAAGAAGCACTAATT
>NZ_JBFRVD010000422.1:0-533 GCF_041474985.1 Vibrio sp. 10N.222.49.C9 | reverse complement strand
ATTCAAGATGACGGAATTTACCTCTCTTGATGTCACCTATTACCTTATTCCCTGCTTTGATTTTACAATGACCACGGCTCGACTGTTCCCCAATGACGGACAGCAAGTGAACCCGCCTGGCACACTGATCATTGCTACCCAGCAAGATAAACTCCTCCTCGCTTTGCACATTGACTACATCGCCTTGGAGAGCTCACATTACACCTATACTCCACAGTCATACCCAAGCACTCTCTATGTGCCAGCAATTCAGGAAAACCTAGAATCCTATCTTGTACAGGCATTTAATGAACTGAGTCACCTTACTGACTTTAAGATGAGAGCTAACACCGGCACAGGTCGCCTGGAAGTGAAACGCACGCACCCACTACCCGAAGAAATCTGGATTAAAAAATCCTACCGATTATTTTGTGAGATGCAGTATGACTGGCTAAAGCTGTCACTGCCCCTCAATCTTGGCTTCCTCAATCAGATTGCTTCGATGCACAACACCCATGACAGAGAAGGCATTTACACAGCCTATAGTATTGAAC
>NZ_JBFRVD010000421.1:0-603 GCF_041474985.1 Vibrio sp. 10N.222.49.C9 | reverse complement strand
GGCTTATGCTGTTGGGCCAATCGTTTCTGTTCTTAGTGGTTTGCCGAGCAATTATTGGCGTTGCGCTTGCCGCTTTTGCCGCTGTGGCGGTGGCCTATATGGCAGAAGAACTTGATAGCAAAGCCTTTTCTATGGCAATTGGTAGCTACATAGCGGCCAACTCCCTAGGCGGCATCGCCGGCAGGATCAGCGGTGGATTAATTGCTGATCACTACAGCGTGGCAACAGCAATTCAAGTCGCGCTAGGGTTTACATTAGTGGGGGCATTGCTTGTTGGTTACCTATTGCCAAAACAGCAAGGCTTCACCCCTGCCTCTATTAGCTTTCATCATCAACACAGAGCGATAGTCGGTCACTTCAAAAATCACAGGGTATGGGTTGCTATGCTCATTGGCGGCATCAATTTCTCGTTGTTTGTGAACCTATATTCTGTCATGGGGTTTCGCCTAGTTGGCGCCCCGCACAATGTTCCTGTTGGTTTGGCCTCACTGATTTTCGTCTGCTATCTGGCTGGCACCTTTAGTTCCAAATGTGCAGGTCATTGGACACGCCACTTCTCCTCGATTCAAGGCATGTTTTTAGGCTCGCTACTAAGCATGCTTG
>NZ_JBFRVD010000420.1:0-315 GCF_041474985.1 Vibrio sp. 10N.222.49.C9 | reverse complement strand
TAGTTCTCCCTCAAAAAGGCTATGATTGCCATCAAAGGTGAAGCGTCCTTGTGAGATGCCACCCATTACATTGTCGTTGACTGCCTGCCACTGTTGATACTCATTAAGTTGGGTAAAATCAATCATAGTTTCCTCTAAAGCTGCGACAAAATGACTAAACAAAAGAGAAGCAGTCAGCAAGGTCCATAGGCGAAGCATTTGAGTGAAACGGCAGGCAACGCTGGTGGAGGATGTGTTCGAGCTGATAACCTGCATCATTGTAATGGTTTGCTGGCGGTCAGTGCTAAGCAACGATTAAGAAACTCTGCATAACTA
>NZ_JBFRVD010000419.1:0-439 GCF_041474985.1 Vibrio sp. 10N.222.49.C9 | reverse complement strand
AATGGCGGTTTCAGCTCAATCAACCGCTCTATAGCGCCATTATCGGCGAATAAACCTCAAGTAGAACTCTCCTTCATTGGTGACGGACGAACCTATCAACTCCGACTCTCAACATGGAAAAACGGCGATCGAATTACCTACAAGCATGAATTTTCCACCACAAATGGAACGGAGCAAACTATGGTATTTCAGTTAGACGATTTCCAAGCAGTATTTAGGGGTAGACTGATAATGGGAGCGCCTACCCTTGTTGCACAAGATATTGAACAGATAGGCTTTTTAATTGCAGACAAGAAAGCGGGGCCTTTCTCTCTAAAGCTCCTGAAAATGCAATTTACAACCAGTGAGGTATTCCATTGATACTCATACATTTACAGACAAAATAGGCACTATATTTATCAATCCAAACTGTTCATTTGCATTAAATAATACTCACCAC
>NZ_JBFRVD010000418.1:0-443 GCF_041474985.1 Vibrio sp. 10N.222.49.C9 | reverse complement strand
AATCTTTGGAGAGCGCCTATGGGCAAGCGCTCATCTATCGCAATGGCAGGGAGCTAGGATTAACCGATGCTGGCGAGATCGTCTTTCAATACGCACAATCGATACTGTTTCAACAACAAGAGTTGGAAGTGCGGCTCAACGATCTAAAACAGCTCAAAAGTGGCAAGATTACCTTAGGGATCCCTCCAATGGTGGGTCATCTTTACACTCACCTCATACAGGAGTTCTCTCTACAATATCCGGATATTGAGGTTTCAATCGTCGAGAGTGGCAGTCGCAAATTGGAGAGAGCCGTGCTTGATGGAAAGATTGATATTTCCATTACCATGCTCACGGAGCCCGACCCAAGATTTAATACTTGGGCTATCGGCAGCTACCCCATCTTTGCGGTATTACCAAAAACGCAGCAGTGGAAAAATAAACAACAGCTCGATATTGTGGAG
>NZ_JBFRVD010000417.1:0-641 GCF_041474985.1 Vibrio sp. 10N.222.49.C9 | reverse complement strand
ACTCATAGTTGTGCTCTTGTTCACTATCTAGGTCAACAATTGAGAAAGAATACACTGTCTTTGTAAACTCATTTTCTTTTGTACCGATGATCCCGTCTATGGCACACCCGATATCATCTATGTGATCTTGCGTTAAAGGGTACTTACCGTTAGCAACAAGGACCTTATCGGAAATTCTTTCCCAAGTAATTTCAGGTGGAAAGCCCTTAATATATGCATTTAACCTACCAACGTCACAAACTTCCCAGACACCACTGGCATTAGGTTTTAGTTCATAAAGTAACCTAGAGAAGAACTCAAAACGGCCAACGGCATTGCATATCGGTTTGTTTTGAAACTGAATAGTGATTTTTTTATAGTCATCTGACACTGTGTATTTGTACATATGTTTTTTCTTGTTATATAATGTTTTGATCTGAAGATATCATAGTGAAAGTAATCATGCTAAGAGTGGGTTCTCTATTTTGTGGTGCTGGTGGTTTTGACCTCGGTTTTAAGCTTGCTGGACACCAGATTTTGTGGGCATTTGACAACGATAAAGACTGCATCCAAACATACCGTCACAACTTTGGTGAACATGGGCGTATGTTAGATGTTGCGGAAGCAAACTTTTACGATTTTGCCGATGTTGATCTGATAAT
>NZ_JBFRVD010000416.1:0-354 GCF_041474985.1 Vibrio sp. 10N.222.49.C9 | reverse complement strand
CTTTATAGAATTGCAAATCAACACAAGCATTGAAAACCTCATCGATAGTGAAACGAAACTCAAAGACATCATGAGAAAACAACGGATCGAAGATAACATCAAGGCAGAACTACAACTGGCACAGTTCGCTTACCACAAGAACACTCTTGATTCTGGCATTCAATACATACAACGCGGCCTCATCCAAGCGATAGGCTTTGGTCTCTGCAGCTCTGGATCTTTACCTGAAGCAACCAAAACCGAACTGCATCCCAACACTGTATTTATCACCGATAGTAGCATTACTAACGAGCAAACCCCTGAAGCTAGCACCATTCACTAAGACAACCTCTAGGGAAACACGCCGAACGTAGC
>NZ_JBFRVD010000415.1:0-383 GCF_041474985.1 Vibrio sp. 10N.222.49.C9 | reverse complement strand
ATTTACTCGTACCTAAGATCAGGGCGATGTCTCTCGCGGGTGCCGATTCCACTTCTTTATGGATTCGGCCTTGGGCCTGATAGCTCATCCAAAAGTCGACTGAGCTTAACAGCAGGATAACGCACAGCGCGATCCCGCTACCCAGCAGTATCAACATCTTCAGAGCTCTAAGGGCTAGTTGCCAAACCGAAGTTTCGTGCCAATAGTCCTTAATATCAGTCCAACTCAGTTTACTCACTAGAAGGCAGTACGCTTATAACGACGGTAAACCGGTTGCCAGAAGTGATTGTCTATGGACTCTTTGATGGCTTGATCGGTGATCTCTAGCGCCACGCCTTGCTTAATCGCTTGTTTGGCAACCGCAAAAGCGATCTTCTTCGATA
>NZ_JBFRVD010000414.1:0-328 GCF_041474985.1 Vibrio sp. 10N.222.49.C9 | reverse complement strand
GGGAAGTGATTTCGCTAAAATGCCACCAGCGCTGAGGTGTTGTTGGTGGTTTGAGATAAGAAAAAACCAAACAAGCAATGCTCATTTGGTTTTTGGATGGTTAGATTGCAGCGACAGCATTTTTGTAATGCTTACCGTAAACCTCGATAATTTCTTCCTTGGTGAAACCCCGTACAGCAAGTGACTCAATGGCCTCTTGTGGATCAGAAAGTAGAAAACACTCGTAGTTGTGCAGTTCATGCAAAATGATCTGTTGTCGAGAGTAGTCGCGTTGCTGTTGTTGTTCAGCTTCGCGGTACAGCTTTGCCAGTTCAGTTTGGTAGTGAGG
>NZ_JBFRVD010000413.1:0-290 GCF_041474985.1 Vibrio sp. 10N.222.49.C9 | reverse complement strand
GTTACAGGGTTGTTTATGGTCAAGAAGATTGCACTGGTGGTTGAAGTTGGCGGTGTTTCCTTAGCGTAGGCACCTGAAACGGTTGCAATATTGTTGGCATACGCAAAAGGGGAAAGTAGCACTAGGATGAAAGTAAGAAGGCGAGTTTTCATGGTTGCATCTCCATTGTGATGTCATTAATAGCTTTAACTAGTGGTGCTGGAGTAAGAGTGTGTTGCACCTTGGTCATTTCCGTACCATCAGGTGCGAGAAAGTAAAAGTATGAGCTATGGTCAACGGTATATTCGAGC
>NZ_JBFRVD010000412.1:0-435 GCF_041474985.1 Vibrio sp. 10N.222.49.C9 | reverse complement strand
GAAAGCTGAGCTGGATGCAGACGAAGGCGGTATGGAACAAAACCATATCGTAATGACAGATATTGAATGTCCGACGTGTTCTCGCCCTATGGGTATCAGAACTGCGTCAACGGGTGTTTTCTTAGGGTGTTCGGGCTATGCGTTGCCACCGAAGGAGCGTTGCAAAACGACCATTAACCTCGGTGATGAAGATGGAATCATCAACGTTCTTGAAGAAGACCCAGAAACGGCTGCGCTACGTGCTAAACGTCGCTGTCCTATCTGTGAAACAGCGATGGATGCTTATCTAATTGATGATAAGCGTAAGCTTCATGTGTGTGGTAACAATCCAAACTGTGAAGGCTACGAGATCGAAAACGGTGAGTTTAAGGTCAAGGGCTATGATGGTCCTGTTGTTGAGTGTGATAAATGTGGTTCTGATATGGTGTTGAAAAA
>NZ_JBFRVD010000411.1:0-294 GCF_041474985.1 Vibrio sp. 10N.222.49.C9 | reverse complement strand
GCAAAGAGAAGTTAATGGCGTTTTCACCACACTCGCATCACCAGTGTATTCAGCAATACCAAGTTCATAATCTCTCATTTCCATCAATGGTAGTCGGTAAATAACAACATTAAGAAAACTACCTACCAACAAACCAAAAACGACAACATTAAACAATTCCACAAGCTTTCCTCTAGTTGTATTTCTTGTAGGTAGAAACGACGTTACGAACAAACACGGCCATTAAGCACGAGAACGGGATCATAAAGAGATATGCGGTAAAACTACTTGGGATTGCAATATAGAAGAAAAGGC
>NZ_JBFRVD010000410.1:0-553 GCF_041474985.1 Vibrio sp. 10N.222.49.C9 | reverse complement strand
TGTAGTGTGTTCAATGTACGAGTTTTCGACAGATGTGATCGATACGTCTCCATCTTTCAGTTTATTGGAAAGAAGAAGGTCTAATTGGGATGTTATATAGTCTTGATTCTCGCGATTGCTGAGGAATGCTAGATCTGCAATTACTGCTAGTTTGAACATGTACGGCCACCGATATGTTAGATGGCCGTACAGTAGTGAAAACCCGGTTGTTGGTCGCTCGAGTCTTACGAATGTGCGAGATGTTACGCAAAAACTAGTAGCGAACTTTCTTGGCTATGGGCTAGAGGAAGTGTTTGTCATCATCCATGTTTGTGAAAAGACCCTCTTCTATCTTGTTGGGTTCACTGGAATGGTTGGGCGTGCTTTGTTGTGTTATTTCAGAGAACAGTTGTCGAGCGTGAGCAGTTAAAGTTCGCTTATCTACGCTATGTGGTGATTTAGGGTTTAGATGGTCAATTACGGCTGAGGTAAATGACTTTACCTCATCTGCTTGGTGACCGAATCTGGTATCAATTAGGCGAGTAATAACATAGTCATCTAATAGGGTGTTCTC
>NZ_JBFRVD010000409.1:0-214 GCF_041474985.1 Vibrio sp. 10N.222.49.C9 | reverse complement strand
TACCAAGGTTTTGTCGTTTCTGATTAGGTCCGCGAGTAACCGTTAATCCCCACGTTAATAGTGGAGCGACATCCTCGGGCCAACAACTCATAACTGGGATCTTATCTAAGTCGACGTCATCACCCTGCCAGACGATATCTTGGCAAGGCGCTTTACGAAGGCGCTTTGCCGGCATATTGAGGACTTGTTTAAAAACAGGCAGTTTATCTAGAGC
>NZ_JBFRVD010000408.1:0-463 GCF_041474985.1 Vibrio sp. 10N.222.49.C9 | reverse complement strand
AGCCAATCTCGAGAGGGATTTGGCTCTTTTTGCGTGATGATCTCAACCTGATCGCCCATTTCCAATTGATGGGTAAACGGTACGATTCTTCCTGCGACCTTAGCGCCAATACAACGGTGCCCTACCTCAGAGTGAATGTGGTAAGCAAAGTCGAGAGGCGTCGCCCCCATCGGCAGGTCGACTACATCACCACGAGGGGTAAAGGCATAAACGCGATCATCAAACACTTGAGAGCGCAACTCGTCCAGCATCTCACCGGAATCCGACATCTCTTCTTGCCAATCAAGCAGTTTGCGCAGCCAGGTAATCTTCTCATCGTAGCCACTGCGACCACCTGAACTGCCCTCTTTGTATTTCCAGTGGGCAGCCACACCAAGCTCAGAGTCTTCATGCATTTGCTTGGTACGGATTTGAATCTCTATGGTTTTGCCTTCAGGCCCAAGCACAACGGTATGAATAGATT
>NZ_JBFRVD010000407.1:0-382 GCF_041474985.1 Vibrio sp. 10N.222.49.C9 | reverse complement strand
GTAAAGAATAACTCTCTAGCGTTTTTTGAAAGTCATTGAGCACGGTTTGTGGCAAAACGCCAGATTCGAGATAGCCTTCAATGGTATTCACTCGCTGTCCATCACGCCTTGGGATTGCGCCACGGCTTGGCGTGAGCTTAAGCTCGGCAATTGTCGAGATACTGATGCCTGTGGTGTACATCTCTGAGACAACAGGCAGTCGTAAATTACTCAAGTGAGTAATATTTTCTCTATCCGAATCACCCACGCGCACGCGCACTGGAATAGATTCGCTCGCCTCTATGATGCTGCCGCTTTCTCTGCCCACTAAGGTCGCTTGTAGAAGGTTGGCAAAGTCACTTAACGCAAGGTTATTTAGCTTTGCGGTGTCTTCATCTACATC
>NZ_JBFRVD010000406.1:0-260 GCF_041474985.1 Vibrio sp. 10N.222.49.C9 | reverse complement strand
CCATGTAAAAGTGAAAAAACGAATTGATACTTTCTGTTGCTAGCAAGAAACTTTGAGCTTCCCACAAAGGCATACCAACACCAAGCAGCAGCATGAATAGTGCGAGCAAAGGCAGCCAGAATTTTAACTGTTTTTTATTGTGTTCTGCTACATAGGCATTAAAGCCGTGGGGAACGTCGGTACTGGAGGTTAGGGTCACACACTCTCACTCGAAAAAGACTTTGTATCAATAATAGAACAAGTCTGAGCCTAAACGGGAA
>NZ_JBFRVD010000405.1:0-275 GCF_041474985.1 Vibrio sp. 10N.222.49.C9 | reverse complement strand
ATATTGCGATGCGTCAGAACCGCACCTTTGGCCACGCCGGTTGTACCACCGGTGTATTGCAAGAAGGCAATATCTTCACCACTCATAAATGGCTTAACATATTGAAGGCGACGGCCTTTATACAATGCCTTTTTGAATGAGATAGCACCAGGAAGATCGTACTTTGGCACCATGCCTTTCACGTACTTCACGACAAAGTCGACAACCGTACCTTTGGCTGTTGGTAGCATTTGTCCTAGGCTCGTCAATACCACGTTTTTCACAGAGGTATTGTC
>NZ_JBFRVD010000404.1:0-332 GCF_041474985.1 Vibrio sp. 10N.222.49.C9 | reverse complement strand
ATGGGAGAGAGGAAAGGTTACCCCCTCAATATTGCGTCGCGTGGGGCTTGCACATTTTTTCTCTGCTGATTACCAATATGATCAAGCCGAGCAACAACTCATGAACCGAGCAAAGACCTTTGAGATGTTGTTTGAAAAAGAGAATACGTTTTATGATTATCCGGTCACTAGCGAAGAGGTGATTCGATATTCACGCCTTAGCGAGTATCAGCGAGAATGGGTAAAGAATGCGCATTTGTACGTTCTTGGTGGCAAACAGGCTCTAGATGAGTCAATTGCAATGCAAGATATCACCGACCCATGGGTTCGTATTTACTATCATCAAGGTGCTA
>NZ_JBFRVD010000403.1:0-282 GCF_041474985.1 Vibrio sp. 10N.222.49.C9 | reverse complement strand
GCCTTATAAAGGCAAGGTTATTGCTGCTCTAATTGCCCTGTTTTTTACCGCAGGTCTGACGCTATCCGTAGGCCACGGTGTTCGCTTGCTCATCGATGAGGGCTTCTCCCAGCGCTCACTCAGCGATCTTGGTAGTGCGATTCAATTCATTGTTATTGTGACTGTCTGTATCTCCATCGGTACCTTCTTTAGATTCTATCTTGTCTCATCGGTTGGTGAGCGGGTCAGTGCAGATATTCGTCTTGCGGTGTTCAACCACGTTGTGACCTTGCACCCTAGCTA
>NZ_JBFRVD010000402.1:0-350 GCF_041474985.1 Vibrio sp. 10N.222.49.C9 | reverse complement strand
TATCTAGTGCCGCCAAAACGTCAACAGGCAGCGTACTAGGATCGACTACAGGATATGGTGTGCCGTTCAATCTAAATTCTTCTAGGCTTGGCAGTATCTTTTTCATAATCTAAAACCCTAATTTTGGCTCTTATGTGACTCTGAGTTAGAGTGGTATTAAGCGATTACTTTAACCGAAAAATGTCTGGTCGTCATTGTTCTTTATTTGCACTAATCTAAATTTAAGTATTTCAAATTCAATGACTTGCTTTATTGTTCGGTGCTCGTTTTTCATGCTATACATAATGTAATGATTGGCATGTCATATTGGCGATTAAAGTGGATAATTCAAGCATAGAACTGACTCTGAC
>NZ_JBFRVD010000401.1:0-275 GCF_041474985.1 Vibrio sp. 10N.222.49.C9 | reverse complement strand
GTATTGGATCGAAGGTGCCAACTTTGGAGGCCTAAGTGGTGTCGTGTATGCCTTGGTTGGATATATATGGGTACTATCGGTAAGAGCTCCGCAGTTTGGCCTAGATATACCTAAGCCTATCCTCGCCTTCATGTTGATCTGGTTGGTACTTGGCTTTGTGCAACCGTTTATGGCGATTGCGAATGCCGCACACCTTGCGGGATTGGTTGCCGGGTGTTTATTGGGCTGGCTTGATAGCGTAAACCGAACTCAGAACACTTAATTGATGATCTGAG
>NZ_JBFRVD010000400.1:0-307 GCF_041474985.1 Vibrio sp. 10N.222.49.C9 | reverse complement strand
GTCCTCATCCGGACGATCAATGTAAGGTGGCAAAGGCATGTGGCCGACTTCTTCTAGGATTTGCAGCACGGCTTTATCAGAGGTAAAACGAATCTCAAACAAGGCATCGTGCCTAGCAACCATAACAGCTGCATACTGATCTTTATCGCCAAGAAACAACTCAGTACCTGGCTTTGGTGATTTTGAAGAGCGTACATGAGCCAATATCGTATGCTCATCCACCATTCTCTCTACCAGAACCTCTATTTTGCCACCACTAGCCTTACGGCCAAATACGCGAGCTGGGATCACTCGAGTGTTGTTAAAC
>NZ_JBFRVD010000399.1:0-243 GCF_041474985.1 Vibrio sp. 10N.222.49.C9 | reverse complement strand
GTTAAAACTGTCTTCTTCTAATATGGTTTCGTACTGGCTGCGATCGATGGTAATCGCTTTTGTCGGTGTTTCAGCTGTTGATGCCGCTTTACCTGCTCCGTTGCTAATGGCACGACCAGATTTCTCATCCGCTTCTACAACGCCGGTACCGCCCTCTAGCAACTCATTTAACCAAGATTTAAATGCCATTTGACCATAGAGTGAAATCAGCTGATCTTTATCTGGAGTTGCCTTCACTAGGTC
>NZ_JBFRVD010000398.1:0-299 GCF_041474985.1 Vibrio sp. 10N.222.49.C9 | reverse complement strand
CTGTTTCAGAACGGAACGGACGAATCATTTGGCTATGACATACGTTACATCCTTCGCGGATGTACACATCACGACCTTCCATTTCTAGTGCAGAGTACACGCGCAGGTTCTGTACAGGCTCAGTGGTTTGCTTTTGGAAAATCAACGGAGTGATCTCTACCAATGCCCCCAAGCTGATTGCGAATACAATCAGAATTGCCAGTAGTCCAACGTTTTTCTCAACTAGCTCGTGGCGATTTTTTGGATTATTAGCCATATCAAAATCTCCTATTGTGCCGGTTGAGGAACAGCTTTAAGAC
>NZ_JBFRVD010000397.1:0-423 GCF_041474985.1 Vibrio sp. 10N.222.49.C9 | reverse complement strand
GTCTTTGTTCTTGTACTCGTCTAGGAATACAACCTGCGCGCCGTCATCTTCTTTCGCTAGGCCTTTTTCTTTAAGGTCAGCAACGATGCCTTTTAGCATGTCGTTGTATTGGCTCTCACCCATCACGTCGTCACGAGTTAGAGATACGTTTAGACGGTCGTAGTTCAGTTGGTTTTGTTGCATGGTGATGTCCACCAACTTCTTCCACATGTCTACGCAGAACGCATCGCCACTTTGTAGCTTAACGACGTAGTTACGAGCTTTAACCGCGAACTCTTCGTCTTCGTCGTACAGTTTCTTAGACTCACGGTAGAAGGCTTCAAGATCAGACAGTTTCATTGAAACTTCGCCATCTTGCTCTGAAACGCGCTCAAGGTTTGCGATAAGCATACCGAACTGAGTTCCCCAGTCACCGATGTGGTT
>NZ_JBFRVD010000396.1:0-349 GCF_041474985.1 Vibrio sp. 10N.222.49.C9 | reverse complement strand
GTTCACTGTTCGGTATCATGATGCCAGCAATGACCAGTCAGCTGATGCCGCCTCTAGCCGCAATGCTTTCAACTAAGCTTCTTGCATCATACGGCACAGCCGCAGTTGCAGCTTGGGCTCTAGGAAGTCGTTATGAGTTTTTTGCTATTGTCAGCGTGCTTGCCTTAACTATGTCCCTGCCACCTATGATAGGTCGATTTGTTGGAGCAAAAGACAGCGATAAGATCATCAAGTTGGTTAATATAGCCTGCGTATATATTCTTGGCTCACAAGTGCTAGTGGCGCTGATCACCTTGGTTATCTCAGGACAACTGGCTACCTTAATGACAGGTGAGCAAAGTGTAGAGCG
>NZ_JBFRVD010000395.1:0-232 GCF_041474985.1 Vibrio sp. 10N.222.49.C9 | reverse complement strand
TCGGCGATGACATCAACGCCCCAACCCTTAGCTATGGTTGAAAGATCAACATACAGATTCGGGATATCCTTTGATAAGCCTTGCTCTGTAACAGACAGATGTTTAATCCCTACCATTTCACGTCGTGATGTTAATTCTTCATCGGTTGGCACTTTGTCAGGACGAGCTTCTGGACCAAACCCCCATAGATTAACCAAAGGGCCGACTGTTACATCTAGAGCGCCTTCTGTTA
>NZ_JBFRVD010000394.1:0-379 GCF_041474985.1 Vibrio sp. 10N.222.49.C9 | reverse complement strand
TTTCATCAGTTGATCGTCTCTCCAAAGAACTCACGCAAGCGTCTCTACAAGCTAATAGATGATGAGATAGAGAACGCAGAATTGGGCAACAGAAGTGGGATCACCCTTAAGATCAATAACCTCGTAGATAAAGGGCTGATCAACAAGCTCTATCAAGCAAGCAGTGCGGGTGTCTCTATACGCATGATCATTAGAGGCATGTGCTCTCTTGTTCCAGGAGTAGAGGGGATCAGTGAGAATATCAAAGTCATCAGTGTCATAGACCGTTTTCTTGAGCACCCGCGAGTCATCATTACCGAGAATAATGGCGACCCTAAGGTGTTTATCTCATCGGCAGATTGGATGACCAGAAATATAGAGCACCGTATCGAAGTAGCAG
>NZ_JBFRVD010000393.1:0-399 GCF_041474985.1 Vibrio sp. 10N.222.49.C9 | reverse complement strand
CCTGCATAGGTAAGCTAGACCCAATGAAACCGTGGAAGTTAGGGCGATCAAACTTAGTCTCTAGCTTATTGACCAAGTTTTCTAATTTGGTGCGCTTAAGGTGCAGGGCAACCGATGTTTTTAACCTGTCTGCGGTAATCGGCTTTTCTAGGAAGTCATCAGCGCCTTTTTGAATCGGATTCACGGCAGTATTTACTGAGCCGTGGGCAGTGGCGATGATCACAGAGGTCGGGATTTCGTTTTCCTTGATCCAATCAAGGATTTCCTCTCCGGTAGTGTCGGGGAGTTTGAGATCAAGAATGACCAATTGCGGAGCGTGGTGCTCTATAAAACGTTTGGCATCCTTGCCGGTCTCTACATGAAACAGATCATAGGGTTCGTCTTTTACATACTGCTTAT
>NZ_JBFRVD010000392.1:0-477 GCF_041474985.1 Vibrio sp. 10N.222.49.C9 | reverse complement strand
TAGCTGATGATTAAGATGGCAAATGCCGAAATAAACAAAATGTACGTTTTATAAGCCTTCTTCATACCGTAGCCCCTTTGGTTGCTGGTGGTGTTTGTTCTACCTCATGTAAGTAGTGGGAAGGGTTTGTATGGGCTCTCATTGGGCATAAAAAGAGCATAACTGCATAGCTCAGTGGTGAGATCATTCATATCAAGAAGTGAATCACAAATAGAGTGACCCTCTTATGGGGGGATACGAAAGTATCGATAAAGGACTTATACATTCTAGAGAAGCGCTATCTGGGTTTGTGGTGGTATCACTCACAGTTGTTGCGGCAGGTAATCTGTTGCTTCATTCGATCCTTTTTCTGCACCACGTGCAGCTACAGACTTTATGATTTCAGTGAGTTTGACTGTGCTTCGGCACAGTCGGGCTCAAGTTTCTTCGTATGATTCAAAGATAATGGCCCCTTGGGTCATTGCGCACTCTTAGGCG
>NZ_JBFRVD010000391.1:0-374 GCF_041474985.1 Vibrio sp. 10N.222.49.C9 | reverse complement strand
CGAAAACTTCTATCGAGATATTAAGCAAATCTTTTGATCGTGAAATTGGCTTAGAAATAAATAGAACATATTTGGACTCTAGGCTTTATTATTCTTATACAATCAAATAGCACTAACCACCTCACCAGCAATACATCAATACTTACATTGAGGTGGCTATAATTTTTGTTAGCTCGCTACCAGTTCCGGTGCCTTGCGACTGCGATAGAGATGGCAACCCGCAAGGAATATCAAGCAACCAATAATGATAAACACCCCTTTATCAGTCCAAGACTCAAACCAAACACCAATGCCCACGATAAAAATACCGAGGATCTGACTCATGCGCCCTAGGTACTTACCTTGGCGTCTATCAACCTCAGCTTCCTCTTTGC
>NZ_JBFRVD010000390.1:0-417 GCF_041474985.1 Vibrio sp. 10N.222.49.C9 | reverse complement strand
CTTATCAGCTTGCTGTTGAATTTAAGCACAAGCTTGAGCCGATACGTGAAGACGATAAGCCAATGTCTTTTGCTTCATTAGAGATCGTCAAAGAAGAGTTGATTAAGCTTGGATTAGATAGCGCTTACTTGCGACTGCATAACGCTTATGACGAATGTGGCTCACCAGAAGACAAGCCATATTGTGATATTGAGTTATCTCTTAAGAGTTATTAGCGCTCAGCAAATTCGAGCTATTGGCTTTCAAGCAAAATAGAGTGGGTAAAGTGGCTTCGTAGGTAAAAACCTCGAGGCAAGGTCTTTATTTGCTTACCACTCGCACCATAGGCATCAGTCAGCGCTCGACTATTGGCGGCTTTGGGGCGAATTTGCATGACCTCACCGTGCCTTGCACTGATCTCATGGATCCTTCCTGTAG
>NZ_JBFRVD010000389.1:0-380 GCF_041474985.1 Vibrio sp. 10N.222.49.C9 | reverse complement strand
GGTTTGGTGAGTGATAACGCTACTGTGTCCAGTGCCACGTTGGTCGAGTAGCAGAACGCGGTATCGCTGTAGGGCGGCTTTTAACCAACCAGAGTGACCGTTAGGTCGTGGCGAAGGGAAACCAGGCCCGCCCTGAAAGAATAGCAACCAAGGTTTAGCGCTGTTTTCATCACCGACTAAGCGAACCTCTCTGGCAAAGATTGATAGCCTTGCAGACTGTGGGTCGCTGTAGTTAAGCGGTGCTTCAAAGGTGTGATTCTGATAGCAACAGCCATCGTTGATAAAGGTATGTCCCTGTACTGCTTCTACGTGCATTGATTTTCCTTGGTTTTGATTTTGTTTCTACCCTACTGATCGCTAATGCGTTTGCCAAGCAATAG
>NZ_JBFRVD010000388.1:0-293 GCF_041474985.1 Vibrio sp. 10N.222.49.C9 | reverse complement strand
AGAAGCTGTAAGTTAGACCTACACGGCTACGCAGTTCACGAGTCGCTGAAGTAGAGCTTGCGTTCACATCACCAAACTCAACGTATGGGTACCAGTCACCAAATTTGCGGCCAGCTGTTAGGTTTAACTCATAGTTTTCTGATTTGCCGTCCCAAAGAATCCAGCTATCTTCGGCGTCGTAGTAGTTAGCTTCGAAGCCAAATTTCCAATCTGCTACAGAGTAGTTTACGTTACCAGTAATACGGTGACGGAATTGTGTGCTGTCGCCGTTGCTGTGCGTTCTGATGTCGTAA
>NZ_JBFRVD010000387.1:0-507 GCF_041474985.1 Vibrio sp. 10N.222.49.C9 | reverse complement strand
AACTTGCGTGCCATGAACTAGGGCGTTTTTATGGGTTAAAGCCGCCAGTTTCTGGGGATTTAATTAATAAGATCAAGCAGCTTGAGGCCTCAGGTAAGATTGATGCTTGGGTGATTGAAAGCATGAACACACTGCGTCATCTGGGTAACCAGTCAGTGCATATCAGTGAAAGCCACGGACACTTTGTCGCGCAAATCACCTTGTCCCATTCACGAATGCGCGAGCTGATGCAAGAAATGCATGACATTGCTAAGTATGTGGCGGGTAAGCTATTGAACATTAGCCAAAATCAGATGCCTGAATGGCAAGAGAACCACTCTCTAGAACTGGCCGATACCGTTGCTCTTGCGTTAAGTGGTAGCAACCAATCAAGCTATGGCATCGCAAAGTATTTCTTAGATAAGCTTTCTTCTAAAGAGTTTGGCGACAAGCAACAGCGCGCCAATTGGCAGCTTGATCTGGAGTATTGGTCAGATAAAGCGATTCTTCAGGGATGCACTGATACAT
>NZ_JBFRVD010000386.1:0-477 GCF_041474985.1 Vibrio sp. 10N.222.49.C9 | reverse complement strand
TGAGGTTCTTACACTATTCATTAATTAAAAAAAGCATAAATATGAAACTACAAACAAAAACTCTAATCGCTACTTTTTTGGCAACCACTCTATCCTCACACGCATTCGCCCAATTGGACCCAAACAAAGCTCCATCGGAAAACTTCGATTTGACCCACTGGAAACTGAACGTTCCCATTGAAGATGTAAAGCCTGAGCGCAAAGGCTTGGTCATGGAGGTTTCTGCCGCTGAGCTTAACGAGGGTTACACTCATCCAGAATGGTTCTACACCGACCCGCAAAGCGGAGCGCTAGTATTTGTTGCACCGAACAAAGCGATGACTACGCCAAACTCTAGTAACGCTCGCTCTGAGCTGCACGCCATGCTGGCCGACAATCCAGAGGTGGGTACCTATGAGCCAGCAAATAACTTTGCTGTAGCCTCAAACAAAAATGCTGAAGACTATGCGGCGGTTGGCGGAAAGCTGAGCGCTGAGC
>NZ_JBFRVD010000385.1:0-309 GCF_041474985.1 Vibrio sp. 10N.222.49.C9 | reverse complement strand
TAAGGAAGACAACTCTGGCAAGGTTAATGTGATGTTGTCTGAGTTTGCATCTGGCGCTGCACAAGTTGTGTCTATCGATCTGTCTGAGACTTCAGCACAAGACGCTAAAGATGAATTTGCGGCGAAAGTTGGAGCACTTAATGCGGAATCATCTACTAACTATGAGGCGGGATTTGAGACTGCGATTGAGTGGTTTGAATCTTTAGCATTGGCGGGTAACGAAGCGACCAATCAAACCTTCTTCATTACCGATGGTGAGCCAACAAGGGCGACGAGCCTCAAGAATGCTTCGCTTACAGAGTTCTTAAT
>NZ_JBFRVD010000384.1:0-394 GCF_041474985.1 Vibrio sp. 10N.222.49.C9 | reverse complement strand
ACTCCAAGAGGAGCTCAACGATCGTACCCTTTCTATGTTTTAACCAACCAGCCCCGCACTCTTCTGAGTGTCGGGGCTTTTTTACTTTCGTGCAACCAACAAGACTTCGACCAGCAAAAGATTCAATCTCTTTACAGTTAAACTCTCGATTTACCTACTACCCCTGATTTGCTCAATAACGAGCTTATTCATAGTTGATTACACAACATCAGGAGAAGCAATATGACTCAGAAAGCAAACTACACCGCACTTATCCAGAAACTTATGGATAAGGGATGGCTACCCTCTGATTTAGTACTGGAGCTTGCAGCTGGAAACGACATTTCTCGAATCCGCGACGAGTTCACACCTAGCAAAGGCATCACTCGCCTAGTGCACTTACAAACACTGGCCA
>NZ_JBFRVD010000383.1:0-278 GCF_041474985.1 Vibrio sp. 10N.222.49.C9 | reverse complement strand
GTTTTTTATGTAATCAGCTTTAATTGGCTGGTGGCGCCTGCTCAAGGAGTGCCTTGTTGTGACGCAACATCGTCAGAATATCATTGATGTAGTCATCAGAGCGCTCAGAGTAGCTGCCTAGCCCATGAATCAGCTGTTCAGCGGTTGGCGTCTTATGTTGTGCGTGAATATTCGCACGGAGCTCTCTAAAGCTGCTGTACGCTTGGTTGGTGTTTAGGTTATCGACGTAGGCAGATACTGAATCACCAACGGAGTCGAACTTAGCCACTTCGTGGGTC
>NZ_JBFRVD010000382.1:0-228 GCF_041474985.1 Vibrio sp. 10N.222.49.C9 | reverse complement strand
AAGCGTGTTAAAGAGCACAAAAACCTAATCGCTTCTATGGGCAAGGGTGATGAAGTTCTAACTAGCGGTGGTCTAGTGGGTAAGATTTCTTCAATCTCAGAAGAGAATGATTTTCTTGCTATCGAACTGAACCCAAATAACGAAGTTGTAATCAAAAAGGACTTTGTTACTGCAGTGCTACCAAAAGGTACGCTGAAATCTCTTTAAGAACAGCTAGAGGATCCTCGC
>NZ_JBFRVD010000381.1:0-289 GCF_041474985.1 Vibrio sp. 10N.222.49.C9 | reverse complement strand
TTAAAGAAGGGATGTGTACGCGAATAACGTTTAAGCGGTGGAAGAGATCTTCACGAAAGTCCCCCTCTTTAACGAGAGATTCTAGGTTTTGGTGAGTAGCCGCAATGATCCTTACGTCTACCTTGATGGCAGAGTGCCCACCGACACGATAGAACTGTCCGTCGGCAAGTACGCGCAATAATCGCGTTTGGATATCCAGCGGCATATCACCAATTTCATCCAAAAATAGCGTGCCACCATTGGCCTGTTCGAATCGACCTTGGCGAACGCTGTTTGCGCCAGTAAATGC
>NZ_JBFRVD010000380.1:0-312 GCF_041474985.1 Vibrio sp. 10N.222.49.C9 | reverse complement strand
GGCTAGTTGGCTATTATCACTCACGGGTGTCATCTTATTGGTCGTCCCCGCTTATCTGATTGGTGATAGTTTATTTAATACCGCTGGCGATGTGTATCAGCAGATCCAAGAGGGTACCTTAGCGCTTAAGCCACCATCGGAGAGTATTCAGTCATGGCCATTGGTTGGTGAGAACCTTTACGCGACCTTACTCAGTTTTTCATCAAACTTAACCAACGCATTGCTTGAGCATTCAGATCAGGTTAAAAGTGTTTTGGGTAGCGTAGCTTCTGCGATTGGTAGTGTTGGCGGCAGTGTATTACAGTTTGTGAT
>NZ_JBFRVD010000379.1:0-403 GCF_041474985.1 Vibrio sp. 10N.222.49.C9 | reverse complement strand
GGACAATCCTCCCCCACTAGCCAGCACCGCGTCGAGTGTAGCAATAGCGCCATTAAAATCAGAGGCATGTAACTCCCCTGCATCACAAACCATATCAGAAGTCTGCGCCACTATCGTAATCATCGCCTGAAAAACAGTTGTCAGACGTGGAATGCAGTTATCTTCAACCATCACGACGATCGGACAATCATTAGAACCAGTCGTAAACTCATAGAACGATTGAACAGACCCAGAAAATTCCTGACCCTCTCGCGTATAACTCACCGTTCCATCAGACAGCAGATTCAGCTTAGCCACCACATGACATTCCTTGGACTCAATACTTTGAGCAAGAATTACCCCGTCCACTAACTCAATTGCCTGCAACATGTCAGGCATTGATCGCTTGGCCATCAAACCCAAC
>NZ_JBFRVD010000378.1:0-414 GCF_041474985.1 Vibrio sp. 10N.222.49.C9 | reverse complement strand
ATGCTGATATTACTAGTGAGTATTATTAACAATGCAATTTGATCTGATTAGTGTAACGGATTTAGTGATTTGATTCGAGGGTGAAGCTCTATGCCTAGGCATCAAAAAAGGGCTCTGTGATAGAGCCCTCATTACTTTTTATGTCAAAATCTTAATAACCTGAATCATCTTGGTTTTCAGGCCGTTACCCGCAGGAGCTAATTATGGTCTTGGTAAGTAGTTACCCTTCCCAACCCATTTATAGCTGGTGAGCTCCTCTAAACCCATAGGGCCACGAGCGTGCAGTTTTTGTGTAGAAACCGCCACCTCAGCGCCAAGACCAAACTGAGCACCATCGGTAAAGCGCGTGGACGCATTTACATAAACCGCAGCAGAACCTGCCGCGTTAATAAAGCGCTCTGCGTTATTTAGATC
>NZ_JBFRVD010000377.1:0-324 GCF_041474985.1 Vibrio sp. 10N.222.49.C9 | reverse complement strand
CTGAAGTATACAAAGCAGACAACTTAGCTCTTTCTCTAGGCGGCCGTGTTGAGGCTCGTAGTGAGTTCTCTGACCAAGGTAAAGACAACCAGTTGAAAGACCAGCAAAAACAAGATGATATTTCTCGTGCTCGTCTTAACTTTGAAGCTAAGACTCAAATCACTGAAGATGTTCATGCTCGTGGTTTTGTTGAAAAAGAATTTACCAAAAACAATTCGAACGATACTCGCTACCTTTACGTTGGCGTTGGTGATGAAAATACTGAACTGCAATACGGTAAAACAGATGGCTCTCTTGGCCTAATCACTGATTACACCGATATCC
>NZ_JBFRVD010000376.1:0-506 GCF_041474985.1 Vibrio sp. 10N.222.49.C9 | reverse complement strand
CTTAACTCGTCCACATACGCAGAAAAAGCCTCGTATGGGAATTCAGTATCTGTTGCTTCTACCGCTTCCGGTGGACAGTAAGATACGCCACACTCAGCACTCTGTGTACCTGGGTTGACCACGAATACTCGAATGTTGGTTCCGTCTGCTTGCTGTGCCAGCAGGTTAGCGAAGTGCGATTGCGCAGTTTCTGTAATAGTAATTGTATTAGACACGATAAATACCTGAGTAATTCTGTAGGTTATTAATGGTATTCTACTCCGTTAGATTTTTTTTTCAAACATGTAATAGCAATGAACCATTAACGCTATTTATTTGATAATCACAAATGTGACACGACAGTCAAAATACACAGATGAACATGTAATTGTCACGAAATGGGCTTTGATGCCCTGCAAATACAGTAAACATCGATTCGCTTCACACCCTGCTCTCTTAGCAGCAAGCACACCTCTGCCACCGTACTTCCCGTAGTCACCACATCGTCCACCAGCGCAATGTGAGGC
>NZ_JBFRVD010000375.1:0-453 GCF_041474985.1 Vibrio sp. 10N.222.49.C9 | reverse complement strand
CTTGCGACATTGCCTCGGTCATCCAGTTTAATGTCCAACTGAGCTAAAACGCCCGTTGGCTCTGGATGCAAGAAGCCCATTGCTAGGAACGCCAAATCACAAGGGATCACGCGCTCACTGCCTGCCACTTCTTTAAATGATGGACGCTCACCAGGAGCTGCATCTTGCCAAACGATATCAGCAATACGTAGACCTGTTACCTCACCCTTATCGTTACTGATAAATTCTTTGGTTAGGATGTTCCAATGACGCTCACAGCCTTCTTCGTGAGAAGTGGTTGTTTTCATGATCATTGGGTATTGCGGCCATGGCATGTTAGCAGGGCGTTTCTCTGGTGGGATCGGCATGATCTCAACCTGAGTGATGCTCGCCGCTTTATGGCGGTTAGAGGTACCTACACAGTCAGAACCCGTATCACCACCACCGATAACCACAACATGTTTGCCTGCTGCG
>NZ_JBFRVD010000374.1:0-261 GCF_041474985.1 Vibrio sp. 10N.222.49.C9 | reverse complement strand
TTTGTTGATCACCGTCGTGAAGTAGTAACACGTCGTACTATTTTCGAACTGCGTAAAGCACGTGACCGCGCTCATATCCTTGAAGGCCTTGCACTCGCACTGGCTAACATTGATGAGATCATTGAGCTTATCCGTAAAGCGTCGACTCCTTCTGAAGCAAAAGCGGGCCTAGTTGCTCGTGGCTGGGACCTAGGTCTTGTTTCAACCATGTTAGAGCGCGCTGGTACTGATGCTGCGCGTCCTGAGTGGTTAGAAGAACAA
>NZ_JBFRVD010000373.1:0-357 GCF_041474985.1 Vibrio sp. 10N.222.49.C9 | reverse complement strand
TTGCGGGAGTCTTTGCCAGCGTGTCTGACTTAACCCCGGAAGAATATGGCGAAGGTAGTTTTACTAAGGGATTTTACGTATCTATTCCTTTTGATGTAATGACAGTGAAGCCTAGTCAAAACAGAGCCAACTTTAATTGGCAACCCATCACTCGAGATGGCGGACAGATGCTAATGCGTAAATATGAATTATTTGAGGTGACGGACGCAAGAAGCCCTTGGTATCAAAGGCCTCCTGCGAATCGTTAGCTTGTTACTCGTATACCACTTCATCTAGGTAACGCAGATAAGCGTTTCTTAGGCGGATTGGGTTGTTTTCAAAGTAATTCGGGTTGAGCCTTGCTCTGTTGAAGTACTG
>NZ_JBFRVD010000372.1:0-313 GCF_041474985.1 Vibrio sp. 10N.222.49.C9 | reverse complement strand
TTCTTACACCAAAGGCACCAAACCTGTTGATGGCAAGGTGAAGCTCTGTTGATATTCATTGTCTGTTTGCTTCGTTTCAAGATAGCTGTGGTGAAGCATTAAGATTGACTGCACTATCTTAATGCCAATGCCTAACGAGCCCCCTTGAGCGTTAGGTTCAACGTGGTTAGTAAATCTAAATCTGATATCAGCCTTATTGGTCGTAAGCTCTGCCTGACAGCACACTGTTGAATGTGCAGGGCTATGCCTTAGCGCGTTTTCAAGCAAATTAGCCACCAAGCGCTCTAACAACACCTTATCTCCTATGGTTTGC
>NZ_JBFRVD010000371.1:0-344 GCF_041474985.1 Vibrio sp. 10N.222.49.C9 | reverse complement strand
CTAAAAGGGTGATAACGCACACTGTCATAGCATCTACCCAAGACCATAGATAGGTTAGGCTCCAACCAAAGGCGCGCAGGGTGACAATGTCCGTTAGCACGTAGCCAACAATTGCTCCCAGCGGCAGTGCAATAACGAGCGTAAATGCCACTAGCGCGCCTATCTGTCCTATCATCATAGCCATCAGATTTCGGCGTCTAACCCCTAGCGCGTAAAGCCGAGCAATGGCTGCCTTGCGCGCATCAAGCAACATATAACACGCACTGAACAGACCAATCACGGCAATCATCAAAGTCACCGCATTGAGTGCGCTGGTCACAGCGAATGTTCGGCTAAATATGTCT
>NZ_JBFRVD010000370.1:0-353 GCF_041474985.1 Vibrio sp. 10N.222.49.C9 | reverse complement strand
GACTAATGAAGATTTTAAGCAACTTATTGAAGAGTCAATTATTGATTTTGCGTTGGTTCTTAAGCAAGAGAGTGATGTATTTGATGTCTTAAATGCTCACGTCAGTGTGGATACTTGGGCTTACGCGCTTAAAGGAACTGCAGATGTTGATCGTGAGAAGATTATTGGTACCTTCCCAAGTCGTATTGCCAATGAGTTGAAATCTACTATCAGTCGTCTAGGTCAGACACCGAAAGGTCAGGTTGAGAGAGCGCGTAAAGAAATCATTGATGCTGTGCGTAAGTTGCAGCAAGACGACGAGATCGTGCTGACATTCGGTAATGAGGAGCGCATGGACTGATGCTTCGTCCAGG
>NZ_JBFRVD010000369.1:0-304 GCF_041474985.1 Vibrio sp. 10N.222.49.C9 | reverse complement strand
AGCTTACATAGCGCAAGAAGCGCTCAACTAAGTTGTCCATTGTTCTACTACCTTATTCGTTCTTTAGCCCAACAGTATCAGGCTAGTGGCGGCAAATTGAGTTGCGATATATCAGTTTTCAGTAAGTTTTGAAAAATTAACAAGCAAGGTGTTGATGGATTCAATCCAGTCTTTGCCCATCAGAGCAGCCACTACTCAATAAAGCGGCCCTTCAAACCTCTCATGCAATGCCTAGACGATCCTGACCTAGTAGTGTGATCTAGCGCATTGCCCAAGGCGTTTCATATTAGCCTTTAGTCTAAAT
>NZ_JBFRVD010000368.1:0-306 GCF_041474985.1 Vibrio sp. 10N.222.49.C9 | reverse complement strand
CCGCCCTTAGCGGCAATCTGTACCTCAACCTTGTCACCTGGCACCATATTAATGTGCACAACAGCAGGTGTATTGTCTTTAGTATTGATACGCTTGCCTGCTGGGTCTAACAAAATAGACGCTCGAAGCGGATTATCTGGATTGGTGTAGGCTTGTCGTACGCCCTCATCAATCATCTCTTGTACTGTGACGTCGGTGTCTTCCCACTGTACTTTCATGCCAATGTTCACGAAACACGTCACAATGCCAGTATCCTGACAAATAGGTCTGTGGCCTTCTGCTGACATTCGAGAGTTAATTAGGATC
>NZ_JBFRVD010000367.1:0-386 GCF_041474985.1 Vibrio sp. 10N.222.49.C9 | reverse complement strand
CAATATCGTCTTCTGTTATGAAGTCATGAGTTGCTCGGACTGAATTTTCCCAAACATTAAGCATTTCTGCGTAATTTTCAGGAAGCACATTTTCTACAATCATTATGGTATCTCTAAAGTTGACTGAAATTCATGTGCAGCCGCGAGCCCGGATTCTAGCTGTATGTGTATAAAGTGTCCACAGGTCACATATCAAAGGTTATTGAAAAATAGCGTTCCTATTTAGGCCTGAATCGAAGGTGGCAAGTCATAATGGTTCCCAATCATTTATGTGCCTCTCTCCTATCGTAAACACTATTCTATGCAACCTAATAACTGCTCTTCAAAACTGTCATCTATTCTATCGGAGATTATTTCCAGTCGGCTTTCTGAACACTCATCTAGCT
>NZ_JBFRVD010000366.1:0-390 GCF_041474985.1 Vibrio sp. 10N.222.49.C9 | reverse complement strand
GCGCAAGCCGCTGCTGATGTATCTCTTGGCGTATTTTCGTCTCTAGGGGCTCTGAAGTCCCAATGAGGGATATGATCTTCAGGTAATTGGCTAATAAAAAAATCCGCTGTTTTCATTGCGGCATCGAGATACCGAGGTTCTTTGGTGTATTGATAGCTAAGCGCACAACCATGAATTGCCCAAGATGCTCCTCTGCTCCATGCAGAATCTTGGTTGTAGCCTTGCCCGCCATGATGCTTTTTCACTTCCCCGGAAAGAAAGTCAAATTCAACCATGTGTCGAACAGACCCATCTTCACGAATAAACTCCTTCAAAACAGTGTCTGCATGCGCCATTGCAATCAATTTAAATCGCGGTGCATCAAGCTGCTCTGCGGCCCAATAAAGTATT
>NZ_JBFRVD010000365.1:0-355 GCF_041474985.1 Vibrio sp. 10N.222.49.C9 | reverse complement strand
CATCGAAGCGAGTGTTACCGCAGGCTCTGCCTTGATTGGTAAAGACATCAATCAAAACGGCTTGCGTCATATGGAATCGCTATTTCTGATAGAAATGGAGCGTGACGGGAACATCATTAGCCCTGTGTCTCCCACCGAGGTATTACAAAGCAATGACCGCCTGTTTTTTAATGGTGACGTCTCTAAGGTTTCTCAGCTTAAACATTACAATGGATTAGAGATATTCGCTGATAAAGAAGGCTTGGCCTCGCACAGCTTTGTTGAAGCCATACTGCTACCACAAAGTCGATTGGTTAATCGCTCACTAAAAGAATGCAATTTTAGACAAACCTTTAATGCAGGTGTTGTTGCTATT
>NZ_JBFRVD010000364.1:0-242 GCF_041474985.1 Vibrio sp. 10N.222.49.C9 | reverse complement strand
ACTCAGACCTAGACGCTGCCGTTAAGGCGTATCAAGAAGGGGCTTTTGAGTACCTGCCGAAGCCATTTGATATCGATGAAGCACTTGCCCTTGTCGATCGCGCCATTACTCATAGCCAAGAACAAAAACAAAGCCACAACGCGTTAACCTCCAGCAAAGCGGACACTCCTGAAATCATAGGCGAAGCACCTGCGATGCAAGAGGTCTTCCGTGCTATCGGCCGTCTCTCCCGCTCCTCTATC
>NZ_JBFRVD010000363.1:0-387 GCF_041474985.1 Vibrio sp. 10N.222.49.C9 | reverse complement strand
TGTTAAACCCGGCGATTCTAAAGTGGGTTGTTGTAGCAAGCTTTGCCGCTATGGCTTTGTGGGTACTTATTCCCGACAAACTAGATGAAGATGAGTCTATTTCGAACAAAGGTCCCTTTGTGGCCAGCTTTATTGCTTTTTTCGTGGCTGAGATCGGAGACAAGACGCAGATTGCGACCTCAATCTTAGGGGCGCAATACTCGGATGCATTGATGATGGTTGTGCTGGGCACAACGATTGGGATGTTACTTGCGAATGTGCCAGTTGTGATTATTGGGAAGTTATCAGCAGAGCGCTTGCCACTGGCAATGATCAGAAAGGTAACGGCCGCACTATTTGCAATACTTGCGGTAAGCGCAGCCATTTACTAGAGAGGCGAGACTAAGC
>NZ_JBFRVD010000362.1:0-757 GCF_041474985.1 Vibrio sp. 10N.222.49.C9 | reverse complement strand
GGCTCAAGCAGAAGAAATTGCTCTGCTCGCATTTGGCAAGGATGCGGCTACAGAGATGTCAGAGCGCCTGTCCAACAAAATAGGTGTGACGTCGCAAAAGGTGAATGTCAGTACCTTCCATAAGATGGCGCTGCATATCATCCAACATGTGGAAGGCAGCCCGGCGAAGGTGAGTTCTCTGGCATCTGAGAGCAAGCAAAAGCAGCAGTGGTGCGCGCAATGGCTAAAAGAACACTGGACTAACGCCACGAATTTTAAACGCTGGCAAAAACATCTATCACAATGGCCTATTGCCTATCTGAAGGGAGATGTGGACCTTGGTAGCCAGTTTGAAAACCCGAAATTGATCGCTTGGCTGGATCAACAGTTGGATCAACTGTGCTCGATGAGTGTCACCAAGAAATCCATTCAACAGCAGATTATTGAACATCCTGAGTATTCGCGTCTTAATAGCGAGCTACAGTTGGTGTGGCCTTGTTATCAAGCGTGGAAACAGTACTTGAAGGAACAAGGCGAATTGGATTTCCATTCAATGATAGAAAAAGCCACGCAGTATGTGTCTAAGAATCGTTTTAAGGCTCCATGGCGCTATTTAATGGTGGATGAGTATCAAGATATTTCTCCTGCGCGCTTAGCGTTAGTTGAAGCGATTGTGAATCAACCCTGCGAGCAAGGAAGACGCTCGTTATTTGCCGTTGGCGATGACTGGCAGTCTATTTATCAGTTTGCTGGCTCAGATGTAAACCTGACCACAGGC
>NZ_JBFRVD010000361.1:0-229 GCF_041474985.1 Vibrio sp. 10N.222.49.C9 | reverse complement strand
ATAAATAACCTTCTCATTTCTCGAGAATTTTTCATACTGCGAGACGTTTCCTGTAGGGGCTAAGGCATGGTGAGCCGTGGTCTTGGCAGTGTTAAATGCTCTGCTTTTAATGCTTGGGTTTACCATATTGGCAACAGAGGTATATGCAGGAATGGTTGCAAGGTTTGCAATGACCTGCGGAGCTTCTGCGTGCTTTTCGTCGGTTAGATATCTGGTATCACAACGGTTG
>NZ_JBFRVD010000360.1:0-411 GCF_041474985.1 Vibrio sp. 10N.222.49.C9 | reverse complement strand
CAAATGGATAAGCCGTCGAACGAGCGTATTTATAACAAGTCGCAACTGCTAGAAATACAACGGACGGTAGAACCACGCAGTAAATCAGAGCAACATTTAAACCAAAGATACCGGCGAGCACCGTGGTTAGAACAACATCGCCATATCCCATTGCCGTTTTCTTTAGCACTTTCGAAACAAGCACCCCTAGGAACGTATAGATGACATATATGACTAACGCACTATAGACGGCGTAATGAGCATCCCCCATAAAAGGAGCACCCCCTTCGCCTGTAAAAGGGTTATTGACGAATGACAACTCACTCACACCCAACAATAAAGCCACAGCTAGCAATATCTTTGTTAGTTGCTCTGGGATTACCAAATGGTCAAAATCAATGTATGCAATGCATATCAATGTCATTGTAATGA
>NZ_JBFRVD010000359.1:0-355 GCF_041474985.1 Vibrio sp. 10N.222.49.C9 | reverse complement strand
ACCTACCTTAGCCTGCCAAGTGAAGTCTTTAAAAATAAGGCCATCAAGGTACTCCACCTTAACGTTTTTCATGTCCACTAATGGATCTGGTAATGACTGCTGCTGGTGATATGACTCCATCAACTCATACACCCCTCCGCTCTTCTGCAGTGAGAGCTTCTTTATGTGCTGTTTTATCGGATGGTTATGCCAATCGTCTAGGGTCATCGTTTGAGTTAGGGATTGGTGATCAAATAGCGCTACATGGGTAATACATTCGGGTAATTCATCTTCACGAGAAGTGATAACAATCAATTGCATCTGCTTCGCACACTCATTGAGTAATTGACTCAACGCGAGCCGATGCTCAATATCC
>NZ_JBFRVD010000358.1:0-436 GCF_041474985.1 Vibrio sp. 10N.222.49.C9 | reverse complement strand
CCATCGGCATAACCTATGCCTTCCCAATCACCCTTCTCGGCTAGCGCTTCATCTCCGGTTGCGCAGGCAAACAAAAGTGGAATAACAGACAGTAGAACCAGCTTAAATCCTTTCATTGTGACTCACTTAACATATTGTTTTTTAAGAGCTTAGCATACACAGATCACATTACCTAAAAAGTCGCCTTTCTCTAAACCACTCAAGCGGATATTTCGCCACTTAAATGACTATTCGACCACTAACCCAAGCTCCGAATGTAGTTGCGCTAGGGTTTTCATATTATGTAATCAGAAATTTTTGTGAAACAAACCCGAACCCTAAAGAGAATATAATTATGATGTGGTTTCTTACCTGTGTAGCAGCATTAATTGCTGGCTACTTTATCTATGGCGCCGTGATAGAAAATATATTCGGCATCAATGAAAACCGTCAAACC
>NZ_JBFRVD010000357.1:0-328 GCF_041474985.1 Vibrio sp. 10N.222.49.C9 | reverse complement strand
ATATGGATTGGCATCCGCTCCCGCATAGCGGTTTTCAAGTCGGCGAGCTTCTTTATCAGAATTTGGCACACGTAATCCAACCGTGCGATTGTCTTCTCCCCACGCCACGTTAGTCGGTGCGGAATCACCAAACACTAAACGACGGTAGGAGTTCACATTAGGAGCAAAGAAGGCGATAGCGGCGGGGGTATATTTCTGCATTCCGGCGATATAATTCAGGAAGAGCTCACTGTTACTGCCATCCGCATTTGAAAATAGGTTCTTACCGTTTTTATCCACCAAGCTTTGATGGATATGCATTGAACTGCCCGGCTCATCTTCCATGGGT
>NZ_JBFRVD010000356.1:0-299 GCF_041474985.1 Vibrio sp. 10N.222.49.C9 | reverse complement strand
CGGGAAGGCCGGATTTCTTCAACATGTCCGCTAGCATCAAGGACACACTTGGGTCTTTTTCTGAAGGTTTTAGAATAAAGCTGTTACCACAAGCCAGTGACACCGGAATCATCCAAAGTGGCACCATCACAGGGAAGTTGAACGGCGTAATACCTACGCACACCCCTACAGGTTGCATCATGGAATAACTGTCAATCTCACGACCGACATTCAGAGAATGTTCTCCTTTCAAAAGGTGCGGGATCCCACAGGCAAACTCCACCACTTCTAAACCACGGGTTAATTCGCCCAAAGCATCA
>NZ_JBFRVD010000355.1:0-228 GCF_041474985.1 Vibrio sp. 10N.222.49.C9 | reverse complement strand
CCCGATACCTGCATGTCTTAGCAAGGCATCAATTTGCGGCTCGCGCCCACGGAAGCGCTTAAACAGCTCCATAGGTTCTTCACTGCCACCCATCTCTAGGATGTTATTTAGGAAGCTTTGTCCTGTCTCTTTGTTAAAAATACCCTCTTCTTCAAAGCGAGAGTACGCATCCGCAGACAGCACTTCAGCCCACAGATAGCTGTAATAGCCCGCACTGTATCCACCGGC
>NZ_JBFRVD010000354.1:0-321 GCF_041474985.1 Vibrio sp. 10N.222.49.C9 | reverse complement strand
AACTATCGCCCTTACTTGGTGCGACGATGAAACAGACCCTCAATACACACTGTCTCGCGAATCATTAGCCGCTCTTGAAGCTCAAACTGACGCAAAAGGCCGCTCTATTGAGGTTATTAAGATCCCAATGCCTGGTCCACTCTACATGACAGCAGAGGAAGCCTCTGGCATCGATGCTGCGGACGGGATGGAACGTGAGGCTGGTGAGCGCCTTGCCGCATCTTATGCAAACTACCTAATTTCAAATAAACACATCATCTTCCCACTCCTTGATCCAAAAACTGACGGAGATATGGAAGCGATGTTCAAACGCATGTACCC
>NZ_JBFRVD010000353.1:0-354 GCF_041474985.1 Vibrio sp. 10N.222.49.C9 | reverse complement strand
ACCGCTTGCTTAATGCGTTGTTTAATTTCGGGTCTACCTTCGGAGTTTTTGATTTCATCTTTCACATCTTGAAGTGACATTTTCATCTTTTTGAGGAATTTAAATTTTTGGTACGGAGCGTCAATCATGCCAAATATGATGAAGGCTGTGATTAGTGAGAATACATGCTCTTTGATGACCGAAAAAAAGTAACCAAGTGAGTTACCGAGGTAGCCACGAGAGAGGTTGCTCATAGCTCCTAGTTCAGTGCTGAGTGTGGAGTACAGCAGGTAAAAGACGATGCTGATCTTGACGATGTTTTTGAATAGGTCGACTAAAACCTCATGACTAAAGAGTCGCTTGAGTCCTGTTAGT
>NZ_JBFRVD010000352.1:0-510 GCF_041474985.1 Vibrio sp. 10N.222.49.C9 | reverse complement strand
TCTTGTTGGTCAGTGCATAGGCGACTACGTCTTCACCTTTTTCGCGGCGTTCATTGACTCGCTGTGAGAAACGCTCGTTATCACGTGCTTTACGCTCAGCTGAACTTAATTTGCTCATGTTTCATACCTATATTAAAAATTCGGTAGGCCTGTTGCTACCTTCAAGTAAACAAATGAGAGGTCATTCATATAGCTGATGGGGCGATTTTAGCATAGATACTGGTGCAAATAATGATTTGGCGGATTTGAATAATGACAGAAAGGAAAGAGCCTCAGAGAGAGGGTGAGTCACCTGAGGCCTTCTGGGGATCAGAACTACTACTGTTCTGAGTTTCTCTGCTAAAAGAAATCGTTGTTTCCTTAAATAAGTCTTACGCTTTACCGCTTACTTAGGGAGGCCAACCTGCTGGTAAGAGACAACAAGTCAGCCTATTGACTGATACCAACTCAAGCACAAGCTTAAGTTGGTAGATGAGCCCAAAGGCTCTTAGTGACGGACGCGAGAGCCGG
>NZ_JBFRVD010000351.1:0-369 GCF_041474985.1 Vibrio sp. 10N.222.49.C9 | reverse complement strand
TGACAATGATCACAAAAATAGTGAAACCTAAAGCCCCTTATTTCAGAGGGGCTTTTTTGATCTAGATCATAAGTATTTAGCTGTTTTTATATCTTTATGATTTTTAAATGCCAAGCCAAAAGTGAAAAACTTAAAGGGTTAGTTTTCATTTGGTGCATTTTAGGTTGCTGACTTGTTAAGTGATCCCTTGTTAAGTTTGAAGTGGATCACTAAATTGTGATAATTCATGTAACAAAGTGTTTTTCATTAAAAAATTGCAGGTTAGATCACTGAACTTTTTCGCTAAATCCAAATTTAGTTCTGGAAAATTGACCTAGGCAGGAATTTAGCAATTGCGTGAATACATTTTTATGGCAAAAACTTTCAAGG
>NZ_JBFRVD010000350.1:0-285 GCF_041474985.1 Vibrio sp. 10N.222.49.C9 | reverse complement strand
TTGGCTTCAAGAGTATTTACTCTCGAAGGTTTAATACTTCAAAGAACCGTCCCTTGTTCCAATATATTGACAACAAATTGTCTTCGTTGCGACTTGGGATAATCTTATCTAACTAAAGCAAAAGAATTAATGGGATTTACTTATACTCACTATCAAAGTTTTATAGGAATGCGGATAAAAGGTGGGGCAGATTTCAAATGTAAACGTTTATTATTGGAGTGAGAGAGCGTGGTCAGTTCAGAAACTCATTTAGCGTAAGTTAGATATCATACGACAGATCATGAA
>NZ_JBFRVD010000349.1:0-220 GCF_041474985.1 Vibrio sp. 10N.222.49.C9 | reverse complement strand
CTAACTTGGTTGGCATTGGCGGCGATAAATCTAACAGCGAGGTCTTCGACTTTCATGTCATTGACTGCGGTTCGATACAAGCTTTCACACAAATGTTCGGCAGGGTCGCAATGAGCGAGTGCGTACATTGTGTGTAGGGAGTTGTTAACCCCTTCAATCTCATAAATGAATAGTCCCATAGTGTCTCCTAATGCGCGGTAATGCGCGTTGTGTATAGGCG
>NZ_JBFRVD010000348.1:0-617 GCF_041474985.1 Vibrio sp. 10N.222.49.C9 | reverse complement strand
GGACTTCGTTGAATCCAAACAACTGGTCAAGATCAGATGGCGATATGTGCCATCAGTTCCTTTTTGGGGACGTCACAGGCCGGATTGCGAATCGACGCATAATCAATAATTAATCTTCAGTCTTTCCGAGATGCAATCATAAGCCTTAACGATTTTCGTTGAGGCTTTTTGTATGCGCTTTTGCGAATGCAACCCTGGGGTACAGTAGTTACACGAACAGCAAACCACCGAAGGGCGATAGATAGGTCAATCACGCCGCCCCTAAAGGAGCGGGCTTGTAAAAGCCAAGTTGACCAGATCACTCACTGAGGATTAGAAGTGAGTTAAACGATATTTTGGATATAGACACCCTCGGATGCCACCTCAGTCCGTTGCTCTGTCGAGGCACTGTAACAGCCCTAAAGCGTTACGGGCAGTCAACCTCATCTAAAGCCTTTATATCTGATCGAGAGGAAGTCGGATTCTATATGTGCCTCAAGCATATAGATACGCATAACTCGAAGGAGAAACACGCAATGTTCGTGTTTGTACTAAACAAAAATGGCGAGCCGTTAATGCCATGTAAGCCACAGAAAGCTAGGGTTTTACTCAAGCGTGGTGATGCAAAAGTTATCAAA
>NZ_JBFRVD010000347.1:0-458 GCF_041474985.1 Vibrio sp. 10N.222.49.C9 | reverse complement strand
GTTTCTCAACTGCAGTCAATCGAAAACAGTATGCTGAGTTTAGTAAGTCATCTTCCTGCAACCAGGTTAAGTTGTTGTTTTCCGTTGGCATGGTGAATGAGGGTGTTCATATCAGTGGTGTAAGTTCAGTGATATTGCTTAGGAGAACTAGGTCTGCAAACTTGTATTTACAGCAGATAGGGCGGTGTTTAAGTGCTGGAACTGAGGTTAGACCGCTGATATTTGACTTTGTGAGTAACATTGAACAGCTAGGTGCTAGGGTCTTTGAGGATTCTTGTCGTCAGTCGGCTTCTGATTGGATGGCGGAGCGTGCACGATATGGTTTATCAGAGACGATCCCTAAGTTGCCAGATTTCGTAACAGGGAATATTGGTTTGAGTGCGTTATTGGAGTCATTGTCTCACTTGTCTGATGGTGCTTATGGCTGGTTGGATTTGGCTCGAAGGTACGTTGCGGAG
>NZ_JBFRVD010000346.1:0-276 GCF_041474985.1 Vibrio sp. 10N.222.49.C9 | reverse complement strand
GGCGTTATCCTAAACGCAGTAGAAAAGACAGCATCTAGCTACTACACCTACGGTTACTACAATTACGCGTATAAGAGTGAATAACTCAATAACGCCGTAACGTCATGCTGGAGAAATCCAGCATCTTAGGTACATCTAACACCTAGCTATTCCAAACCCACGTCATTCTCGCAAGCTTTTAGCGGGAATCTAGGCCCGTATGCTCGACTAGAACAAGCAGCTTATGCAATGCCTAGGAGCGTGGAAAGGGCGATTTAGAAGGACCTATTGGGGCAG
>NZ_JBFRVD010000345.1:0-289 GCF_041474985.1 Vibrio sp. 10N.222.49.C9 | reverse complement strand
CAGTTCTCCAGAATGGCTTTTCATCAGCGCTTCCCACACCTTAATCTGAAAATTAGTGCCTTTAACGATAAGGTGCACCTTATTACCAGATCCAGAAAAGATACTATTCGCGATACCTTGGGCGTCCCCTTGCTTGAATGTCGCCAATGGCCATTGCTCCTTCAGTATCGCTAGCGTCTCAAATGCATTGCTGTCTGCAAACTGTAGAAAGCATACGCCTCGCTTGGTCCAACCAATCACTGCTGTTCCAAACGGTGTATATGCTTCACCAAAATAGATAATTAACTGC
>NZ_JBFRVD010000344.1:0-520 GCF_041474985.1 Vibrio sp. 10N.222.49.C9 | reverse complement strand
ATCTTGAATTAGGGCTACTTCCAATGGGAGCAGGCAGCGGTCGAGGTACGAGCTTAGTGATTAAAGATACTGCGGAGGCGCTGTAATGGGTATTGAACTCTATCAAAACATGACATCAGACTCGATCAAAGAGTTAGGGGTTAAGTTGCCAACCCTGCAATCAGGCAACCTAAATATTGAATCATTTCAGGGCGATTTCACCTCAGTCGAACAAGCCATTAGCCTATTGCAACCTACCGACGGTTGGGTGATGTATCGAGACAAAATCGAAATCTCTGCAAACCTGCCACGCAGAAAGGATGTGATTGAGGCGGAATACCACAAAGATGAAATCAGCCTCAAGGTGCAACTACTGCATGGCAATGTTTATCAAGTGACACGCTTACACGGTGCACCATCAACCAACGGCTCTCTTTGCTTCTCTGAACAAAAAGTCCTGCTACGTAATCAATTGCTTACAGAGGGCGATTTTGCCTTGTATCGCTTGTGGTATGAATCCGTTAATTGCCGTTGGCAACCT
>NZ_JBFRVD010000343.1:0-287 GCF_041474985.1 Vibrio sp. 10N.222.49.C9 | reverse complement strand
GCTGCCTTTTTACCCTCGTTCATACGTTGGCTTTGTGCGACTTGCTTTGATTTTGAACCAGAGGTCAAAATTGCAATGTCAGCCTTCTCAACATCGGATAGTTCATCAAGACGTTTCAGTCGGTAGCATTTGGCTCTAGCGTTAAGCTTGTGAGTTTTGGTAGTAGTCTGCCCCGTTTTATCGGTGAAGGGGTGTTGCACTTCGATTGTTTCTTTCAGTGCAATGAGAAGTCCGATCTCCTCCAATTTTTTCATTGTTTTTGTAATTGCACTAGGTGAGTTGTTTAG
>NZ_JBFRVD010000342.1:0-489 GCF_041474985.1 Vibrio sp. 10N.222.49.C9 | reverse complement strand
AGCCATAGAGGTGTGCCTAGTAAGTTTTAACGGTCATGCATCAAGCTTTTGACTGAGTTTTCAGTCTGACAGAGTTCTTGGGAAGCAATTTTAATTTCAATGATTTAGACTTAGGTTCAAGTTTAGGAAACTCAAAAGCCTTTGAAGGCTTATTTTTTCACATCCGGCACATTAATAAAACATGACAAGATACGGACTTCGCGCACGCGTAATAACATTGACTCTCGCCCCAACACTCATCGTTGGGATGTTGTTGAGCGTGTTCTTTACTTCAAATCGATACAACGACCTTGAAGCGCAATTGATCACCGCCGGTACCAACATTGTGGAACCTCTGGCGATTGCCAGTGAATTCGCCATGTTACAGCAAAATCGCGAAGCGGTGAGAAGGCTGATCAGTTACAGTCATCGCAAGCGCTCAGATGTGGTGCGAAGTATCGCAGTATTCGATGCCAATCACGAACTATTTGTTACCTCAAACTTTCATCC
>NZ_JBFRVD010000341.1:0-390 GCF_041474985.1 Vibrio sp. 10N.222.49.C9 | reverse complement strand
GTGGTATCTCAACTGGCCAAGACATTGTTGCCAACATTGCACTTAAGCCGACATCGAGCATTACCGTGCCGGGTAATACTATCAACCGTCAGGGTGAAGCGACGCAGTTAATCACTAAGGGTCGTCACGACCCATGTGTGGGCATTCGCGCAGTGCCGATTGCTGAGGCTATGCTGGCGATTGTGGTGCTTGATCATTTGCTTCGTCATCGTGGGCAAAACTTTGGTGTTTCTACAGAGACGCCGAAGATTTAAAGTTAACGGTGATGAGTACTTTCAAGGCCTTGAATAGAAATGTTCGGGGCCTTTTTGTTTGGTGTCACAAATTCAGCTTTGTTCATAACGGTTAGCAATGGTTTCGCCTTTGACCGGCGAGGTACTTTTTGTCTGC
>NZ_JBFRVD010000340.1:0-348 GCF_041474985.1 Vibrio sp. 10N.222.49.C9 | reverse complement strand
TTGAGCGGATAAAGCGTTAAGAACTTAACATGAGATTCAATTTGATTGCTTAACTCAGCGCGCCACGCCTTTTCATGTTGCTTCTTGCAAAACTCAACGATCAACACCATGATCTGCTCAAGCCTACGACAACAGCATAAACGAATGTTTTGATCCACTTCAGCCCGGCTGATCACCTGTTCTAATCGACCTTGTGCTAAACACAGATAAGAGTAGGCCGCCTCAATCTCTGCCTGCTCTAAATGATGCTGATACATGCGAGCACAACCATCAAGCCAACAGCCAAGCCCTTGACTCTGTTCGATCGATAGTTCCGGCCCCCATAATTCTTGGGGAGGATCATTGATC
>NZ_JBFRVD010000339.1:0-216 GCF_041474985.1 Vibrio sp. 10N.222.49.C9 | reverse complement strand
AGAACACCGTTGCCTATCAACATTAGTAGTGTAAACAACGCAAAGTTGGAAGCTTGACTCTGGAAAAATGCAGGAACACCTTGCTCACTAACGGTAGAATATTGGAAAACAATACTAAAAACCAGATAGAAGGCTACAGCCCCAAGAGTGCTTTTAAACAGCCAACTTAAGAAGCCCTGCTCTCGCTTTCTTTGCCAAATTTCAAACACTTTGTCG
>NZ_JBFRVD010000338.1:0-324 GCF_041474985.1 Vibrio sp. 10N.222.49.C9 | reverse complement strand
TACCACGGCCATTAACAGCAATGCTAAAGGCAGGGCTCTTACTAAGGTGTCTAGCCAGGTACTCATCAGCATCGATGTATCAGCAATGCCCACGCTATTTACCGCGGTGCTAAATGCCATTCCCGACTCCATAACCAATGCCATAATCAAGCCAATGGATATGTTGCGTACTTTCTCACTAGAGCTAGGAAAGAGGCGCTCAGCGAGCTTGGTCAGTAGCGCCATAAACGCAAAACCCAAAGGCATCACAGTCACCGCTGCGGTAAGAAAAGCTCGTATCCATTGAGCATAAAACAGTTCGCTATAGCCTTGATTTAGGTAAGT
>NZ_JBFRVD010000337.1:0-248 GCF_041474985.1 Vibrio sp. 10N.222.49.C9 | reverse complement strand
TTTGATTGTAGAATAACTACTTATCGAAAAATTCTGCCTTGTTCTCGAGCATTTTTCCTACGCTATTTTTGATCACTTACTTAGTGTGATTGGTATTATTGAAAAAACCTTTCTATCAGCCATTGATAGAAGTGTCCTCCAAGGTATACACCTACGATTCCCATAACACCAGACAATACTGGTGGCGCAGGGATTGGCAGCTTCAAAGCAGAGAACAATATCCCCACCGCAAAGCCTGCAAATACGGC
>NZ_JBFRVD010000336.1:0-320 GCF_041474985.1 Vibrio sp. 10N.222.49.C9 | reverse complement strand
CTGAGGTTCAGCTCATTGAGTACAAGGGGCAGCAAATAGTCATAGACCTTTTTGAAGCGCTCAGTGGTGACCCAGAAAGGTTGCTTCCAGAGGCAACCAAGAACAAATGGAGATTGGCGAGGGATCAGCAAGACCAAGGATTTAGGGTTATCTGCGACTACATCTCTGCCATGACCGATGGTTACGCACAAAAAATGCACTCAAAGATGTTTGCAAGCTAACGCTGTTGGTTACCTATTGCGACCGCCAAAGTACTTATCATAAGTACCTTCAGGCAATTGAGAGATCTGAAACTCAACCATTTTATCGAAGGCGTTGAT
>NZ_JBFRVD010000335.1:0-1505 GCF_041474985.1 Vibrio sp. 10N.222.49.C9 | reverse complement strand
AAGCTACAAGCTACAAGCTAGCATCTTGTTTACATGCCGGACTCCAAGGGCTCCGTCATATATGGACCCACCCGGTTTGCAAGTAATTTTACAGATTTGGTAGTAGAGTCATTGCCTTCATATATTCGGCCTACTTATCGAGCTATGTCGTACTCGTGGCCCTGATGTAATCTGCACCCAGCGCTCTTTTATCATTCCCTCGGCTTCACATTGAGCCTATGACGATTACAGAGTATCGCTGGGGCGGTTTGACCGCTTACCATCTATGTAAAATTTGTCGCAACTGGTGATGAGTGCTTCTTTCCTTACCTTTTTATTCGCTTAAATTGGTTCGGTGTTGCTACTATCGCTCTAAACCATCTTTAGTTCATACGGACGATTGTTTGCGATAACAGACCAAACTACACGAGCCAATTTATTCGCTAAAGCAACGCATGCGACGTTGTAGTTTTTCTTCATTTTTAAATTGGTCGCCCACACACTGAGTTTATCTTCTTTCTTATCTACGACATTAAGAACACTTCTAGCGCCGTGTACGAGCAACGCCCTCAGCACTATATTCCCCTTCTTGCTAATACCGTATAAAACAGATTTGCCACCCGTTGAATGCTGTCTAGGGACTAATCCGCACCAGGCTGCAAAGTGCCTTCCATTAGCAAAGTGTTTCCCATTCCCGATTGCAGCATACAATGCCAAGGCCGTAATTGGCCCAATACCCGTCACCGTTTGAGCAAGTTGGCAAAGTTCATTTTCCTTAGTGAACGCCTTAATCTTCTTATCCACTTTCTCGATTTTATCGCTCAATAAAAGATATTCTTCATACAATTCACTAAACAAGCTTCTCGCCGTCCAAGTAAGAGAATTATCCGCGTCTTCCAAAAACTCAGGTAATGCTCTTCTTAAAGCTGCTGTTCCCTTGTTAATGCAAAGCCCATACTCAAGAAGCATGCCTCGGATTTGGTTACTCAATTTTGTGCGTTGCTTTACTAGACGCTCTCTTATCCGTAGAAGCATTTGTGCATCTTGCTGTTCGATATCTTTGATTGGAACAAAGCTCATATCATCGCGTTGAGAGCATTCTGCTATGGCTTCAGCATCGTTGTAATCATTTTTATTCTTTCTGCGGTAAGCAACGACATACTGGGGTGCAATGAGCTTGACTTCATGCCCCAACTTTTGGATTTCTCTCGCCCAATAATTGGAGCTTCCACAGGCTTCCATCACGACAATGGCTGGCTCAGTGTTCGCAAAGAACTTAAGTACCGCGGCACGTTTCATTTGTTTTTTCTTGGTGACTTTTCCGTGTGATGTAACAAACACTGCGTGAAAAACATTCTTGGCGATATCTAATCCAATCGTTATAGTTTTCATGTGGACCTACCCTTATTTAGATGATTGTTTGTTCATTCTCATCTTGGCGCATTGCGACGCCGTTTAAAAGGGTGGGTCCATTTCATTATTCCCGCATGTCGTTAGCGGGAATCTTAGAACGCACTAATTAGAAG
>NZ_JBFRVD010000334.1:0-234 GCF_041474985.1 Vibrio sp. 10N.222.49.C9 | reverse complement strand
TTCACCAATATATAGTGATAAGCGAATTATGAACTCAAACAAGTCTCTATTGATTGTCATCATCCTTGCAGTAGCTGGTTTTGCACTTGTGTCTCTGTTGTCTATACCGTCTGGTATTGCTTTCTGTTTAGGCGTTGTATCAACTGCTTTAATCTTATGGCAGAAACCTGCTAGTACTGCTTCAAGCTCTAAACCTTCTTATTCATCTTCCTCTTCATCCACACCCGCTTTGAG
>NZ_JBFRVD010000333.1:0-292 GCF_041474985.1 Vibrio sp. 10N.222.49.C9 | reverse complement strand
TTAATACATAGCTAACCACTTGATTTTGCTATTCAAATAAAAAAGCAGAGGCTCAAAAGAGCGTCTGCTTTTTTTTTATTGTAATTTTCTTACCCAAATTGTTCTTTTTTTGATAATTTAGGGGTAGTTCACTTTTAGAAAACGTTTGCTTTTCGAAATTAATTTACCCGAATGTTAAGGAATAACTATTATGACCAGAGTCTCTTTACACAAAGATAAGATAAAAATCTTGCTACTTGAAGGTCTGCACCCTTCGTCAGTTGAAGTGTTAGAGGCGGCAGGTTACTCCCTG
>NZ_JBFRVD010000332.1:0-285 GCF_041474985.1 Vibrio sp. 10N.222.49.C9 | reverse complement strand
AGGATTACATGGTCGTTGTGATCGACATCAGTCGCTTTTAAGTCCCCTTCAAGGTGCATTTTATCGACTTCAACAATGGCCTTATTTTGCGCCAATACGTGTGAGGTCCCTTGCTCAAACACCTTAATGTTTTCCTGACCTGTAACAACAGGCTTGTCGTTGGTACCATGAATCGTGATAGTGATATCTTGATGGCCCGAGTGTGCACTCTCAATCGCAATATGATCGGTTAGTGCATCACCTTCACTTAATTGGTCAACCGGATCGGTTAGACCGGTATGTGGA
>NZ_JBFRVD010000331.1:0-397 GCF_041474985.1 Vibrio sp. 10N.222.49.C9 | reverse complement strand
GCCTTGGAGCGGGCGAATGTTTACGCCGTATCGGGTTCAGGACTGGCTCAGTGTACTTAATTATCAAGTGGTGCACATGGACAGTTATGGATTGATACCGTCGAAAAAGCAACGTGCGATATGGACTTGGATAGAAAATGGGATAGGGGGCTGGAGTATGCCGTTTTGCAGTCAATACTTTATCGTGGCTCGCAAGAGAACGTACCCGCTTAAACCGATAAAACCCCATTGGAAACTGAAGCGTCGTCTGTCTCCAGTGAGGTTAAATTGCCGAGTTAACCCTAAAGCCTAGTATTACCTATTTAGCTTAAGAAGGCTGATAACCGGTATCTTCATCGGTAGGAGTTTCTGCTGCTAGACGAGCAATCTCGTCACAAATTTCGTTTTCTCTATGCCC
>NZ_JBFRVD010000330.1:0-311 GCF_041474985.1 Vibrio sp. 10N.222.49.C9 | reverse complement strand
CCTCCGACAACTGATCTTCAATAATTACAGACCACGCCTTATAGGCGAGCACACCACCTACTTGCGCCAAGCACTGAACCGTTACCGTTGAATCTGACTCAATACCCAAACGCCTGAGAAATCGCTCATTAATGCCATTAGCAAACACGAAGTATTCTTCTGGAACGAGGTCTGTACCATTGTGATCGTAATCAGACAAAAAGCGAAGACAGCTATCGGTCAACTCCAACTCTCGTTTGAGCGCTTCCCTATCCCAATCAAACTCAACTTTTGCCAATATCTCTAAATATGAAGTTGCCACACCATAGACC
>NZ_JBFRVD010000329.1:0-469 GCF_041474985.1 Vibrio sp. 10N.222.49.C9 | reverse complement strand
AGTGTCTTCAGTTCGGCGTACTGCTCTTGATCCAGAGGCTGTACTTCCATCGCTAGATAATTGAAATCCTTTTTGATCTCAGGAAGTACTTGTCGGAAATAATCCATGCCGACTTTGCTCTGGTGTTCTCCCGTTACCAACAAAACACTGTCAAACTTCATTGCCTTAAGCGCATCGATCTCCAAACCAATCTCGTCCAGATCAAGCGTCTTACGCTTAATCTTATTCTTCATGGAGAAACCACAATAAGTGCAATCGTTTGAGCAAAGATTCGATAGGTACAAAGGAACGTATAGTCCGACGGTAGAACCGAAACGCTGTCTTGTTCTCTGGTAAGAAAGCTGTGCCATCGATTCTAAAAACGGTTCTGCGGCTGGTGAGATCAGCGCTTTAAAATCTTCTATATCGAGCCTAGGTTTCGCTAGCGCTTTTTCAACATCCATTGCTGTCTTAGACATAATGGATAGAT
>NZ_JBFRVD010000328.1:0-334 GCF_041474985.1 Vibrio sp. 10N.222.49.C9 | reverse complement strand
TATGTATCCACTTGCTTAAAATAGATTGAAATAATATATCGCAAAGCACTTTGGAGGCAACTTTGCTTACATCAGTCATTTGAATGTAACTTAAATTTATACCAAGCATAGGTTTACTGTAATAAATACTCAGCATTATTCAATTAGATTAAGAAACTGATTTCTGGCTTGGTATCTATTTTGCATTTTCTGTGAATTATCAAGCAGAAACCATAGATTTGAGTGATGAGTGGTAATGAAAGGATTGTTTGAGTTTTGTACAATCTGTGACATTATTCACCAAATTGCATCTTGCTCATACGTTTGCGTGACCTATCTCTCATTATCATTATAT
>NZ_JBFRVD010000327.1:0-296 GCF_041474985.1 Vibrio sp. 10N.222.49.C9 | reverse complement strand
TGGTATTGCTTTGCTACTGATGGGGTAGTTGATCACTGAAGTAGTTGGTCAAGTGACAATGGTTTTTCTGATATGCCAGCATTCACCGCTGGCGTTTCTCCAGGCTTCTCTTGATGACACAGATTATTCCACGCTCGATAGATATCAAGTAACGGTAGCAACCCTTCAGGACGCCTTTTTCTTCTTGGTTCATTAACACTGCTTTTGAACATAGCATGAAAACGGTCCATGTAATGGGTAACCGGAGACAATTTAGGGAGTTGATGCGCCTGTTTTTGAGTGAGGTTACTTTCTAC
>NZ_JBFRVD010000326.1:0-424 GCF_041474985.1 Vibrio sp. 10N.222.49.C9 | reverse complement strand
TTTCTATTTTCTTTTGAAGGTTGCATGAGGTCTCGATGACATTGATTAGTTCTTGTCGCCGAGGTAGTCGACAGTGATTGCGCATGCCATGCTAATGGGAATCCCAATGATTGCTATCCAACCAAGAATATCTGCAACTCTTTCGTTGTAATTTGTAATGTGAATAAAGTATCCAGTAACCGCACATCCAACCATTAGGCTAATTAAGATGGCGAAAAACGTATCTAGTTTTCTGTTCATTTGGAGCTCCAAGTTTTCTAGGTGAAAGGATTACGTCAGGATTACCATCTGTGAGGTTATGTTGCTCTAGCGTAATGTCGGTACATTGAAATGGAATGAGGTGTCGAAGCAAAAAAGAAGCGAAACATAAAAACACAAAAAGTGTCATTTCTATATCACTGCTGGTTCTCCAGTAGAAATACAG
>NZ_JBFRVD010000325.1:0-378 GCF_041474985.1 Vibrio sp. 10N.222.49.C9 | reverse complement strand
GTACATATCCACCAATATCTCTTGTTAAGTATGCGTCAATCGGTGATGTATTCTCCCTAATGAATACACTGAGTTTTAATGGTTCGATGCTCTCTAGTTCGGTAAATGCTTTGGTATAGCCAATGTGTTTTGCGAATAATAGTTTTGGGGAGTGCCAGCAATCCAGTTGATTTTTCGGTTCTTCCGACATTAAATCCTGGAGTGCTGCTTTTTTATCGCTACTCGCGGAAAGTAGGTGTTTTGCGTGTTGATGTGCTTTGTTAAACACTGATCCAGTGCTGTATTCTGTGAACGTATGCTCAAATCCTTTGAACCTCAAATAGCAACATTCATTAAAAAGCTCGATGATAGCCATTTCTAAATCAACGTTTTTTGGGG
>NZ_JBFRVD010000324.1:0-259 GCF_041474985.1 Vibrio sp. 10N.222.49.C9 | reverse complement strand
GTCTTTGACGGCTGGGTTAAGCTCAGCCAATACGTCAACCGCTTTGGGGCCTTGAAGCGCAAGCAGTGCTCTGTCGTCAATAATTTCTAGCTCTACATCCGCAGGCAAGTTTGCTTGAAGGTGCGCGATGTCCTGCTCTTTACAAGCAGCATTCACCACCACAAACAGATGATCGCCAAGGTTGGCCACCATCAGATCGTCCATGATGCCGCCTTGTTCATTGGTAAAGAACGCATAGCGCTGATTGCCACTCGCAAGA
>NZ_JBFRVD010000323.1:0-494 GCF_041474985.1 Vibrio sp. 10N.222.49.C9 | reverse complement strand
GTATTCATATTATTTGTGTATTCCGATTTATCCGGCGTTAAGCCTGCATCACTTCATTACCTGCGCGTCCAATATCTTGCGCAGCTACCATCATTTTCACGTTGACTTCAAACTGACGACTCAACTTGAGCATGCCAGTTAGTTCTTCAATGACCGATACATTCGATCCCTCAAGAAAACCAGAGCGCATAGTTACATCATCTGCAGCATCCAACGGTTCGCCCGTTAAGCTCCGAAACAGCCCAGAACGATCCAAAGTCACTTCTGAATTCGTCGGATTGACAAGCTTAAGTGCCGCCACCTCCTGCCCATCAGCATCACCAGGCGCAACGACACTCACAACACCATCATTTGAAACTTGGATACTCTGATAGAGAGGCAACACCAAAGGACCATCCTCAGTAAGAACAGAGCGACCTCCGATAGTCACCTCACCCTCATCATTGAGAACCATATCCCCCGCTCGGGTATACAATTCCTCTGGCTCCCCTTCC
>NZ_JBFRVD010000322.1:0-204 GCF_041474985.1 Vibrio sp. 10N.222.49.C9 | reverse complement strand
CAGACATTCATCTGCTTGCGTTATTCCTTACGTATTAAAGAAATTAAACCGTGTGTTAGTCTTATAGATTAACTATGGTCAATTATCCGTGGCCTAGGTGTGACGTAAGGCTCGAAATGTAACGTCTATAATTATAGGCTCTTTCAGCTTAGCGCTGGATTTACACATAACGTCGACTGGCAATTACTCTACTTGGAGCAGGTA
>NZ_JBFRVD010000321.1:0-951 GCF_041474985.1 Vibrio sp. 10N.222.49.C9 | reverse complement strand
ATTAAAGCGCTGCATGATAGAGGGTTAAGAGTACCAGAAGATGTAGCGGTAATCGGTTTTGATGATCTCGCCACTTCGCGATATTTCACGCCGTCGTTGACAACGATGAGGCAACCCATAGAAGAGATCGGGGCAGTATGCGCCGAGTCTATGATCCGCATCTTAGAGATAGGGAAGCCGCTGACACCGCGACTTCCCCCTATAGAACTGCTAGTTCGCCAATCGACTTAACGCAGTTCAAGTCCTGCAATTTGATGCCAGTAACCATTACACTGGCGATCTTCAATGATAATCGGGCTTTCACCCGCTTCATTCGCCTTGAAGGCATCAAGATGCGTAAAGGTATCTACCCCAAGCGGACTCAAACGAACCACATCAACCAATCCTTCCATTGATGGAATGTCGTTCCCTAGGTTGTAGCAATAGCCTGACTGAGTTTGGATTCCGTTTAAATTAAAAACAGTCTGGCCTTCTTGGCTGTCCACTTTAAGACCAGTAGGGTACTTAATGCAGCAGGTCTCACAGTCATCTTTTGCCTTGTTTTCTGCGCGAGCGGTAAAGCAACGTGCGGAGTAGGCCAGAGGTAAATAGCCGTGACTAAATACTTCAACCTCGAACTTATTGCGAATACCAATCTCATCACACTGGTTCAAGGTATTGGATAGCCAATCACGAGACAACTCTACCGGCATACACCAACGAATCATTCCCTGTTTAAGGAATAAATTGAGCGTATGCGCGTTGTAGGTATTAACCGCAGGCCCTACAACAAAGGGCACGCCTTTTTCGTTGGCCAGTTGAATAGCAGAGACGTCATTGGCTTCAATAGCGAAGTCACCGTTATCGATGTACTTCTTCATGATGTTCACCTCACTCGGTGCTTCAAGTAACGCCATCGTGGAGAGCACCACTTGTTTGCCTGAATCGGCAAGCTCTTTGGCGATATCAAAC
>NZ_JBFRVD010000320.1:0-293 GCF_041474985.1 Vibrio sp. 10N.222.49.C9 | reverse complement strand
GGTTTATACCAAATGAATCAAAAAGTAGTTTTGTCTGTTGGGTCACTCGTTTGTTGTGGGTTGATCTTATATTCGGTTTTGGGTGGAGATTCTTCACCAAAGGAATCTGGTGTGCAGGAACCGTCATTCATTGGGGTGAATGACAGTGTTGGTGCTATTAGTGATTCGACGTCAGATACGCTGAGGACTTTGATTGCAGAGAATAGGCAAAAAGAGCAGCAATATCTGCAGTTGGAGCGTCAATTTAGAGAGCTTCAAACTAGTGTAGAAGTCAGTGGAAAGCAGCAGGGTTC
>NZ_JBFRVD010000319.1:0-256 GCF_041474985.1 Vibrio sp. 10N.222.49.C9 | reverse complement strand
CTTCTGCACGAGCACGGTCAATATCTTTGCCATGCAAGGCAGTATCTGCCAAAACGGTCACCACATCAGGTTGCACTTCCACTAAGCCACCAGAAACATACAGCACTTGCTCTTTTTGTTTCTCGCCAGTAACGAATACCGTTACCCCTGGCTTAATTTTGCTAAGAAGTGGCGAATGACCTGGGCGAATACCCAGTTCACCGTCGGCTCCTGAAACCGCAAGGGCATGTGCAGGCCCTGAAAACAGCGTACCTTC
>NZ_JBFRVD010000318.1:0-265 GCF_041474985.1 Vibrio sp. 10N.222.49.C9 | reverse complement strand
CCTCTTTGAACGACATTTTTTGAGGATTAGCACCAAGTTGCTCAAACTGCGCTACCAGTACATCTGAAGCTTGAACGCGGAACTTAAGTCCCTTTGCATCCTCTGGCATCAATAGCGGTTTATTGGCCGACATCTGTTTCATACCGTTATGCCAAAACTCCAAGCCCACTAGACCGCGACGCTTCATTGCATTTTTCAGCTTGTCGCCTGCCTCTGAGTTCTGGAATTTATCAACGGCAGCGACGTCTTCAAACAAGAAAGGAAG
>NZ_JBFRVD010000317.1:0-435 GCF_041474985.1 Vibrio sp. 10N.222.49.C9 | reverse complement strand
CGACGGCCAAGAGAATACCTGGTCGAACATCTATGGTAAGAAATTCTTCGAGGTTCAAGATGGTGTGACAGAGACCAATCACGGCATCCTAGATTACCTTGTGGTGACTTCAAATGACTTTTGGACTGAGCTACCAGACGATGTGCGTACTCAGTTAGACACTATCTTGATGGAAGTCACTCAGACTCGTAATTCAGAGTCGTCCAAGGTTAACCAAGCCAACAAAGAGAACGTGATCGCCGCAGGTGGCACAGTGAGAACCTTGACTCCAGAGCAACGTCAAGCGTGGGTAGATGCCCTTCAACCAGTATGGAAGAAGTTTGAGAAAGACATCGGTGCTGAACTGATCGATGCCGCACTCGCTTCAAACCAATAACTGGATAAGGCTTCTTCGGAAGCCTTAGTTTCACCCTAAATGGCGTTCTGCTTTTATCT
>NZ_JBFRVD010000316.1:0-292 GCF_041474985.1 Vibrio sp. 10N.222.49.C9 | reverse complement strand
CGTGACGACCTACTAGCATCAAGCCGTGGTGAGCTATTTGGCCCTCAAGGTCCTCAATTACCAGCTCCTAACATGCTGATGATGGACCGAGTGACTAAAATGTCACAAACCGAAGGTGAGTTTGGCAAAGGTCTTATTACTGCAGAACTCGATATTACTCCAGACCTTTGGTTTTTCGATTGTCACTTCCCTGGTGACCCTGTAATGCCTGGCTGTCTTGGTCTAGACGCTATGTGGCAACTAGTTGGTTTCTTCCTTGGCTGGATCGGTGGCGAAGGTAAAGGTCGTGCAC
>NZ_JBFRVD010000315.1:0-448 GCF_041474985.1 Vibrio sp. 10N.222.49.C9 | reverse complement strand
GCGGTCTCTTGGTTCAAAGCCGGCAGAACCCTGCACCGCAGAAACTCGAATCAACTCACTGTCATGCTTCACTGCCCGCGCAAGCGCCACTGTTGTGTTCTTTCCTTGATAAGGCGCTAAACGACTGGTGGCGGAGGCTCTGATAATATCCCTCTGAGTATTATCTTGCACTGTATAGGCCAGCGCATCCTCTGCTCCTTGATAGCCAATTCCCGCCGCATAAAATGCCACTGCAAAATGCTGTTGATTTTGATGCTTGGAATTAGGAAACCATTTTGCTAATGACTCAGATGCCCATTCATTGGTTTGGTCTTCATGGCAAGAGGTACACACATTAGGCGTGCCTAAATGGGTGCTGAGGTCTGGTCTTGGGATTTGCCAGCTATGATCTCGCCTTGGATCCACCTGCATGTAGGTCGTCTCTGGCATATGGCAAGTGGTACACTTT
>NZ_JBFRVD010000314.1:0-375 GCF_041474985.1 Vibrio sp. 10N.222.49.C9 | reverse complement strand
CTCTTTCCCTGCTGAGTTCCACTCTCAAACGGCGGTAGAGGCCGCGGTGACCTTGCACAGTGAGGTAAAAGAGCGCCTTGATGAGATTGAGCGTATTGAAGTGACCACTCATGAATCGGCCATTCGCATTATTTCTAAGGTGGGCGAGCTGGCAAACCCTGCAGATAGAGACCACTGCCTGCAATACATGATTGCTGTGCCAATGATTCATGGTGACCTAATTGCAGAGCATTATGAGGATAGCTTCCATAAGGGCGATCCACGCATAGATGAGCTTCGCTCGAAGATGAGCATTGTAGAAGACTCTCGTTATACCCAAGAGTATCTTGACCCTGAGAAGCGCTCTATTGCCAACGCCATTCAGGTGTTCTTTAA
>NZ_JBFRVD010000313.1:0-286 GCF_041474985.1 Vibrio sp. 10N.222.49.C9 | reverse complement strand
CTTATACATCATCCCTGTTGCAAAAGGGAAACCTACTCCGGCTTCCCCTATTACCATCAGAGCAAGTTACAACTGAGAAAGTATTTTGTCGCTGCCACTTTCTATGAGATCAAGCACATGTTCAAACCCTTGTTCACCACCATAATAAGGATCGGGAATTTCATCAGTTTCTAGGTCTGCACCTTTAAGAAACAAAGCCAATTTGTATTGATACTCGCTAGGACAGATACCTTGAAGGTCTGCGAGGTTTTGTTTGTCCGCTGCCAGTATTTGGTCAAAGTAATAG
>NZ_JBFRVD010000312.1:0-353 GCF_041474985.1 Vibrio sp. 10N.222.49.C9 | reverse complement strand
TTGTTGGATAGTGGCCACTGCAGGTTGGTTTGCTTATTGTTGTGTGTCGGTGTGGTTTTGAATTTTCTTACTGAGATATCGAATGGTCGATGTGTTTCTCGCTATGGTGGCTAGTGAGTAGAATAGGCTAAGGGTTGAACAGACGATGATGGCAATTTCGTATTGCGGATCATAAATCGTGCATAAGTAGATGGTGATGGTAAAGAGGATTGCGTTTACGCTGGCCATCCATCTTACTCTAGTTAATTTTTTTCTCATCGTAGTGCAGCGTTCTACGATGTCTTTGTTGATTTCGTCTTGTGGCCGTGTAGTTGCATTGGGTAATTTGAGTGCATTGGATTGCACTTCAAGCA
>NZ_JBFRVD010000311.1:0-447 GCF_041474985.1 Vibrio sp. 10N.222.49.C9 | reverse complement strand
ACACCAGAGATACCAGCCATAGACTCAAGACCAATTCGCCATAATACGCGGTCACCGGAGACCAAGCTTTCAATACCACGGCGTAAGTTGCAGCGATGAATCTCTCCAGTCTCACTATCTTCAATATCGGCATGTTGCCCAAATCGAGTGATGACTAAGCCCTTCTTGGCTTCACCAAGCATTTGCTCATCCCATTGAACAGTATTGTCTTGTTGCAGTCGCTTCTTTTGATTGCCGCGCACTCGACGTACTTGCCCTTTGGTTAGCTTCTTCTTTTTAGCCATGTATTATTTAGTGTCCAGTTGGCTTTCTATAATTGAGGAGTATGATATACCCAATTGACCTCAAGATGCGAGACTAAGCGGTCACGGCTTACTTTTATGCAGCCCATATTAGTCACTCCACTGAGATTTCATTCTTTCACAACAATAATAGGCAATTTCATTC
>NZ_JBFRVD010000310.1:0-383 GCF_041474985.1 Vibrio sp. 10N.222.49.C9 | reverse complement strand
AGGACCACCGCTTCTTGGGTACTTACATCAAGCCACAGGCAACTGGACTGCCTCGTTGTTCGTAATCGCAATTGTAGGTGGATTTTGTGCTTTGTTTGGTGCATTAAGTGCTAGAGATGTGAAGATCCATCTAACGACATAACCTACGTGCTAGATATCACTTGTCGTTAACATTTACCTGCAATATTTGCTCGTTGTTTCTCACACTAAAAGTAAACTCTCTGCTGTTCTCAAGACTTATAAACTCTGAAATATGATGACTTCCTCCCTGATATTCTACGAAGTCATCGTTTTCTGCTTTTGACACTCTAGTCACTCGAAACGCGGAGTTTTCAGGGTCCACTTCTAGCTGATAGTCGTTGCTGTTAAACTCAAAACGGCAC
>NZ_JBFRVD010000309.1:0-314 GCF_041474985.1 Vibrio sp. 10N.222.49.C9 | reverse complement strand
GCAAAACAGCAACGTTTTGTTCAGTTGATAGAGCAGAGCCGCTCTCCAATGAGCGCCATGCAGTCCCTGTATCGCTTGTGGGGGTACAATGCCTCAATTGTTGATGCAGATTGCGAGTATGGTACTCAGCCTCCATTTCATTGCTTTCAGGGCGCAGCAGACCTTCCAGAAATCGTCGCGTCCAACAGACCCGTTGTGCTGACCCTATATGAACAGCAGCAGCCTTACTTTGCGGTATTAAGAAGTATTAATAGTGACAGTGTGGAACTGTTGCTTGCCGGAGAGCGAGTCCAGTTGCCGATCACATGGTTAGA
>NZ_JBFRVD010000308.1:0-261 GCF_041474985.1 Vibrio sp. 10N.222.49.C9 | reverse complement strand
CCATAACACAGTGCCCAAGTGCAAACTCCAATTGTGGATCGAAGTCGTTTTTGTCCCATTCAGGGGTACCTGGAAGAACGGCTGTGAATACCTTGATTTCCAAGTCTGTGCTATCAGGTAGATTGTATTCATCGGCGTATGAAGGGATGGTTTTTGATGCGAATAGCGCGTTCACGGCATCTAATGGACTGTTACCTTTCGCTGAGTAGCGAACGTTCTCTGTTTCAAAATCCAATGCAGCAACAAAGATTGCTTCTGGTT
>NZ_JBFRVD010000307.1:0-358 GCF_041474985.1 Vibrio sp. 10N.222.49.C9 | reverse complement strand
GAATGTAAGCAGCGTGAGCTTCAGGGTCGAAGCTGTAGCGACGAATCAATACTTCACCACTTTCTTCCATTGCCGCTTGTACTTCTGCAAGAATCGCAGGATCTTCGATAGAATCCTTGATGGTCTCGTGACCTGCAAGAACGCCGAGATATGCAGTGATTAAGTGGCCAGTGTTCAGGGTAAATAGTTTACGCTCAACAAATGCCATTAGGTTATCAGTGCATTCCATACCAGGGATGTTAGGAATCTCGCCCTTGAATTGAGTTTGATCGACGATCCACTCACTAAAGGTTTCAACGGTTACGGCTAATGGATCCGTTTCACCCTCTTCTGCTGGTGGAACGATACGGTCTACTGC
>NZ_JBFRVD010000306.1:0-206 GCF_041474985.1 Vibrio sp. 10N.222.49.C9 | reverse complement strand
GCATGACAGATTTGCACAGGTTTTGGCTTTCTTTGAACATGCCTTTATCCATTCAGTGTGGCTATAGTTACCCTGATTTTCGGGGAGGTTATTATTTCAAGTCAAAAGCAAAATGTTGCAAGTGTGAATTCCATGCCAAATGGTTTTTTCTCTAAGGTTGCACGCCTCGCCGTACCTGTCGCTTTGCAAAGTGCTCTTGTGGCTAT
>NZ_JBFRVD010000305.1:0-396 GCF_041474985.1 Vibrio sp. 10N.222.49.C9 | reverse complement strand
AGTCTACACTGGACTGATTGAAGTTAATTTGGTTGATAGTCAGAGCGCGACCACTAAGCTTTCCACTAAAAAGCTACAAGATTTGAGCGAAAAGCTCGATTATCCAGTGAGTAACACTCTCGTGGGACGTGGTGATTTGGTCGAAGAACTTTCAGATGCAATAAAAGAAAGAGGATTTGATTTGGTTGTCTGTGGACACCATCATGACTTCTGGGGCAAGTTGCTTTCCAACACTCGCCACATGATTCATGACATGCCTATCGACCTATTGGTGGTACCGCTTCAAGATTAGTTCTGGGACAGTCCTGGAACAGTTCTAAGTTGGTTCTAGGATAGCTCTGGAATTAATGGAGATGATTTGAGGCTACGCGAATAGAGGTAGCCTCAACCACCTCA
>NZ_JBFRVD010000304.1:0-258 GCF_041474985.1 Vibrio sp. 10N.222.49.C9 | reverse complement strand
GAGGCAATATTTGAAAGAACTCACAAGCACTAAGTTGTGAGCTCTTAGTTATTCATAATCCTTTACTAGTGTCGCATTAAGGCTATATCCCATGGTGATATTGCTGGTGCCATCAACGATGTAAACATCTTCCGATTTAAGCTCCGAAGAAATCGTGCCCTCAACCCAAACAGGGTATTGAACCGTTTTCATTGGATAGCCTTTGGGAAATGATACGCGGACTATTTGGTTGGCGGGTGGGGGAGGCATGTGGATGCA
>NZ_JBFRVD010000303.1:0-483 GCF_041474985.1 Vibrio sp. 10N.222.49.C9 | reverse complement strand
TCTCGTTGAAGGCATGCGCATGTCTAACCTTGTGAGCGAAGTTGTCTCTAAAGATGCTAAGAAGAAAGCAGAGTCAGGTCGCGAGGACGAAGAGTAATGGCAAGACGTCGTAAAGGTCGTCCAGTTAACGGCGTCGTATTGCTGGATAAACCAACCGGAATCTCTTCAAATGATGCGCTACAGAAAGTAAAGCGTATCTACTTTGCTGAAAAAGCGGGCCACACTGGCGCTCTTGATCCACTAGCAACGGGCATGTTGCCTATCTGCTTAGGTGAAGCGACCAAGTTTTCGCAGTTCTTGTTGGACTCAGATAAGCGCTATCGCACCATCGCTAAGTTGGGTGAGCGCACTAACACCTCGGATTCTGATGGTGAGGTAGTGGAAACACGCCCAGTTTCAGTAACCAAAGAGCAGCTGTTAGACGCCTTTGCTACCTTCCGTGGCACCACGGATCAAGTCCCTTCTATGTTCTCTGCGCTAAAG
>NZ_JBFRVD010000302.1:0-358 GCF_041474985.1 Vibrio sp. 10N.222.49.C9 | reverse complement strand
GAGCAATCGTGATCCAGTGATGGAGCTTAGTGATGCAGAGGTGCTTGATGGCATCAATGCCTTAACTGACCGTCGCCTTGTGAATGATGAAAGTAGCTTCAACAGCCGCACTGCTAAGTATCGTCATCGATTCTGTAATACAGAATTCGGAGACCTACAGTTTTCTGCTCAAGAGAAAGGCATTGTGTGTGTGATGCTATTGCGCGGTGCGCAGACCCCAGGTGAAATCCGCACTCGTACCAACCGTTTGGCTCAGTTTGCGGATGTAAAAGAAGTAGAAGCGACTCTAGATAAGCTAGCAAACCTAGATACTCCGATTGTAGTTAAGTTGCCAAGAGAACCAGGTAAGCGTGAATCT
>NZ_JBFRVD010000301.1:0-403 GCF_041474985.1 Vibrio sp. 10N.222.49.C9 | reverse complement strand
GGTTGGTAGTTCTGGTGGGAATGCGGGCAGTATTGGTTAAATATGGAGCGTATATTGATTGAAAATGAGGCGTGATTTGGGTGTTATATGGGGCGTGATGATCAATGTAGACCAAAAAAGTTGAGAATCATAAAGTTTTTGGGTTTAGTAAACAAAGTCAATAAAAACAATAGGTTAATGATTGTTGGTGTAAGTGTGAATGAGTGAGAATGGCTTGCTATGTGAGAGGCGTAGTTTAATGGGGTGTACTGATTTCTGGCGTAAGGGTGAAAATAGTTACGATTGGAATGTGATTTATCTCGAAGATATACGATGTATGGGTAAATAGTAATCGGTTTATGGGAAGTTCTTGTGACTTGAGATGCGCTGAAAATAAAACGCAACAAAGCGGGGTTTGAGGGAG
>NZ_JBFRVD010000300.1:0-376 GCF_041474985.1 Vibrio sp. 10N.222.49.C9 | reverse complement strand
GATCAATAGTTCGCCGTTGGCATCTTTTAGTTCTTCAAGAATGATCACCTTACGTTCACGATCGATGTCGCAAAGGCTGCCCATTTGGAAGTCGAAGCCATGGTTCTTGGCGTGAGCACGGTAGCTTAGAGCATCCACACCCGCATCCAGAGAGCCTGTTGCTACTTCGTGTAGCAGAGGTTTCCAAAGGTGACTCGCTTTACGGTCAACTAAGGTCACACTGGTGTTTTCGTTGCGTCTAAACTTGTGACCCATTTTGGTCGCTAGTTCTAATCCACCAGCGCCGCCGCCTACAATAATGATTCGTGTCATTTCAACACTCCTTGATACAAATGATAATTTTTGATTTCAGGCCCGCTTATGCGCACCTGTGAGA
>NZ_JBFRVD010000299.1:0-331 GCF_041474985.1 Vibrio sp. 10N.222.49.C9 | reverse complement strand
CACTGTCACCATTGTCGTCGTTATCACCATTGTCGCCATCACCTGGCACTTGCGGTTTATCACCAGCGCAATCAGGATGAGACGGCAGGGTTTCACACAAACACTCTGGCGACCAAGGATCAAAAATACATTGATCGATACAGTCGTCATGCCAAGGATTCAAATCACAGAAGTCCATACAGCTTGGGTCTTGAGGGTTAGCCTCACAGAATGAAAGCAAAACATGCACCGTAAACGGCAGTGCTTCTACACCATCTATACCCAAGTCAATTTGAGCTTCTATAGTTTGATGGAACTCAACAAACTGATTGCGATTGAGTAGCAACTTCAC
>NZ_JBFRVD010000298.1:0-584 GCF_041474985.1 Vibrio sp. 10N.222.49.C9 | reverse complement strand
CAACGAAAGCTTACGGCCAAATCGTTGAAGAAAATGGCACTTACGGTGTTCGTATCACAAAACTGGTTAACAATGCGTAAACTACTATTGCTACTCCCCCTGATTTTCGGGGGGCTCTTTGCAGCCTTTCCATCCTTTGCAAATGATGGATTGAGCGTACTCACTGTTACCACCACCGACACAGGTCAGGAATACAGCGCAAAGATACAAATCTTAATCATGATGACGCTGATCGGATTTATTCCTACAGCGCTTTTGATGTGCACCTCTTTCGCGCGCTTCATCATAGTTTTTTCCCTGCTTCGACAAGCACTAGGCCTGCAACAGAGCCCTCCTAACCAAATCTTGGTAGGTATTGCTCTGGCTATGACGCTACTGATAATGCGACCTGTTGGAAATGACATCTATGAGAATGCTTACACCCCATACATCAATGAGGATGTGACCTTCCAAGAAGCCCTGCTGATCGCCAAAAAACCAGTTACTAACTTCATGCTCAATCAAACTTCCGCCGAAACCCTAGCGCGAACCCTTGAGATTGCAGGAGAACCAGCAGACCTAGAGCGAGAAGAAATTCCCTTTCT
>NZ_JBFRVD010000297.1:0-248 GCF_041474985.1 Vibrio sp. 10N.222.49.C9 | reverse complement strand
AATACCACTACATTTGAAGGCTTCCAGCGACTATCCATGATCGCCTTATCCACCAAGGGCTTATACTCCAGCACCTTGTTCACTTCGATGCCGCAGGAGGCGGTCAAAACCACCTTTGGTTCAGCATCCTCAATACGCACGGCTAACTCATTAGGCGCAAAACCGCCGAACACCACAGAATGAATAGCACCGAGTCTGGCGCAGGCAAGCATCGCCATTGCGGCCTCAGGGATCATTGGCATATAAAG
>NZ_JBFRVD010000296.1:0-281 GCF_041474985.1 Vibrio sp. 10N.222.49.C9 | reverse complement strand
CTATTAATCCTACTTGATGGACTGAACCATCAGAAGTGAATTGCGAGGGGAAGCGAGTCGTGATCCACAAAACAGCCTAGCTCTAGACTGTTTTGTGAGCGTGGCAAAATACCGCTTATAGAGACTCGATAGACAAATCGCTGAAGTGCGCGGTGCTTGGCGCTTGCGTTGAACCGATGAAGGTATAAAACATCAGCCATTGCTGTATATCAATCATTGCAACTCTCTTTAAATCATTCTTTGGCGAAGGTGGTAGAAGACATCTTCAATCGCGTCTAAGT
>NZ_JBFRVD010000295.1:0-376 GCF_041474985.1 Vibrio sp. 10N.222.49.C9 | reverse complement strand
GCGTTAAGGTGCTTAACAGTGGCTATTCCACGGAAGACAAAGAGTGGAACAGTGCTGAGGGTAAGGCCTATTTTGTTGAGTCTGAAGACTTGGGATACTTGAAGGTTTCCTTCTTTGGGCCTTTTTACGGCTCCTACATCGTGTTTGAACTAGAAAAGCAGAACTATGATTATGCCTTTGTTTCAGGGCCTAATCATTCCTACCTTTGGCTACTCTCGAGAACACCGCAAATCAGTGATGGCATAAAGCAGAAATTTAAAAGCCAAGCAAAAGAGCTTGGCTTTGATACTAGCGAACTAATCTGGGTCGAACAGACTGTGGATTAGTACTGTTCTGGGTTATCGCGCAAGAAACCGTGTAAGGTTTCAATCATCTC
>NZ_JBFRVD010000294.1:0-392 GCF_041474985.1 Vibrio sp. 10N.222.49.C9 | reverse complement strand
GGCCTTATCTGGCACCAGCCAATTAATCAGCTCTTCACTGAGGTATTCGGTAAACTGTGGCGCTTGAGGCTCATACTTTGCTTTAGGCACAATCAATTCGGCGTTGTTTTGATAGTCGAAGGGCGAGGCTAGGGCTAAAAACTGCGTTCCTTCCTCTTTATCGTAGCTAACACCACTTTGCTGGCAGAAAAACTGGAACGAATTGAGTGCTCTTAATGTGGCTGAGGTTAATACCGCGCCAACACACTTGCTCCAAAGCTTCTGATCAAGAGACCAGCCCACCTCCAAAGGTGAAACACTGACGATGAAATCCAGTTCTCGCTCTGGTTTCAATCCAACGGGCCAGTGGAGCGCCTTTGTCTCGTGACGGCTCAGCCATTAACTGCCAAACC
>NZ_JBFRVD010000293.1:0-430 GCF_041474985.1 Vibrio sp. 10N.222.49.C9 | reverse complement strand
CACAAATACTGATAGATAAACCCGAGCCGAGGGTTACCCGTATAGGTATGCATTTTCTCAGCGCAGAGGGTTTGAAAAGGAAGCTCCTCTACAATAACCTCATCACCATGCAACAGTGGCGGTGTTGTCGCTATCCAATCAGCGAATTGAGATAATGTAGAGACATCAACATAGGTATTTGGCATTGGCTAACAGACCCTAGTAGCTAGACGAGCAGACATTTGTTTGTTTAACTTGCTACATATCAGACGTATTTTCAATTATTTGGAAGCAAAATGAACAATTTACAACTGCAACGCATTCTTAATGACAAGCTTTCCCCTGAACTGATTAAAGATTACGCGCCAAATGGACTTCAGGTTGAAGGAAGCAAAACCATCAATAAAGTCGTTACTGGAGTGACTGCTTCTCAAGCGCTTATCGATAAGGC
>NZ_JBFRVD010000292.1:0-443 GCF_041474985.1 Vibrio sp. 10N.222.49.C9 | reverse complement strand
GGTCTACCTTTATTGATGTGCAGGAATGCTGGTGGCTCGCCTGTGTTATAGATGTGCATTCCAACGATTTGTAGCACTGCTGTGTGGGTGAGTTCGAGGGTAAGGTCGAGTTGTTTTCTATCGAGGGCAAGTGAGTGCATTTCACTCGGGGTCAGTATGGTGTCGTTTCTAGCGTGTTTTTCGCAGGTTTGGTCAATTTTATCTTCGAAGGTTTGGCTTAGAGTGGTTGAGCTATCGATACTGCGTTCAATCCAGATAGGTGCGCAATCGAAGAACTCTTCGGTGACTTTGTTGCCTGTCAGTGCCGCCACGATGTGCATGTCGTTACAAATCTGAGCGAGTGAATGTATCGATGCCGCAATTAGGCTGTTTAATGATTTAGCCTCTGTGCTTATTGATGGTTTAAGTCTCTGTGCATGAGAACTGCGAAGGACTACCAGATG
>NZ_JBFRVD010000291.1:0-288 GCF_041474985.1 Vibrio sp. 10N.222.49.C9 | reverse complement strand
GGTTTACCAGTAAAGAAAAGGTAATCGTGTTTTTCTAGTTCAGCGAATAGCTTTTGTGAATCAAATGCGGTGGTGGACATAATTTATAGACCTCTGTAGTGGTGGCTGCGGCTATGAATAGCAGAGTTCGTGATGTTCTTTCATGGCATCAAAAACGCTTTTGAATGCACGATGGTAAACAACTTGATTGGGCATAATTTCGTAGTAGTAATCGAAGTGTTTGGTGAGATTGTTCCTTTTGGCGCTCTCGCGCAGTGCGTGAATGAAGTCGGCTTCTTCCTTATATCG
>NZ_JBFRVD010000290.1:0-556 GCF_041474985.1 Vibrio sp. 10N.222.49.C9 | reverse complement strand
CATAGTGACTCTTCAACTTTGTGATTACCTGTAAACACCTTAGTAGATTCAAGCACTTGTGCCACTTTATTGCTAAAACAACAGGGCGAATTTTTACTTGTATAAGCCTGTAAGCTAGTGCACCTAATTGGTGCTAATTGCACAAGATAAAAGCACAAACATTCAGTACGAAAGTAGGATATATCAATTAAATCAATATCTTATATATTGGCATCATAGTTGCTTGATTAAATACGATTAATGTCTTCATAAATAAGGATGTGATTATGGACATATCAAGCAACATGCTACTGATCAATCGAGCAGGACTCACTAATGCGCTCTCTTCGCCCTTTGAATCCCCTATCACCCAAGGGCAACAAGCCGTCAAGTTTGTGTTTGATGCAATCGATGCGGTGCGACTTCATCGTTCGTTTGTCTATGAAGAAATGACAGGCGAAGAGATAGATCAAGAGGCGTTTTCCGAAGTTAAATCGACGCTGTTTTCCTTAAGTAACAAAGTCAGTAACTACAGCTATCTCGGCAGTCGACCTGAGCGACACATCTTAAGTATGCG
>NZ_JBFRVD010000289.1:0-393 GCF_041474985.1 Vibrio sp. 10N.222.49.C9 | reverse complement strand
CCAGAGTGAGGGATCGCGACAATGATATCAGCGCCTTCTTTCTTCATCTGAGGGACCATCTTTTCAGCGGTTTCTTTGATGTCTTCCGCGTAAACACGGCCTTCTAGGTTCTTCTTGTCCCATACCATGATTTGCGGTGGTACGAAGCCGATGTAGCCCACTTTTACTTTATGAGACTCGCCGTCTACGTCAGTAAAGGTATGCTCCTTGATGATGTAGGGCTTAAACAGGTGCTCGCCGGTTTTTTTGTCAAACACGTTGGCACTGATATAAGGGAATTTGGCATCGTTGATGGTTTCAAATAGAAATTCAAGGCCGTAGTTGAATTCGTGGTTGCCGATGTTACCCACATCGTAATCAAGCTGGTTCATAGCCTTGTAGACAGGGTGTACT
>NZ_JBFRVD010000288.1:0-622 GCF_041474985.1 Vibrio sp. 10N.222.49.C9 | reverse complement strand
GGATCACTCTCTATAAGACCCAAACTAGCATGCTTGAAGACATCCTTTACAATTTCTGTTGCAACACGTGTACCTATCTGTGCATTCAGAATTCCAGCCTCACGCCCATGCGATGCAGGCCTAACTCGAACAAGAAGAGGGCTTTCGTCTTCTGGCGTCGGTAATGAAGATAGTCCCAGAGTTTTTCGATAGCGCTTTAACTCAACAACGAGCTCATGCGGGCAGGCAACTGAACGGGTCTTCCCCCCCTTTGATCGCGGTATCTTATAAAACCAATGCCCGCGAATTATCTTAAAGTTGTTCATTCTAGGTGTATGGCCGGGACGCGCAGTAACTTCCGATATACGAGGATACAGGTGATACAACATAGCGAGCAAAAACCGAGCCCTATTATTCTGCGCCAAATCATCGCCCTCAGGTGGAGACTCAGACAACTCCACGACATAATTCCAGACACACTCCCATTGCGCAATCGTCAGGGACTTCTCAGCCTCCTCACTATTTGCAACACGAGTATTATTAACATTCATTCGCTTAAGCAAGGTTGCGGCTGGATTCCTATAACAAAACTCCATGTCAGAGAGAAATGTGTAATAGCTACTAAGTAAAGATAACTGAGATT
>NZ_JBFRVD010000287.1:0-644 GCF_041474985.1 Vibrio sp. 10N.222.49.C9 | reverse complement strand
TATGCACACACCATTGCAAGTTCGTGTCATGGCTGACGGCTCACATGAGCTAGTAGCAGGTTACGGTCGCAGACAAATCGCACTAGAACTAGGCTTAAAGACTGTTCTATGTGTTGTTCGTGTACTGAGTGATGTTGACGCAAAATTCCTAATGGCGAGTGAAAACATCGACCGAGAGCAGTTAAGCCCGATTGATGAAGCAAAAGCCGCTCAAGATTTGATCGCAGAATTTAACGGTGACTTACAAGCAGTGTCAGCTACGCTCGGTTGGAGCGTGAAAAAACTAAAACAGTACCTACAATTGCTACTTTGCTCCCCAAGCGTCCTAGACCAACTGAACGTAAAACAGGAAAACGGCTTTATCCTTTCTATGGGTCACGCCAATGAACTGTCTACGCTACCTGAGAGCAACCAAGACTCTGTTCTCCCTGTGCTAATCTCTGAAAAATGGTCAGTGAGCGCACTTCGCAAGAACATCACTACCATCGTAGAGCGTGATCTTGAAACTGCTATTTTCAACACTGCGAACTGTCAAAACTGCAATAGCAATTCCTCTTTTCAAACCTCACTGTTTGACGACTTTGAGGGTGGCAAATGTCGCAATCCTGCCTGTTTTCAAGAGAAAGAAGAATCTCACCTTAACC
>NZ_JBFRVD010000286.1:0-223 GCF_041474985.1 Vibrio sp. 10N.222.49.C9 | reverse complement strand
CAACAGGTCAGTTCGAAGTGGTTGATGGAAATATTACCATCGACACAGATACCGTTGGTGTTCTTAATGGTACAGATGATCAAACTGCAGAAGTAAAAGCAGCAGTTGAAGCAGCAAATGCTGAAGCGGGCTTTAACAACCTAGTGCAGATTCTTGATACTAAAGGTGGTGACTCAGGTGACACGGGTGAGCTTCGATTAAAACTTGCTGACTCATCAACAGG
>NZ_JBFRVD010000285.1:0-309 GCF_041474985.1 Vibrio sp. 10N.222.49.C9 | reverse complement strand
CATTATCTACTGTCACATAAAACCTATCGCGTCTGCTGCGACCTAGACATAGTGACCTTTTTGCCCTTAATTCCCCTCGCTTATTGGCATGTTGGAAAGTTGCTTTGGCTGTACAACGGGCGCATCTATGAAAATACGCCTACCTTCATTCGCTTAGGGCGCTCTCTAATCAGTTGGCTCATTCGCCCTTTCTCTTATCATTTAATGAGCAAGTACATCCGTAACAAGGATTTCTTTGACGAGCATTAGATCGCTCTCATCCACATCTACGTAATAACATTCACTAGCAAATCAGTGGGTGCGATCAGG
>NZ_JBFRVD010000284.1:0-453 GCF_041474985.1 Vibrio sp. 10N.222.49.C9 | reverse complement strand
CCCTATCGATCCCAAAAAATGTCGGTGCTGTACCCTATTTCTACAACCATAAACTCAAGAGTGCGGGCACACCAATTGCTTATCACTTTGGTTCTGCGTACAACTTTGGGTTTGGATTGAGCTATACCCAGTTCGATTACAAGGATATCGAGCTAGCCAGTAATAGTGTCGAGTTTGATGGCACTATCGAGGCATCGGTGACCATCACTAACACAGGCGCACGAGCGGGAGCAGAAGTGGTGCAGCTCTATACCCGCGATAAGCTGTGCTCTGTGGTGCGTCCGCTGAAAGAATTAAAAGGCTTCCACAAAGTCTGGCTAGAAGCGGGTGAGAGCAAGCGTATTACCTTTAGCCTACCTGTCGATATGCTCAACTTTACCAACGCCAAGCATCAGCGCGTTGTTGAAGGTGGCGAGTTTGAAATTATGGTTGGCCGTTCATCAAGCGAGATTG
>NZ_JBFRVD010000283.1:0-280 GCF_041474985.1 Vibrio sp. 10N.222.49.C9 | reverse complement strand
AGACAGAGGACAAAAAATAGCGACTGTGTGAACTTCAAAAATCGACTAAAAGACGATACCCACAAGGTAACCAAATAGGCAAAGGCACTGATGGCTATGGTTATATTGACCAATTTGGCTGAAAACACATCCAGTAAGATTTTCTGTAAGCCCAGCGATGCTAAAGCTGTGGTAAGTACGGTAGAAGTCGACTGCAGTATCTCTGTTGCGGGCGATAGAATCTCCCCAACACTCACTGTAAGGAATGGGACGCTGATTTCAGTGCCTTTCAGCATAGATA
>NZ_JBFRVD010000282.1:0-301 GCF_041474985.1 Vibrio sp. 10N.222.49.C9 | reverse complement strand
TCTGTCTGACTCGATATCTGCTAGTAGGAACACTATTGCTCAATAGCCTAGTCGATACCTTGTTTTTAAATGAACAAACAGAACAGATCACCCAGCAGACCGATTTTATTGCCACAGATTTGCATCAGTTTAATCAGCAGTTGATTGACGGAAAGGCTGCAGAATACGAGGAAGATGATAGCCTACTGGGCAGCGCGAAAAGAACGTGGAATAACGTAACCAATGGCTTTGAACAAACCAAGCAAGAGATGCAACAAAGCTTTGATGAACTTCAGGAAAAAACAGAGTCTTTAGTCATCAA
>NZ_JBFRVD010000281.1:0-272 GCF_041474985.1 Vibrio sp. 10N.222.49.C9 | reverse complement strand
GTATTGTCACTTTATGGTAAGAAATGATGGGCCCAGACAACCGCTTCTTCTCTGTTCTTGACCTTAATCTTGCGAAATATTTTATATAGATGGGACTTTATGGTGTGCTCACTGATAAACAACTGCTCAGCTAAGCCATAGTTTGATTTGCCAATTCGCAATGCTTCAAGCACTTCCATTTCGCGACGAGTTAAATTAATCGTGTGTGGAGGGGCATAGCGAATCAGCACCGACTGATAATAGGACAGCAATTGATCGGTAACCCCACGGCT
>NZ_JBFRVD010000280.1:0-652 GCF_041474985.1 Vibrio sp. 10N.222.49.C9 | reverse complement strand
GTACTAGTATGGCTGAACTTGTATCCCTCCACAGATTGACGTGTCGCTAACGTATCATGATCTAAGAAATAGTTTATCTGGTCTTGGTTAGCACAGTGGCTCAACCAAGACCCTTTGTAGAACGATTCATACATTGGTCTCAATAACGCTAGAGCAGAGCTCAAATTGCATGCCGATTGTAACGATTCTATGCCTTTTGCGTACTCTATGCTTTGAGAGAACATCCAAACCTCGAAACAACTCTTGTCTCCCTTTGACGCATGAACTGCAGGAAAAATCAGGTCATACTTCTCAGTTACTAACTCAATGAACTTACAATAACTAATTTTAACGTCCAAGTAATACAACTCCTTATTAAATCCGCACTCATACAAGTTAGAAAATGTAAGTCAAAGACACAACCCTAAAATGGCGCTTCTGCGTAACGTAACAATGAATGGGGCACAAACGTTTTCAACTTAGCCTATTGAATATCCGGAAATGACACAGAATTACCACCTTTAGCAACTAAAACTCTACTACGTTCTCTCCTGATGATGATAAAATCTCCGCATCAAAATTACCGAGAAACTCTATGTTTATCCATCGTGTTAATGACATCGACTGGCTTGTGATCACCGCTTTTGAAGAGTTGAAAACCATGTTTATCGAA
>NZ_JBFRVD010000279.1:0-408 GCF_041474985.1 Vibrio sp. 10N.222.49.C9 | reverse complement strand
GTGCCAAGCTAAACAGCAATAGAGTCGGCCGCAATAAACTAAGAAACAATAAAAAAGGAGGCGTTAGCCTCCTTAGTTTTTTAAGCTCTGTTCAGATTACTTCTGATGCAGTGCTGGAAAGGCATCGGCGTCAAGCCACTGAGCAATAGATTGCAGCTGTTGCTCTAAGTCTGCTTGGTCATTACCACACACATTAATGTGTCCCATCTTACGACCAGGACGCTTTTCTTTGCCATACCAATGAATGTGAGCTTGGCTCATGCTGAGTAGCTCTTCGGCAAGCGTATCTTCACCAAGAATATTTATCATTGCAGTAGGGCGAAGTGCTTTAGTGCTTCCTAGGGGAAGACCACATACAGCGCGCATATGGTTTTCAAACTGGCAAGTCTCAGCGCCTTGTTGTGTCCA
>NZ_JBFRVD010000278.1:0-327 GCF_041474985.1 Vibrio sp. 10N.222.49.C9 | reverse complement strand
AGGTTATCGATAACCGGTAGCAATTCTTCAGCAAACTTGTTAATCGCAAATTTACGAGCTTTAGACATCTCTTGTTCTGTGCGGCGACGCATGTTCTCTACTTCAGCTTTAGCGCGAATAACGCTGTCTTGCTGTTCTTTAAGACGCATCTCTGTTTGAAGCAATGCAGCTTCTAGTTGTGCAACCTTAGACTCTTCCACTTCTGCATCAGTTTCTTCGTTCCACTCGATGTCACCTTCACCGCCGATCACTTCAGCTTCTTCAGTCACTTCTTCTGCAACTTGTTCAGCTTCATTGGCCGCTTGTGCTAGTTCTTCTTCGTTAATC
>NZ_JBFRVD010000277.1:0-306 GCF_041474985.1 Vibrio sp. 10N.222.49.C9 | reverse complement strand
ATGGTAGAGGCTGGATTTGAAGATGAAGTTAGAGCCTTACATCAACGCACTGATTTGCATCCAGATCTTCCTTCAATTCGTTGTGTGGGCTATCGTCAGATGTGGGGTTACTTAGAAGAAGAGTACAGCTTTGATGAAGCAATCTTCAAAGGAGTCTGTGCGACTAGACAATTAGCGAAGCGCCAGATTACTTGGCTTCGCAGTTGGAAAGACCTAACTTGGCTCGATAGTCAAAATATCGATCATGGGGTAGAAACAATCGCAAATGTCATAGCATCTAATTGAATTTGCTGTGTATAATATGAT
>NZ_JBFRVD010000276.1:0-562 GCF_041474985.1 Vibrio sp. 10N.222.49.C9 | reverse complement strand
GCCTCTACCATTTTTTCATAGCGAAGTTCGATACGTCGATGCAGTTCGGAACGCTCTTGAGGAGCAATAGCAAACTGTTTCACATCATACGGGATAGGCTCTCCCTTCTGTTGCGTCAGTTCTGTCAGCGACTTTCCAGAAATACGAAAAACTTCTAAAGCGCGCGATAAACGCTGCGGATCATTGGGGTGAATACGCTCTGCAGAGACTGGGTCTATCTGTTTTAGCTCATCATGCAGAGCTTGCCAGCCCTTTTGAGTGGCTTCTTGCTCAATTTGCGCGTGAATCTCAGGGTCAGCTGCGGGTAATGGAGAAAGCCCCTCTAGTAGAGCTTTGTAGTACAGCATTGTGCCCCCTACTAACATAGGGATTTTACCTTGTGCAGTAATCTCATCCATTAGCTGCAGCGCATCACGACGAAAGTCTGCTGCTGAATAAGATTCTGAAGGGTCGATAATATCAATAAGGCGATGAGGGGCGGCGGCTTGCTCTTCTGCCGTCGGCTTAGCCGTGCCTATGTCCATCCCTTTGTATATCAGAGCTGAATCAACGCTGATTAGCT
>NZ_JBFRVD010000275.1:0-272 GCF_041474985.1 Vibrio sp. 10N.222.49.C9 | reverse complement strand
CATGATAATACCGACTTGCATGTTACGACTCCTAATTTAACTAGTTGAGCTTTGAATACCAATTTTGCGCGCATTATACGGTTATTTTTTGAATAGGAAAACGTTTGCGTCGGTTTGTTTTGCCGATTTACAGGAAATGCTTACCAGCTAGGAATAGAATTTGTAAACTAAGTAGAAAGATAGTGTAGAAAAGGACACTCAAGGAATGATGGTAATTGATCAAGCAGTCGATGCTCTGAAGCAAGGAAAGGTAATTGCATACCCCACAGAGG
>NZ_JBFRVD010000274.1:0-440 GCF_041474985.1 Vibrio sp. 10N.222.49.C9 | reverse complement strand
ATTACGTTTGAAGGTGTTAACGGTGCTTGTGTAGATGATGGCGACAAGGCTGTTGGCTCTCGTGATACTGCTCTATTTATTCTAGGTGCAGGCAGTAAAACAGAGTTCGCTAGTGGTGTTCGCCCTGGTGATACTAAACCTTCTGGTATCACGCTTAGTGATATTACGATCGATGGTGCTGGTCGCGCCGCCTCAACAGAAGCAGCTGCACATGACATTATTGTGCGTGGCCAAGCAAACATTCTGAACAACGCATTTGTGAACAAGCCAGTTGAGGTAGGTACGTTCATTAATGTTCGTAATGATTCAAATGCACACGTCGACACTGTTATCTCTGGTAACTACTTCTACAACTTGAATGATGGCGCTGCGTTTGTTCAAGATGAGATTGACGGTACTACGGATGCGGGTTCTAACTTCAATTCTGTTGATATCTATGC
>NZ_JBFRVD010000273.1:0-343 GCF_041474985.1 Vibrio sp. 10N.222.49.C9 | reverse complement strand
CAAAGCTTGATCTGCATCTCAAAAAACACAGTAAAATTATACGGAATGGTCTACATTGCGACCCAAATAAACCCTTAAATGGTCTACATTGTAAATCACGAGAACAGGGAAATGGTCTACATTGTGAGATAACACGCAAAAATGAGTGATCTAGATCACATGTAATTTACGAAGCCAGCAACCGCATAAGGTGACTTAGGTCTACTTTTATGGCTTTGATGCGTGTTAGGTCACGCTAATTTAAGCGTTGACATGAAGAAGGCGAGAGTGGCTGTCTCTGATGTTTTTGTGGATTCTCTTAGCCAGTTCCTTATTTGATTGCAATTTCAAATCTCTTTTTTCT
>NZ_JBFRVD010000272.1:0-273 GCF_041474985.1 Vibrio sp. 10N.222.49.C9 | reverse complement strand
GACACAGACTCAAGAATAGAAAGAAGCCGCAACTGATCTTCAAACGTGAACGGCACACCAGAGTATGTAGTGAACGTCTTGTAGTATGGCGGATCAACAAAGAGTAGCGAGTCAGACGACACCGACTCAAAGACATGATGAAAATCACCACTAATAAAATCACACCTTTTAAACAGGTCTTGATAGGCTGAGAAATCAGAAAGTACAAATGGCTTTTTATACTTCCCATATGGCACATTGAAATGGCCTCGCTTCTGATTGAACCGCATTAGC
>NZ_JBFRVD010000271.1:0-460 GCF_041474985.1 Vibrio sp. 10N.222.49.C9 | reverse complement strand
GTAATGGTAGAGAGTAACTTCCACACTGGTTACACGGCACTACTTCTTTCGCCAAGCATTGTAGAGATGTAAACAACTAAACCTCTGACCGCTTTATGTGTTCGGAGGTTTTCTTTATTTTTTTCGAGGCACCTCGGAAAAGCACCGAACCAAGATCTAGTTACTGTGAATCTGCTCGAAAACCCAACCCCACAAAAGACATAGCATTTCTAATAGGCAGATCGGCTAGGTTCGCCTTGCCTTTTAGTCATCACACAGGATCACCAAAAATGCTCGTAACAACGAAACGCATGCTATCTAACGCAAGCAAGCAAGGGTTCGCCATTCCATCAGCTAACCTTGTCGACTTCTTAACAGCGAAAAGCTACGCAGAAGTCGCAGCTCAGCTACAAAAACCGTTAATTCTCAGCATGCCATCATGTCACCTAGAGCACTTCGGCCTCAAAGAAGCAGCAATAAC
>NZ_JBFRVD010000270.1:0-296 GCF_041474985.1 Vibrio sp. 10N.222.49.C9 | reverse complement strand
AAGCAAAACAGTATAAAATTGAACTCGCTTGAAAACACCTGACTAGCAGTAGCAGTGTTGACCGCCCATCCAACCATACACAGCACCAAGACAAACCAATACACTGAGACACGAAACTGATTATTCACGTTAACATATCCTCAACCTTCCAGTAGAATTCACACGTATTCACTTTTGCTTTTTTTATTACAGCGTCAGCTTTTAACGGTTCGTCCGCCACCAAACGATGCCACTTTCTTTTCAATTCAGCATGGCGCTTCGCAAGCTTGTAACCATAGAAGGGAATTACCTCTTGC
>NZ_JBFRVD010000269.1:0-512 GCF_041474985.1 Vibrio sp. 10N.222.49.C9 | reverse complement strand
GAGAAATCCACAAAGCGATCTGCCCATCGACTAATTGAATTGCACCATCTCCAGTTTTACCCAGCGCCATATTTACCGCAACAGGGGCAAGACCGAGACCTATTACCATGATCACAGGACCCACTACCACGGGTGGCAAAAGTCTATGGATGATGGCAACACCACGAACACGAATCAAGCCGCCTAATGCTATATACACAACACCTGCAGCCATGAGTCCACCCATGGTGGCAGGAATGCCCCACGTTAGAACGCCATAGAGAATCGGTGCAATAAAGGCAAAAGAGGACGCTAAAAAGATTGGCACCGAGCGTTTAGTGATTAATTGGAACAGAAGGGTACCGACACCAGCACCAAACAGTGCCACGTTCGGGTCTAGTCCCGTTAATAAAGGAACAAGAACAAGAGCACCAAACGCAACGAATAGCATCTGCATACCCTGTAAAATAGAAGTCATGATTTTCTTTCTCCATTTTTTGGAAAATCGACAAATACTAGCATCTACCTATTGG
>NZ_JBFRVD010000268.1:0-303 GCF_041474985.1 Vibrio sp. 10N.222.49.C9 | reverse complement strand
TCACAGCAGTCTGCACGCAAACATGCAGCCAATACTGCCGCTGAATAATCAGAGCCATTACGACCTAATGTCACTAGTTCACCCTTTTCATTGCCGGCAGTAAAGCCTGGCATTAGGTGCACTTGCCCTTTTGGAAGTGGCGATTGGACAAAGTTTTGCGTTGAGACTTCAACATCAACCATAGCTTCAAGGTGATCACCTTTAGCGTATAGGTATTGAACTGGATCTATAAGACCTGCTGCTTGACCTTTCGCTTCAAGAACCGCTCTCATTAAGCGAATAGAGACTTTCTCACCCTTACTG
>NZ_JBFRVD010000267.1:0-288 GCF_041474985.1 Vibrio sp. 10N.222.49.C9 | reverse complement strand
GCAAGGGCTCGGCTGGATTCCATTAGCATTTCATCGGTAATACGAGAGGCCGAGACAGACAGTACCCCAAGGCCGATACCTGGGAAGATATAGCTGTTGTTACACTGAGCAATCTCAAGGCGTTTACCATTGACCAGTACAGGGGCAAATGGGCTACCGGTAGCGACTAGGGCTTGGCCATCGGTCCTATCAAGAACATCTTTTGGCACCGCTTCTACTCGGCTGGTTGGGTTCGATAGCGGGAAAACGATTGGGCGAGGGCAATGCTTATGCATGGTTTGAATCACC
>NZ_JBFRVD010000266.1:0-346 GCF_041474985.1 Vibrio sp. 10N.222.49.C9 | reverse complement strand
GAGACCCAAGGGTCATCAGTGTCACTATCTCTCGCCAGTTGAGCAGAACGGTTAAGGGACACTCGCAAGCAGTATCTTTGCTCAGTGGCTCTCCATATTCATCAAAAACAGTCACGCTCTGGGTTTGAGACGGGGGCTGGCCAACGGCAACAAAATGGGGCGCTTTAGGCATCCAGAATTCCTTTTTCTATACTAGAACAATGTTGTGTAGAAAGGTGAGTGGGCAAAGCCCATCTTTCAGTTACTCGAGCTGGCTCGAGTAGAACTATTTAAATAATAATGACTTAGCTTAACGAGGTACCAATGAAAACGGAAGATAATTGGCCCATTAGATGTCAGATTATTC
>NZ_JBFRVD010000265.1:0-391 GCF_041474985.1 Vibrio sp. 10N.222.49.C9 | reverse complement strand
ACCCTGTAGACACCGCATTGATGTTTTTGACGGACGGTCCGTTTGCCCAACTCGCTCAAACTACTAATGCGCAAATCATTATTGTTATTACCATCATCTCTGGCTTTATCTACCTTGTAGAGCAAAGCGGCGGGATGACAGCGTTCTCCACTATGGCGACACGCTATATTTCATCGCCTTTAAAGGCGCAGGTGGCGACGTGGGCAACGGGTATCGGTGTGTTCTTTACCGATTCGGGTAACTCGCTTATCTTAGGACCCATGTTCTCGCCAATCTTTAGCAAGCTAAAACTAAGCCGTGAGAAGCTGGCCTTTATTATCGACTCTACCTCATCACCCGTGTGCGTGCTAATCCCTATCATTAGCTGGGGCGTGTACTCACAGGGCTTGAT
>NZ_JBFRVD010000264.1:0-285 GCF_041474985.1 Vibrio sp. 10N.222.49.C9 | reverse complement strand
GCTATCTCAAACGCGATCCTATCTTTTGTAGAAACAGGCGATCACATCCTAATGGTGGACACCTGTTACGAACCCACACGCGACTTCTGCAACACTATGTTAAAGCGCCTTGGTGTCGAGACGACCTACTACACGCCAACCATTGGCGAAGAGATACAAGACCTTATCCAGCCAAACACTAAGCTACTGTTTTTGGAATCTCCTGGTTCAGTGACCATGGAAGTGCAAAACGTCCCTCTGCTTGCAGAGATTGCACACCAAAACGATATGATCGTTATGTTGGAC
>NZ_JBFRVD010000263.1:0-442 GCF_041474985.1 Vibrio sp. 10N.222.49.C9 | reverse complement strand
GTTTTCCACCTCTCGGTCCTGACCTGGTGGCTTCATAATGTCATTGCGGCATTTGAGGGATATTTCCTTCGTAAGCCAGATCGCGATCAAACAACAGCTTCTGCCGTCGCTAAAGTAGCAAAGATAGTTTTGTATTCAATTTCAGGGATGGTGTTTCTATCTCAATTGGGCGTGAACCTATCGGCGATTATGACGTTCTCAGGCATGAGTGGTCTAGCTCTTGGCTTTGCGGCTAAGGATATAGTAGCCAACTTTATGTCATCACTCGTCATACACTGGGAAAACCAGATAAAGCTAGGGCAGTGGATATCAAGTCCTGATGAGGATATTGAAGGGATTGTGCGAGCAATCAATATGCGTACGGTTGAGATTGAGCGATTCGATAAATATCCGATGTTCATTCCGACCTCAAAAATTGTGTCTATGAGTATCAGTAATCATT
>NZ_JBFRVD010000262.1:0-571 GCF_041474985.1 Vibrio sp. 10N.222.49.C9 | reverse complement strand
ATTTAGTGCCATGAAGAATGGGCTAACTCGAGCCTATCTCACTAAAGAGCATAAGCAAGCACATCAGCAATTGTCCGACTGGATGGCCCTAGCAGGGCTAAAGGTTTGGCAAGACAGCGTTGGAAATCAATGGGGAAGAAAGACTTCTGCTAACCCGACCCAGCCGACCCTCATCATAGGCTCTCACAGTGATACTGTGGTGAATGCAGGAAAATACGATGGCAATCTCGGTATCTTGCTTGGGTTAGAAGCGCTAAAGCAACTTGAAGGTATCAATCTACCGTTTCATGTGGACTTAGTGGCCTTTGCCGATGAAGAGGGCGTGCGTTTCAATACCACTCTTATAGGCTCAAGTGCGACAGCTGGCTGTTTTCGACCTGCATGGCTGGACATCAAGGACAGCGACAATATCGCTATGTGCGAGGCCATGCTGAGCTTTGGTTTACCTCCTGAATTGGCAGGTAAGGATGCACGATTGCCACAGGACGTGAAGGCGTACCTTGAGGTGCATATTGAGCAAGGCCCGGTACTGGAAGACCTTAACCTGCCGGTTGGTGTGGTGACGGGAATT
>NZ_JBFRVD010000261.1:0-440 GCF_041474985.1 Vibrio sp. 10N.222.49.C9 | reverse complement strand
CTCTACGATTATATTTTTCGTCTCTAAATATATATTGATGCGCCTCAACTTTCCTCACTGACTAAAATCTAAGTTTTCAAAAGCCGTTATGGATCACATTCGATAACGCGAACAATAAACACACAAACACACACTAAGTGACTGTATTTAAATAAAAAAGCCACATAAAAAATGACGTTATTTACTAATGTACGCGCTTTCAAGTACTTATTTTTTATACGGAAACTTACTACAACAGCTATGTGAACTCGATTTTAAACACAGAGCGTAATTAACAACACATAAAGTAAATACTATCTATTAACGAGTCATTTTAGACCAAACAGGCGGAATGCGCACAAAAACTAACTTAGCGACGCAAAAAAAGATCGGCGAAATTTTGCGTTGTTTTTTCCGCTACCTGACCTAATGAAATGCCTTTTAGCTGCGCAATATAGCTA
>NZ_JBFRVD010000260.1:0-320 GCF_041474985.1 Vibrio sp. 10N.222.49.C9 | reverse complement strand
CCTCAGCATTAGGGTGTTTATTTCTCAGAACCTTATAGGCCGATTCAGGCGTATGCTTATTGATAACCTCTATCGCTTTTGCTGGACTTCTATGACCAAACGCCCTGAACACACCACCAGTACCGCCGTTGTATGCGGATATCATCGCGTACTGACGAACAATTGGATTTTCTATTTTTGCAAGATAACGATTCTTAAGTAGCCAGAGGTATGAGGTACCCACATCCACATTTATTGCAGGGGTCATCAACTCACGTTTCGTTGGCGGACGACTCCTACCTTTCATTAACTTATAAACATCGGTACCCGCAGTTGAAGGG
>NZ_JBFRVD010000259.1:0-305 GCF_041474985.1 Vibrio sp. 10N.222.49.C9 | reverse complement strand
CTTGATGGCTTGGCTGACGATATCGATGCTCACTGCGCAGCATACGAAGCTAAAATGAAGTCTTACGGTAAGATTAACCTATTCATGGGTGGTGTTGGCATTGATGGGCACATTGCTTTCAATGAGCCAGGCTCATCTCTATCATCGCGTACACGTATCAAGACTCTAACTGAAGACACTCGCATTGCGAACTCTCGCTTCTTTGATGGCGATATCAACCAAGTTCCAAAATACGCACTAACTATCGGCGTTGCTACTTTGCTTGATGCGGAAGAAGTGATGATTCTTTCTCTAGGCCACAACAA
>NZ_JBFRVD010000258.1:0-234 GCF_041474985.1 Vibrio sp. 10N.222.49.C9 | reverse complement strand
AACCTCGCCACTGCGCGATCGATTCGGTATTACTCAGCGTCTTGAATACTACCAGATTGAAGATCTGCAGCACATTGTTCAGCGCAGTGCCGATTGCTTGAATTTATCGATGGAAGAAGAGGGTGCTCTTGAAGTTGCAAGGCGTGCTCGTGGTACTCCGCGTATCGCTAACCGTTTACTAAGGCGTGTACGAGATTATGCCGAAGTGAAGGGTGATGGGCATATCGATTCGGG
>NZ_JBFRVD010000257.1:0-385 GCF_041474985.1 Vibrio sp. 10N.222.49.C9 | reverse complement strand
CGTTATCCTTTTGGAATTTTAACGTGCTGTCATATCATTCCAATGTTTCACTTACTAAAAATATTATTTTCTGATTTATACTGTTAGTGGTGAATGAGTGAGTTTGTCCAACAAATTAGGGTTATTTTGATACCGTTAACAATCAATTAAGCACGAAGTTAGCAGCGTCACTGGCTTATTAAATGCTAGATAAAAATATAACAAAAAGGGCCTGAACATAACATTCAGACCCATCTAAATTTCCAATCGCTCAGCGAAAGCTTCTACTACAAACTCTCAAGCGCCTTCTGAATCGCTGGACCAATCTGGCGTTTACGTGAAGTTACGCCATCCAGAGTCAACATGTCAGAGGTTGGTTCAACATTAAACGCAGTCTTGATAACTT
>NZ_JBFRVD010000256.1:0-702 GCF_041474985.1 Vibrio sp. 10N.222.49.C9 | reverse complement strand
GGAATACACTCAAGAGGAAGTACACGACATCGTGGAATTCTTGGAGTTAAGCGAAAATGATGTTCATTTTGAAATGAGCGAGTTTTAAATTTTAACCCCTGGGCATTGTGCTTAGGGGTTTTGTTTTTTCATAAGCTGACGTTTTGCGTACTGTCTCGAAGAAAAGCGCACTAAAGTGATCTGAATCTCTCTTTAGTGATAGAAAAGCGCACAGTGTTTTTAGTTGCGTTGAGTCCTATGTCCCCAGTTTCATTTATGGCTTTTTTATATGTTATAGGTCCGGTCACTTTTCTAGGATTGGTTGCGGGAGCCATATTTCTTTGTGGCTATTCGTTGTAATGATGTGGACGGGCGTTTCCTGCTTTATCTCGCGTTTGTCTTGGTGATTGGCGTTCTGATTGCATACCTGTGTCATGGCGGTCGCTTGGGGAATCGCGTTATCGGACCTGCCGTAGTTCATGATTTAACGTTGGGCGGTGTATCGGAAGAAGCAGAGCATGAACTTGATGATATAGAGGCCTGGTTGGATTGTGTTCTTGATGCATTAGATTCCGCGCACGACGAAAAACTATCGTTAAAAGCTGAGTGTGACATTTGATATGGAAGGAAATAGCGGTGATTGATTTGTTGTTCTCTATGGACTTGAAGGGTGCGTCATTAAGTGACCTCGAATCCATTCATTACTTAGGATCGGTTTATCTT
>NZ_JBFRVD010000255.1:0-268 GCF_041474985.1 Vibrio sp. 10N.222.49.C9 | reverse complement strand
CTTCTGCATTGATGGCAGGTGCAGCAGTGGCAAACCCCAACAATGCTGCAGAATCTACTGACGAAATCAGAGCCGAAGCACACATGACTTCTGAGCAGCAAGCCAGTATCAACGCCGTCACGCACAACCAAGCTCTAGTGCAACTAGAAGCAACCGGTGATGTCGACCAGTACATTGAGACTAATGGACAGCAAAAAGAAAAAGCGCGCACTATCTCCAAATGTGAAGATCTAGCCGTTCCACAAGGTGTTAAAGACAGTATTCACTG
>NZ_JBFRVD010000254.1:0-275 GCF_041474985.1 Vibrio sp. 10N.222.49.C9 | reverse complement strand
GCTGGCAGATGCAATAAAAGGTATCGCCATGTTTGAGAAAGCCGAGGTTGGAGTATTAGGGCTTATCGAGAACATGAGCTATCACGAGTGTAGCAATTGTGGCTCACATGAAGACATCTTTGGCAGTGGTGGCGCGGTGAAATTAGCCGCAGAAAAGGGGATATCAGTATTGGGTCAATTGCCATTGCACCTTAACGTTCGCCGAGACATCGATATGGGGGTGCCTTCTGTGGTAAACCCTGAATCAGCAGAGCAAGCGCAAGGTTATTTACAGC
>NZ_JBFRVD010000253.1:0-314 GCF_041474985.1 Vibrio sp. 10N.222.49.C9 | reverse complement strand
GTTTACCAAAATACTCACAAGCCATGGGCTTGGGTAGTAGGTTTCTGGCCTGGTTTGCTTTGGCTATTGTATGAGAAAGAGTCTTATAAACCCTTTATGGATATGGCCATTGATAGAGAAAACACTATGGATGGGCCTTTGGATGAGTATGTGGATATTCATCACGATGTAGGCTTTATGTGGCAACTGACGTCAATGAAACACTATGAACTGCTGGGCAATGATCTCTCCAGAACACGAGCGTTGCGAGCTGCGAGTCATTTAGCCAGTCGATTCAATATCAATGGTCGATTCCTTACCGCTTGGAACAAGAA
>NZ_JBFRVD010000252.1:0-259 GCF_041474985.1 Vibrio sp. 10N.222.49.C9 | reverse complement strand
GGGAAAATCAATGGTCATTTCCTGACTAGTCGATTTGATTTTCTTAAAAATATCGGCCCATGCAGTGGTTACCCAAGCGTTTTTGTTCATTTTTATCCCCTAATACTAGTTACACCGCAACGAAATAGATTCGCTTTTAATATTAATTTAATCACATTCTTATAATACTAGAATATATAGTTCCTAAAGCAGCTATACTACAAAGACCCAATGAAAGTGCCCTTACCATATGTTGCGGAATTCTCTCCACAAATATAAT
>NZ_JBFRVD010000251.1:0-392 GCF_041474985.1 Vibrio sp. 10N.222.49.C9 | reverse complement strand
GTGCTCTGGTGATTCGCTACGACAACCTAACCGAGGATTACCTTATCGGCTTCTTAGTCGTCCAGTGCTCTAACCTCTGTTTTGCATTTGGTCAGGTTGGCTATAAGTATTTCAAAGAGAGCCGCGAAGAAATGGCACAACGAGATATCTTTGGTTGGTTCTATATTGGTGCTTTAGTGGTCGTCACCATCGCTTGGGCTATCTGGGGCAAAGCTGAACTGCCTACAGATCCAACACAAATTGGTGTCCTACTTTGGTTAGGTATAGGTGCTTCCGGATTGGGTTATTTCTTATGGAACAGAGGCGCAAGCCAAGTAGACCCTGGTTACCTTGCCATAATGAACAACGCACTAATCCCGGCAGGGTTGATTGTTAATGTCACTATCTGGAAT
>NZ_JBFRVD010000250.1:0-391 GCF_041474985.1 Vibrio sp. 10N.222.49.C9 | reverse complement strand
TCAAATGCCTTGGCGCGCTCCCAAGGAAGACCTTTTGCTTTGAGTGCACTTTGCGTCTCGCGTTTCGTGAGGTCTAGGCCAATCGCCACCCCAGAAAACTCGCCATCTTTGACTAAAAAGCATAACTCAGCCTCATAGTGTAGGGGCTCATCATGGAAACTATTCAGCTGTTGGCTAAGAGAAGAATTCGGCTTCATGAAAACCACCATATCTTCTGGGATTTCATTACCTAGCTCTTCAATATGCGCCGCGTAGTTTCTGCCTACACACAGTATCTTGCTTGGAGTGAAAGATTGATTTTCCAGAGTAACTTGCTTGAGAGGCATGATTATTCGCTTTCTTCTGAGACTTGGTAATGTCGAATCACATTAGAGGTGATAGCTCCCCAGTG
>NZ_JBFRVD010000249.1:0-320 GCF_041474985.1 Vibrio sp. 10N.222.49.C9 | reverse complement strand
ATTAAACTATTGGCTAGGGCTGACGCACGTACTTCGTAAAAGGGTTTTGCTGATTGAGCTATTTGAGGGAATAAGAAACTGGTAAGCGTAATCAATGCGATGCCAAGAATGACAATCGCAATGATGCTTTCTATAAGAGTAAAGCCTGCACTCTTTTTAACAGCCATACACGTACCCCTGACTATTGATGCAGATACTTTCTTGTTCTTGAGTGCTAGCAATTTGGATACGAATAGGTTCAGGGCATGCGGAGCTGTAAATAGGATTGCCGAGTAGATCAAAGTCGATACTCATAGCAGGAGTAAAACTTAAGTCCTGTT
>NZ_JBFRVD010000248.1:0-348 GCF_041474985.1 Vibrio sp. 10N.222.49.C9 | reverse complement strand
GGATAGTAATTACTATGAGCACTAAACATAGATATGCTAGGTCATATTGTCCGTAGTAGTACATTAGATATCCGAGACCACCAAACGTAACACTTGATAGAGCACCTAAAAGCCCATCAATCCCGTCTACCATGTTGAAAGCGTTAATTGCTCCAACTACCGCAAAAACAGTGACAATATACCCAACCCATCCTAGCAGTATCGGCCCTGAGCCTATTATGTTTCCTGCAGTGGAAAGTTCTATCTTTCCTAGTCCCATCATCGCTATAGAAAGAGCGCCTTGAACTAAGAATCGTAATTTGAAACTAATATCATATTTGTCGTCGAGGGCACCGATCAGTACCAATA
>NZ_JBFRVD010000247.1:0-276 GCF_041474985.1 Vibrio sp. 10N.222.49.C9 | reverse complement strand
TTATGACCATGTTCCTGATGATATTGATTCGGTTGATCTATGGATTAAACCTATGGGACTTGGGACTCATAGAGACGACACCTTGCTGGGTTGGCTTCTTGACTACAGCAATCTGGATAACTTAAGCACGGATAATCAATTTGAATACATTCATCAAGTGGTTCAGGAGTGGCAGGGGCAACCTAATGCTAGATTCCCAGCAAGGGAGTTAGGTCGCTATTTGGTGGAGAATCAATTGATCATACCCATGTTTCACTGTTGGAATGGGGTGAGTAA
>NZ_JBFRVD010000246.1:0-251 GCF_041474985.1 Vibrio sp. 10N.222.49.C9 | reverse complement strand
GGCGATGCTACGAACTTGATCACCGACATCAAGAAAGCCACGACCTCACCAATGCCCGATTACCTTCTACTCGGCTCTTTAGGCATCGGTAAACTTGGAAGAGGCTCAAGTAAGAAGCTATTAGCGGTACACCGAATTGATACACTAAAGGAAATCTCTCGCAATGATATTCTGAGCATTAAAGACTTCGGGAATGTGACTTCTGATAACACCTTCATGGCAATGCAAACCACAAAAGGCAACGACCTTAG
>NZ_JBFRVD010000245.1:0-354 GCF_041474985.1 Vibrio sp. 10N.222.49.C9 | reverse complement strand
GCCTTAATGGCTTTGCCGATTTCCGGCAATAACAGAGGTGGCATGATACTGGTTAAAAAGCTGCCCGGTCCCAAAATGATCACATCGGCTTGCTTGATGGCATCAACCGACTCGCAAATAGCAGGGACTTCAGGGTCGAGATCAAGCCTTAACAGATCTTCTTCCATTTCATCTACGCTGGTTTCACCCTTTACCCAACTGCCCTTAGTGGATAAGGCGCGTAAGTCTGAAGGGTGCTCGGTCATCGGCAAGATATTGACATCCACCTTAAGTAACTCGCGGACCAAATTGATGGCCTCTAGTGGCCTAACCGAGAGATTATCCATAGCGGTGAGAATTAGATTACCTAGATTA
>NZ_JBFRVD010000244.1:0-447 GCF_041474985.1 Vibrio sp. 10N.222.49.C9 | reverse complement strand
TCAGTGTGTTCTGATTACTCGCTGTGTGGCGTAGGTAACCAAACCGTTAATAATATCAGTCAGAGCATCTTACCTGACGCTGTGACTAAACCCGCTCCGAGTAACGCTAAAATGGTATTCATTTGGCCAGAAGGCTTCAAAATAGCGGATAGATGCTACGCGTATTACTACCACCCTAAAGTTGAGGGTAAAGATTCTCTTTATGGTTCTGTCACTGACGGCTGCTAACTACTTTTATTCTTGTGTCATGCTTAGTCGGGCTTAATCTTGCCAACTCTTTTCCATTAAACCGAAAAGCAGATTCCCTTTTTTATTCGAATGACGGCGGGGTATTTTGCCCTTGTTAATCGCAATTTCTCTAACTTATTCGTCGACCTATCTCGAAGCAAACGAAGAAAGAACGAGATGTTTAGAGTAAAGAGGAAGGATCTGAGGCACTACGGCTTT
>NZ_JBFRVD010000243.1:0-1414 GCF_041474985.1 Vibrio sp. 10N.222.49.C9 | reverse complement strand
CCATTATTGGCCGATCCAAAAGAGATTCGACGTAAACGAGCTGAACAAGCTGCAAAGAAAGCGGCTCAGCAATAAATTGAGATAAATAAAAAGGGGAGCACATGTGCTTAATGCCGATCGTTTAGCTACTTGAACGATCCTCCAGAGGCCTCATAATCGGTCGTAACGTAAGTTACGGCCGATTTTTTTATGTCTGAGTTTTCAAAAGAGTTACAGGTTACCGCAGAGTTTTGCCACGAACGTCCAATCGATGTGTTTAATAAACACATTCCTTTGGAGTGGGTTGAAGAAGCCGTTCAACAAACTGGACGAGTATCAATCAGAAAGCGACGCCTCCCCGCGGAGCAAGCTGTTTGGTTAGTCTTAGGAATTGGACTCCAACGCAATCGCTCCATTCAAGATGTTTGCGACAAGTTGGAGTTGGCATTCCCTGATGTGGATGGTGAACTCACACCTATGGCAACAAGCAGTATTATCAAGGGAAAAGAGCGCCTCGGTGATAAACCTATGCGTTACTTATTTAAAACTACAGCGCAACAGTGGGAGCAACAATCAGAGTTTGACGAAGTTTGTGGCTTGAAGCTTCTTAGTGTCGATGGAACGTATTTTAAAACTCACAATACCGAAGAAAATCAGTACTTTGGCTTCGCTCAAAAAGGTGCGTCATTTCCAAGTGTTCTAGCGGTAACATTGATGTCTACACGCAGTCACCTTGTGTCCGATGCTGCTTTTGGGCCCGTAACAAACAGTGAAATCTCATATGCCCAACAACTTGTGGGTTCAGCACCAGATGACTCCTTAACTCTTTTTGATAGAGGGTTCACTTCTGCGGAGTTATTTACCAGTTGGCGTGGTGCTAGCAGTAACAGCCACTGGTTAACACCAATCAAAGCTAAAATGCGCTATGACATAGTTAAGAGTTATACTGAACATGACCATCTTATTGAGATGCCTGTTTCACCACAAGCTCAAAAGCAGGCTCCCTATCTTGGCAAAAAATGGCAAGCCCGCCTTATTCTAATTCCAACACCTAAAGGTGAAATCAAAGGCTTTATAACTTCGTGCCTATGCCCTGAACGCTATCCATTTGATGACTTGGTTAAAGTGTATTGGGAACGTTGGGAAATCGAACGCAGTTACGGCGAGCTAAAGCAGTACCAGTTACAAAACAAACCCATATTACGAAGTAAGAAAAAAGTTGGTGTATATCAGGAGCTGTGGGGGATATTAACCAGTTATAACATAGTGAGGCTGGAGATGGCTGAGATGGCTAAACAACACAAAGTTGAGCCTCTGCGGATCAGCTTCATTAATGCATTATTTTTGATTATGGATGAGATGATTTGGGCGAGCGACACTCGAAGTCCAGGGGCGATCCCCAAAAACTTAAAAGCTCTCAGGGATAATGGAAAGC
>NZ_JBFRVD010000242.1:0-253 GCF_041474985.1 Vibrio sp. 10N.222.49.C9 | reverse complement strand
ACAACCAGTTGTTCATAGAGGTGAGGATTTTGCTGGCGCAGTGTTGGATACTCCAACTGTCAGGGGTAGCGTAGTAGTCAGCAACAAACTGCATTACCGCGGTATGACTCGCCTTCTGACTATTGTCACTGCAACTGGCACCATCTGCGATGCATGCAACCGCTCCCTTGTGTTCGAGTTCGTAGCGTTGCTGTGGCACCTTAACTAAAAATGCATCTTGGTTTTCATCGCGCACCCCTTTCAGTGAACATCC
>NZ_JBFRVD010000241.1:0-319 GCF_041474985.1 Vibrio sp. 10N.222.49.C9 | reverse complement strand
TAGCTGTCCCAGTCGGGAGTCGCACTGCGCCTAAAACCAGGGGTAATACACCCAACAACCACCTCTATTTTCAATTGCTTAATGAGTGATGCTAGGGATTGTAGGGAGGGTAGGGGAAGTTGTAATTGGTGAGCAGATAAACCGAGTTCAAGGCTTTCTTCTGTGCTTTCATGACTCGAATTTGTCACGTGAACGGCGTGATTTGAGGCGCTAAGTTGTTTGGCTAATGGGCGGCCAAGCCAACCTGCGCCTATAATTAAGACTGCAGTCATATTTAGTGACTAAGTGCTCTCAATACTTTTTCGGCGTGCTCTGCGAT
>NZ_JBFRVD010000240.1:0-620 GCF_041474985.1 Vibrio sp. 10N.222.49.C9 | reverse complement strand
GTTCAGTGCTGGTGGATTCTATCTATCAGCAATAAAGACGCTATTTGTCGAGCGAAACATGGCAAATAGACACTACTAAAACAGAGCCCACCATCCTCCTCGGATGTGGGCTTTTTGCTACCAACAAGAGACATTGACGCTCGTGTGTCAGTCAAACTTTAACTGAGTCACACTCAGTCTCTTCACTGAATCGGCTGACACAATATTCGTAATTTGCGTCTGTAATTTGCGCCTCAGAGATGTAGGTCTTAGCAACAAACGTAGTGCGTTCTGGGGAATCATGCCTAACAGATCCCAGCAGCATCCCACCAACGTCATCGGAGATCGGAATATTCAAAGGCATCTCAGCTGACCGAAAGATCTCATTCTTATTTTCAATAATGGCACCATAAAAAAAGCGGATAGCATCTGTAATATCGAGCGACTGCATTCGCTGTATGTAACGAGCCAGAACGTGAATAGCGTGAAACTCGACATTCAACATTTTACCCATCTCAACAAAACTCGCGTCTCTCTTCGCTTCTTTTGATGAATAGATAAACCTTTCTTCGTAGTTAATCATGAGCATCTCAACCGTCAGATTGTCCATTTCCACTGACCTATGCGTGACACGAGTGTGA
>NZ_JBFRVD010000239.1:0-225 GCF_041474985.1 Vibrio sp. 10N.222.49.C9 | reverse complement strand
TAGTCAGTGAGCGCTTGATTGAACAGCTGACGCGTTTGATCTGTGTTGGTCTGATTAAATGGATTGGCTTCTATGATTTGCAGCTCTTCTTGGATCCAGTCGTATAACTCTTCACGCTGAGATCCTTTAATGGTTTTGCGTTGGATGAAACCAATTAAGTGGATTGCGAATTGTTCTGTGACCTCACAGATTTCTTTTTCGAGTTCACCTGCTTGCTCTCTGACT
>NZ_JBFRVD010000238.1:0-457 GCF_041474985.1 Vibrio sp. 10N.222.49.C9 | reverse complement strand
GGGAGAATCAGTATCGAGTTTAGGGTGCTGGAAATCTCTGTCGGTATTGTGCATCCCTATCTTTTGCATTACTCGCTGAGACGGAAGGTTACTTAAGGCCGTTAAGCTATAGAGAGTATCGAATTTAAGCTGTATGAAGGCATGCGCCAACACAGCAGCAGCGGCCTCTGGCGCCAAACCCTGCCCCCAGAACTCTTTCTGCAACCGCCAAGCAATTTCAACAAAGGGACTACCTAAAATGCCATCTTCAGCTGAACGTTGCTGTAAGCCCACCATGCCAACAAACTGATGAGTGAGTTTGCATTCTATCGCCCACATTCCCCAGCCTTGGCTGTCGAGTTCTTCAGACAAGCGTCGTACCGATTCTACGCTTTGCATAGGGGTCAGCGTATCAGGGAAGAATCGCATTACCTCAGGGCTCTGGTTCATCTGCACAAAGGCATCAAAATCCGTTGGC
>NZ_JBFRVD010000237.1:0-301 GCF_041474985.1 Vibrio sp. 10N.222.49.C9 | reverse complement strand
GCTCATCCTGTGGCGAAACCTTGTTCGCATCAGTTTTTGCACGCATAGAATCACGAGTTAAGCTTACTGGCTCAACACTACCCGCCATAGGGATAGTCTGCAGAACAGGAAGGGTTTCCGCTACCTGTGAAGGCTGTCCATCAACACTACCACCGTACTGTTGAACCCCTAGAATGACCGCAAAGGATACACAAGCAGCGACCGCTACTTGACCAAATTGGGTTAGCCATTGAGGGAGGCCTTTTTTAGCCGTAGTCGGCGCAGGTTGCTCTTCGAGCATTGGCTGAACCTTGTTTGAGTG
>NZ_JBFRVD010000236.1:0-317 GCF_041474985.1 Vibrio sp. 10N.222.49.C9 | reverse complement strand
CAGATCAGTGATTGTGCAGATCAAGTTACGTATTCTTGAACACGATTATTAAATTTAGCTTGTGTTATTGCTTGTATCGATAGCCTTTAGGCAGGCTTTCATCTTTCATTGTCTTGTAACGCTTGTGTACCCACATCCATTGGTCAACCTGGCGTAAAATGACTTGCTCGTAAGCTTGGTTCATCAAGGTAGCGCCTGCTTCAAGATCTTTCTTTGGAAACTCTTCATGAATGGAATCAGCAAGGTTCAATTCATACTGTCCCCTATCGTCTCTAAAGCCCGTTACAGGGATCATAGCGCAATTGGTTAGACTGTAT
>NZ_JBFRVD010000235.1:0-295 GCF_041474985.1 Vibrio sp. 10N.222.49.C9 | reverse complement strand
AGGAATTAGGATGAACTCAAGTCCTGTTTTAGACTTGGCTATCGACTTGATGAGCCGTCAATCCGTCACTCCAGAAGATGCTGGCTGCCAACCTCTGATGATTGAACGTCTTAAAGCGCTCGGCTTTGACATTGAAGTCATGCATTTCGAAGATACGCTCAATCTATGGGCTCGTAAGGGCTCAGAAGCGCCTTTGTTTGCCTTCGCTGGACACACTGATGTGGTGCCAGCAGGAAACCTCAATGACTGGCACACACCTCCATTTGAGCCAACAGTAAAAGAGGGCTACCTATAC
>NZ_JBFRVD010000234.1:0-431 GCF_041474985.1 Vibrio sp. 10N.222.49.C9 | reverse complement strand
GAAGCAGGTGGTTGATATTGGAGGTCGTAATATCGCTATCATCACTGATGGGTTGTCCGGTTCAATTCAGTTGGTGAGCGGCAATTCTTTTGGCCACTGGTATGTCAGTGAAGTGAATAAAGAGCATTTGGTGGCTCGTCATAAGTTGGATGGGCGAATGGTTAATCTGGTGGTGTCCGAATGAGAAAGGTAAGTGTTCTTCTGTTGGGTTTGCTGTCAGGTTTCGTGGTGGCTTCGGAGCAGCGTTTAGTGGCTCCTTTGGAAGTTGAATCAATTCGCGTTGTTGATAGTCAGTTAGGTACTTCGAAGGTGGATTATCGCGTTGATGGTCTGGAGATCGAGTTGACGGCTGAAGATAAGGTGAAGGCGAGAAATTGGTATTTATCGGAGGAGGACTGGGCGAAGTATAAGTATGCGATGCAGTACACGCC
>NZ_JBFRVD010000233.1:0-228 GCF_041474985.1 Vibrio sp. 10N.222.49.C9 | reverse complement strand
GTAGCGATCTTCTCCATATCAGACTCAGTCAACGTCACCTTTTCGGAGTGCAAGTTGCTCTCAATGTTGGCTTTCTTGGTTGATGAAGGGATCGTTACGAACTCGTTTTGACGCATCCACGCAAGTACAACCTGAGCAGGACTCGCATCATGTTCTTTGGCAATGGCTTGAATGGTTTCATCTTGCAGCACGTCGCCGTAAGCAAAAGGCATGTATCCCGTTACAATC
>NZ_JBFRVD010000232.1:0-272 GCF_041474985.1 Vibrio sp. 10N.222.49.C9 | reverse complement strand
TCGGGTGTGTTCATTGAGCGGTTTTTTTTATATCCTGATAGAAATGGATAAGTCGGAGTGATATGGGATGAATCGACGTACCCGCTCTAAGAGACACACAGAAGTATTATTAGACACGTGGAACCAAATAGAGTGGAAAGCACTGCCTTCAAAGATTAAAGGTGGAGTGACTTCGTTACCGAAATTACATCGCAGGGCGTTGATGATCATAGTACCTGTTACCTTGATCCTTGTTTTTATGCCAACCCCAAAGATCACTTCAGGGATTGAAG
>NZ_JBFRVD010000231.1:0-326 GCF_041474985.1 Vibrio sp. 10N.222.49.C9 | reverse complement strand
TCCTATACAACGACTTTGCTTTGGAGAACACCGATCACTTTATTCAAAGTGGCACAGGCGCGCCTCCAAGCTCTTCTCCGGGTAGCACGGGTCTTCCTAATGCAACAGTGCAGCAATGGGGTGTCTTCGTTCAGGACCAAGCCTTCCTAATGGAGGAAAAACTGGTTCTTTCCGCAGGCCTTCGTTACGACTCATTTTCAACCGACCCTGAAACAACAGATGGCTATGGTGTAGAGCACGAGAGTAACGACAATGATGCCGTCACCGGTCGTATTGGTGCGGTTTATCACGTAGCAAATTGGTTTAGCCCATACGCACAAATAAGC
>NZ_JBFRVD010000230.1:0-525 GCF_041474985.1 Vibrio sp. 10N.222.49.C9 | reverse complement strand
GTACTCATGCGCTTCTAGATCCTGTTCTACCTGCATGGATGGTGACTCTGCTTGCCGATGGTGTCGGTGGCGGTATCCAAACCGTAGCAACCTTTATCCCTGTTATTGCCGGTCTTTACCTATTCCTTACCTTGCTGGAAGGGTCAGGTTACATGTCTCGTGCGGCATTCGTACTGGATAAAGTCATGCAGAAAGTGGGCCTACCGGGCAAAGCCTTTGTTCCATTGGTATTAGGCTTTGGTTGTAACGTACCTGCGATTATGGCAAGCCGTACACTTGACCAAGAGCGTGAGCGCCGTTTAGCGGCATCTATGGCTCCGTTTATGTCTTGTGGTGCTCGCCTACCGGTATACGCGTTGTTTGCAGCGGCCTTCTTCCCAAGTGCTGGTCAAAACGTGGTATTTGCGCTGTATGTGATTGGTATCCTAGCCGCGGTGTTCACAGGGTTTATTCTGAAGAACACTATCTACCCGGGTAGCAACGATAGCTTCGTGATGGAAATGACGGATTACGAAATTCCTCGTC
>NZ_JBFRVD010000229.1:0-325 GCF_041474985.1 Vibrio sp. 10N.222.49.C9 | reverse complement strand
AGTCCTACCTGCGCCTAAGATGCGTCGCATAGGTTTTCCTTGGAGTGAGCAGCTTATTAAAAGAACCCTTACCTCGACTGCTGGCACTGTTATGACGGCGCAAAAAGCCATTGAAGAGGGTGTAGCGATACACCTTAGTGGTGGCTACCACCACGCGCATGCAAATTATGGTAGTGGGTTTTGCCTGTTCAATGACTTAGTAGTTGTAGTCAATGAAGCACTAAAGCATCCAGACGTCGACTCAGTCATGATCATAGATAGCGATGTGCATCATGGCGATGGTACCGCCACCTTGTGTGCTGATAACCCAGATATTACGACAGTC
>NZ_JBFRVD010000228.1:0-352 GCF_041474985.1 Vibrio sp. 10N.222.49.C9 | reverse complement strand
TTGATATGCCATCGGTGGGCAAGAGTAGTCAATGGACCCTTTCAGAGGATACCAGCTGCTTGCACAAAGCATTGCTAGATTATCTACCTGAAGTTCCGTTTGTGGATCACTGGAAGGTAGGATTGCTTGGCTTCCGCTTTGGCGGCAATGCTTTGGTTCGCTTAAGCTTTTTGGAGCAAGACAGAATTAAGGCATGCGTTGCAATAGGTTCTCCTGTACACGACATCTTAGCCAATCCAGACAAGCTGACGAACATGTCGAAGATGTATCTCGATGTTCTTGGGTCTCGTTTAGGTAAGTCACCTATTGATATTCAGAGCTTGGCAGGGCAGATGTCAGCATGGTCTCTTCG
>NZ_JBFRVD010000227.1:0-497 GCF_041474985.1 Vibrio sp. 10N.222.49.C9 | reverse complement strand
ATGGTCAGCATCGCAAATTCATTGGGAGCCAAGTGATCAAGGAACAGCTTCCACATATCGGTTTGTACGCTATCTAGCCCAGCACAAACGATCACTACAGGTAACGGGCGTTCAGTATGTGGCAGATGTAAATTCGCCTGCACCGTTTTGCCTTTATAAGGCACATTCAGTTGCTTAAACACATACTTGCTCGCATGGGATGCTTCTTCGTACGCCTTATTCGCCAATACCTGAGCTTGTATGGATAGATTATCGCCCTTGATATGTGGGTAGGCTGCAATGCTGAAATAAAGACTCGCTTTATAGAGAGCCTCGGCAGCTTCATCACCCTTTAACTCTGCTGCGCGTTTTTGATGAATCATCCCTGCGTGGGTCCATTCATAGGCCCAGTTTCCCGAACGAAATCCCATGACGGTATCTAGCCATTCGTCGTTGCTTCGAGAGTGCTCAGATGAGGATATACACGCAAGCACCTGATCTTGTTCAATGGGGTCTGC
>NZ_JBFRVD010000226.1:0-438 GCF_041474985.1 Vibrio sp. 10N.222.49.C9 | reverse complement strand
GACCCCGTACATTCCCAATTCAGCGATATTTCCGTGAATTTGAAAGCTCTTCTGCTTAACATTCACCTCAGCCATTACTGACTCAATATCATCACTAAAACTCACAGGGATTTCCTCTGGAAAGATCTCACCTATAGTCTCTGGCACTTCGCCAGCCAACAACTGCTCAAACAACTCCGGAGGCAAACTTCCTTCGTAAAACATTCCTAAATCCTGCATCTAACTAATTCCTTTGAGGCACCGCTGCCTGAATAACCCCTATTTTGCGAGGCATTACGCAAATATTTTACCGCTCATTTATGAATACTCATGACTCACCTAAATTACCTTCTTGCGATAAAAGGCCAAGATTGAGAGCAATGAAAATCTACAATGAATTCATCGTACTAGACGGCGAAGAATGCCCGTCAGATACAGACATTACAAGCACACTAATGC
>NZ_JBFRVD010000225.1:0-750 GCF_041474985.1 Vibrio sp. 10N.222.49.C9 | reverse complement strand
TTAATCCAGAGTTCACCTCTTGGGCTAGTGAACTGGTTCTGAAGATAGCAATGGTAATTAGCATTGCTCCACCAATCCTGACTTATCTCTACCTGAGACCAGGCAGAGATAGCACCAACCTCTAACACTATTGCGCTCAAACCATCAGGTTTTGAGCGCACATACTTTCATCCAAGGCAACTTACCCAATAGGAATTTCAACATGCTTAAAACTCTAATAACCGCAATTTTTTGCTTAACAATGCTTAGTGGATGCGTCAATTATCACGAAGCTGATCGCTATTTTATGGATAACGCTCAGCCATTCACTAAAGAAAATGTTCTTGCTTACAATGAGTTGCAGGCTCAAATCGACGATATAGATCCCGACACGTTTTGGTCTATCAACCAAACTGAATTCAGAAGACATATCCGAGAAGGCGGCCTCAAACATGTGACTACTACTTACCAGCAACCTCATTTTTTCTATAAAGATGTCGTGCTGACCCGAGAGATGTATAACTCGAACATTAAGGCATTCGTCATCTCATTCAACACCTTATATCTTAACGATACTGGGGCGATTGAAAGTGATTTCGAACTGAGCTTGCTTTCACCTAGAAACTTAAAAGCTGAAATTATTAGCGAGACCTACATACCTTATAGGGAGCACCCAAGAAACAACACATACAGTGCGACCTTTATTGATATGTTTGCTCTTGCTTCGCTAAGTGATAAACCCGAGGTTATTGACAGTGAATACGGAAAATC
>NZ_JBFRVD010000224.1:0-300 GCF_041474985.1 Vibrio sp. 10N.222.49.C9 | reverse complement strand
CCTCCTAGTGCGCCTGCACATAGGAAAGCCGAAATCTTGATGCAGAAATTAAATACTGCATGCACGGCACCCGCTAACGGAATAGTCTTTCTTGTATACATATATATTCGTCCTTATGTGCGTTGAAGCACGTCTATAACATCGCTGAATGCGAGGTTTTCAGAACTATGTATGGGTGTTTGCTGGCGGTTAGGTGGGGGTTGATATTCGTTTGTGCGCGGAGATATTTCTGGGCGTTAATGTCGGTTCGTAGTGGTACTCAATCAATAAATAATGAGTGCGGTAAATATGAAACAGACA
>NZ_JBFRVD010000223.1:0-328 GCF_041474985.1 Vibrio sp. 10N.222.49.C9 | reverse complement strand
TCGTTGTAATATGTAAGCTGATACGCGGTGATGGCTTAAGTGAGGAAAGTCACTAACCTCAATATAGCGCATTGAGGAAGAATAGAGTTTAGCTGTTTTTACCGAACAAGGGGTGAGCATTTCTGTCTGTTCGATAAGTGTTTTTAAACCATCCATTGAAGCTGCCTTGCAACCTATATTGAACGGTAAATCTAACTCTTTAATTGTTTCAGCCAAAGGTCCTAGCTCCGGTAAAGGTAACCCTGACTGAATCATAGCTAATTGATATTGTAATAAATCAGATAGCCGTCCCTCGTTGCCTTTGAAAGGATGGTCTTTGCTGGCCCTG
>NZ_JBFRVD010000222.1:0-217 GCF_041474985.1 Vibrio sp. 10N.222.49.C9 | reverse complement strand
TAAGATGTAGGGTACCTAATGATCCAACAATGTCTGTATTCGAGAAGTGCGCTTCGCCTTTATCGGTATCTGTAATAGTCAGAGTCCCAGACGTTTGTAATTGCGACTCTTCAGTTACCGCACCAGAGTTAGTGCCTGCAATCACCGCAGTGTCGTTAGTGCCGTTGACGGTAATGGTGATTTGATGTGGCGTGCCATCGGCAGAGTGAACGGTGAT
>NZ_JBFRVD010000221.1:0-297 GCF_041474985.1 Vibrio sp. 10N.222.49.C9 | reverse complement strand
ATACTCCATCGACGTCAAATTATCAAGCAATGACTGAGATAAAGGTAACTTAGAAAATTTATTGTCGCTCAAGGGAGATTCCTTTTATGGATTAGGTAAGTAGCGCTGTTTCAAGGGTGACGACCCTAAAGGGTAGACACATTAAATGCAAGTTAAAAGTTCCACCCAAGATTAGCAAAGATCAGGGTATTCGGTGTTTGGCCAAATAAGCTGTCACTGGCACCATCAAAACGTTGCGCTACTACCACTAATTGCCAATCATTCGATAGCGAAGAGGTACTAGAAACACCCAGATAA
>NZ_JBFRVD010000220.1:0-327 GCF_041474985.1 Vibrio sp. 10N.222.49.C9 | reverse complement strand
CTTTGCCTCTTTGGTTTGGCTTGCGAATGTCTGGCTGGCTGTCGGTGTGCTTGGTTGCAAAGCGGTGTGCGCCGTGGCGTCCCGACTTGCGACGTTGTGCTGGCGTTTGTTTATCGAGATCTTCTTCTGGCACAAGACAGTTTGGCTTGTCACCAATAAGGTGTTTTTTACCCATGCTGATCAGCGCTTCACGGATCATCGGCCAGTTGGCTGGATCGTGATAACGAAGCAATGCTTTGTGCAGGCGGCGCTGACGCTCACCCTTAGCTACAGGCACATCTTCACGCTGTTTATATTTAACGCGTTTCAGAGGGTTGGTCTCTGAGT
>NZ_JBFRVD010000219.1:0-270 GCF_041474985.1 Vibrio sp. 10N.222.49.C9 | reverse complement strand
GGTTGATAGAGCATCGAACCACATCACTTCACCATCTTCGAGATGGTAATCCTGCATCAAACCATAGGACAGCAGAGTCGCGTAGTTTGGCGTTGGCGTGTGGGTTAAGCAATTCGCCCCCACATCTCTCATTTCAACCCAATAATGTCTTTCCATTGACGAAAAAACCGCACTAACGAACTCGTTAAGTTCGGTGCGCTTAAGGTGATCTTGAAACATCGTGATCATGGGCTTTGCCGTCATCAAAAACAGAGTGATGCCTAACGACAC
>NZ_JBFRVD010000218.1:0-343 GCF_041474985.1 Vibrio sp. 10N.222.49.C9 | reverse complement strand
CTACACCTGAGTCGGTGCCGGCAATCACGGCTTTATCATTGGTGCCGTTCACGGTAATGGTGACTTTATGGGTCGTGCCATCTGCCGATTGAACTGTGATCGTATCTGTAGCGGTTGCTCCTTTACCTAAAGCTTGAACGGTAGGGTTAGTGTTATCCAGATCGTATGTCCATGCACCATTGTCTTTAAGGTGCAGGGTACCCAGAGTGCCAACAACATCGGTATTGGAGAAGTGTGCTTCGCCGGTATCGACATCGGTTACAGTAAGTGTACCTGAGGTTTGTAGTTGGGATTGTTCGGTTACTGCACCTGAGTCTGTGCCTGCTATTACGGCTTTATCATT
>NZ_JBFRVD010000217.1:0-395 GCF_041474985.1 Vibrio sp. 10N.222.49.C9 | reverse complement strand
AATGATAAAGCGGTGATTGCAGGTACAGACTCAGGTGCGGTAACCGAAGAATCTCAACTTCAAACCTCAGGCACACTCACTGTAACCGATGTCGATACTGGCGAAGCGCATTTCTCCAATACTGATGTTGTTGGCAACTTGGGCACTCTACATCTGACCGATTCAGGCGCTTGGACTTACGATCTCGATAACACTAACCCTACCGTTCAAGCGTTAGGTAAAGGAGCAACCGCTACTGACATCATTACAGTTCAATCGGCCGATGGTACGACTCATAAAGTCACCATTACTGTGAACGGCACCAATGATAAAGCCGTGATTGCAGGTACAGATTCAGGTGCGGTAACCGAAGAATCTCAACTTCAGACCTCAGGCACACTCACTGTAACCGATGT
>NZ_JBFRVD010000216.1:0-344 GCF_041474985.1 Vibrio sp. 10N.222.49.C9 | reverse complement strand
GTTCATTGTCGTGCAGGCTCGTTGGGATCACTTGATTAAGCTGTCCTTGCAACTGAGCGATTTGCTGCGCTTTGATTGTATCCTCGGTCAACAGATGGGTAACAGAGACCACACCTGTTGTGATGCAAGCGAACATGGCGAGAACTAAACCGTTTTTTCGTATGGTTTTTAACATGATATTACTTGTGACCGTAGGTTCTAGGTTGTGTGTAGTAGTCGATAAGCGGTACACACATGTTGGCGATAATAACCGCAAAAGCAACGCCGTCTGGGAAGCCGCCAAAGGTGCGAATAATGACGATCAGTGCACCGATTAAGCCACCAAAAATCAGTCGGCCCTTAAT
>NZ_JBFRVD010000215.1:0-278 GCF_041474985.1 Vibrio sp. 10N.222.49.C9 | reverse complement strand
GTTAAATACCAAGGCTCATTGAAGGCTGAGCACGGCACAGGAAGGAACATGGCTCCGTATGTAGAGCTTGAATGGGGCAAGGAAGGCTATGCCTTGATGCAGCAGATTAAAGCCTTGTTTGATCCTAAAGGGCTCTTCAACCCTGGAGTCATCATCAATGACAACCCCCATTCACACATAGAAAACCTAAAGCCGATGCCTGCCGCAGACTCCTTGGTTGATCGCTGTATCGAGTGTGGTTTTTGTGAACCTGTTTGCCCTTCAAGGACGCTGACCTT
>NZ_JBFRVD010000214.1:0-409 GCF_041474985.1 Vibrio sp. 10N.222.49.C9 | reverse complement strand
GACATCTCCGCTCAATCGAGAGAGCGTACCGAGCAAATAATTCAGTATCTTCGTTCTCTTATTGAGAAGGCTCAGCCAATCAAGCACCTTCTCGACTCTGGAGGTGGTCTTACTCAAGAGCGAGTTAAAGAGTTAAGGAAACACAAACTCACTGCATTTGACGCGGAGCAAATAGAGATAAAGGTAAAAGTGGATGCCGTGTTCGATGAGTTCATGAGGGCGTATCAGCTTGTCTACGTATCCGTATTGAATGAGTGTGACTGTATCGTTCGACGTAAATTCTTAGAGTCTGTACTAATCAGTCTTCGTCGCTTCCGATATGCTGCTTATGATGCAGGCGTGTTGCCGGTTTTAGAGTTAATGACCGATTTGATTGAGTCATTAGAGAGTGATTTGGATGGTGATGAGG
>NZ_JBFRVD010000213.1:0-233 GCF_041474985.1 Vibrio sp. 10N.222.49.C9 | reverse complement strand
ACTCAGATTCGATAGTGCTGACGAGGGCATCTATCTGTTTGTTTAGCGATGGCGCCATCTTAGCGATCTCACGCTGTTCATTGAGAACACTGTTGAGTATACCGTGGGTGGTCAATGGGTTTGCTAATACCACTCTAAAGACGATAGTGGTCATGCTATCCCATTGCTTTGGCGTGAGTGTAGTACGCGATACAAATGACAAACCATTTTCACGTTGACGCTTCTGGATAAAT
>NZ_JBFRVD010000212.1:0-363 GCF_041474985.1 Vibrio sp. 10N.222.49.C9 | reverse complement strand
CAAAAGCGGATGCTACTAGACACGCATACTGTTTGGATAGAGAATTAGGTATCATTGGATTGTAACAATCTGCAGGGCCTAATGCTGGAGATGGAACCGTGACATTAACTGTGACCGGTTGCGCCATGAATGACATATCGTCCTTTGGAATAATCACTTCCACCAAGTTATGTGCATATTCGGACCAAGGAAAGGTCGAACTTACCGTCGCTTTATTTATCTTAACCTTGTGCAAGCGAGCGCTAACCGAACTGCCGTCATAGTAGTAGCGAGTCTGAGCCCCTTTTGGCCCTAAGGTATTCTCGGCCGCATCTAAATACGCCTGACTGAATGTTTTACCTTGGGTACTTCTGCCTATGGGGA
>NZ_JBFRVD010000211.1:0-244 GCF_041474985.1 Vibrio sp. 10N.222.49.C9 | reverse complement strand
CGGCTCCTGTGCTGGAGCGTCCCTTAGCTGAAAAGGCGGGTCTAGGCTGGACCGGTAAACACTCTTTGCTGCTCGATGAAGAGGCAGGCTCTTGGTTTTTTCTTGGCGAACTATTGATTGGATTGCCTCTTCCTGTCGATGCTCCAGTAGAAAACCAATGTGGGAAGTGTCGCTCTTGCATCACAAGTTGCCCTACGGGAGCGATAATCGAAGATGGTGTCATTGATGCGCGCAAGTGCATCTC
>NZ_JBFRVD010000210.1:0-309 GCF_041474985.1 Vibrio sp. 10N.222.49.C9 | reverse complement strand
GCTCACGCTATACACTTCTTTGATTAACTCTCTGAACCAAGTGCACATACCATCGTTTTGAAAGCGTTTGTGCCAATACACATAGACCTGCTCTTTGTCTGAGCGTATATCTTCAGGCACCTCTTTTAGAATCAGCTTTCCAGTCTTGGCAACTTGCTTAGCGTAGGGAGTCGGTAAATGGAAGATGACATCACTACTTTCTGCAATAGAGGCGGCAAGGTTAAAATTGGTTAAAGAAATAGGCACATTCAGAGACTCGTCTCGTCCTAGGTAACCCTTTTCTCTCAATCGAGTTTGCAGATTAAAGCG
>NZ_JBFRVD010000209.1:0-490 GCF_041474985.1 Vibrio sp. 10N.222.49.C9 | reverse complement strand
AGTTATTGAAGAGTTGCATTGCAATGCAAGAGAGTGCTGCGAAGTAAGACACACCTATGCCATAGGTTATTTCGTTGCGCGTGTGCTCAATCGCCTAAGCAATGCATGGGTGAGTTGCTCTACTAAGTCATAACAACTGAATACTTTTATATCTAATCACACAGGTGAAAATTATGAGCCATTTACGAATCCCAAAAGATTGGACCATCCAACGCTCGACCCCTTTCTTTACCAAAGACAACGTACCTCAAGCATTGTTAACCCACCACAATACGGCGGCAGAGGTGTTTGGACAGCTTTGTGTAATGGAAGGTAGCGTAACCTATTTTGGCTTTGCTGATGAGCATGCAACTGAGCCAGAATTAACGGTCGTTATTCATGCCGGACAGTTTGCTACTAGCCCACCACAATACTGGCATCGCATTGAAATGACAGATGATGCCCAATTCAATATCAACTTCTGGTCCAATGCAGACAAACGCGATCAGCC
>NZ_JBFRVD010000208.1:0-476 GCF_041474985.1 Vibrio sp. 10N.222.49.C9 | reverse complement strand
CCATGCATGTAGAGTTATTATAACGAGATGCTTTCATCGTTCCGTGCTATTTGCGAGTTGTCTCGCAAATGTTTTAGAGTAGCTGTCACTATCACATAAGCGCAAATACACTCTACTGCCACAGGATGACTCAATTGACTTCGAAATTATGACAACACAAACAACACTAGTAACAATCACAGGACGCTGGGGCGAGGCGTCTCAGAAAGTCCACACTGATGACATCAAGTTCATCCGCCAGCTTTTTATCGAAGGGTATCTTTCAGCATCGGCTGAATACAAGAACATGAACGCTTGTAAGATCTTTGATAGAGCTATCAGCGATATGAAAGCGAACGGAAGTAGCGACGCTTCCCTTAATCGATTCTTGATAACGGCGGGAGGATGCTTTATTGCGCATACAGGAAACCTGCCCACACCTGAGAACGGAGAAATCGTAATTCATACGGACGCAATTTCGGAACCTGATTACATCG
>NZ_JBFRVD010000207.1:0-437 GCF_041474985.1 Vibrio sp. 10N.222.49.C9 | reverse complement strand
CTTTATCAAAGTTCCACTGCCCCCCTAGCGGTTTTTCCTCTTCCATCAAGATATCAAAGCGCTTGCGCATACGGCGGTAGAAGTGCTCCATCAGCACATGCTTACCTTCGGGAAACTGCTGAGCAATGTCGTCAAACGGCAATAGGAAGTGCTCGCTTTCCACCATCTTGCTAACGCAGTTGGGGAACTTTAGTGCGAGTAGTTGTGTAAGGAGTCGGTATTCATCCGGCCTTTGAAATTCAAAACGCGACGCCTGCACCTCGTTGACGTGATGAGTAAGCAGCTCACTGAATGTTGAGAACGCCTGAGTGTCATCCAGAGTCAGGTGCAAAACATGATGGCCCTCGTCGCGCAATTCCTTAGCAAAGCCAGACATTGCTGCAAAAAAGGCACAGACCTTTTGAATATGGTGTTTCACGTACGTCGCCTCTTGATGA
>NZ_JBFRVD010000206.1:0-420 GCF_041474985.1 Vibrio sp. 10N.222.49.C9 | reverse complement strand
GAGCAACTAGGTGTAAAATACAGCCTATCTCAGGATAAAACAGTGTGTGAGGTTGAAGGTCTAGGTGGCGTATTCAATGCGCCTGAAGCACTAGAACTGTTTCTAGGCAATGCGGGTACGGCAATGCGCCCATTGGCTGCGGCACTTTGTGCTAGCCAAGGTGAGTTCGTACTGACGGGTGAGCCGCGCATGAAAGAGCGCCCAATCGGTCACTTGGTTGATGCTCTGCGTGAGGCAGGTGCTGAGGTGACGTATCTTGAAAACGATGGCTTCCCAGCGCTTAAGATCCAAGGTACAGGGCTAACCTCTGGTGAGGTCTCTATTGACGGCTCTATTTCTGGCCAGTTCCTAACGGCATTTTTAATGACTGCACCTTTAGCGGATGGTGATATCACTATCAATATTGAAGGTGACCTAGTG
>NZ_JBFRVD010000205.1:0-337 GCF_041474985.1 Vibrio sp. 10N.222.49.C9 | reverse complement strand
ACGTAGACAGTCCAAACAGCACATCCCCCTTCTGACCTACGGCCTCTACATAGCGAGAAAACACCGCTTCATAGCCGAAGTCATTGCTCACGCAAGAAAGGTGGCTAGGATCAGAAATTGCGATACCAGGGTATCCTGGGCGGTCTTCTCTGTATCGTCCTGTTAACTCTTCAGCAAAGTGCATAGCATCACAATGAGAACCGCCATTACCACAAGACAAAACCTTACCACCAAGCTTAAAAGAATCCGCAATGGTTTTTGCAGCTTTCTCTATCTGAGCAATGTTCTCATCATCCGATAGAAAAGCTTCTAGTACTTTAGCAGCTTCATTTAATTC
>NZ_JBFRVD010000204.1:0-303 GCF_041474985.1 Vibrio sp. 10N.222.49.C9 | reverse complement strand
GCCCACTTATCCATCGTATTGGAAACATGAAGACCGGTTGCACTCGTATACTCATCGTACGACGTTACAATATCAAACCCTCGATACGCTGCTACCACACTAGCCTTGAATGGGTCTCGTTGTTGAATATACCCACTTCGTGGGAAAGTTGAGCCATAGCCCGAACCTATATCATCCCATGTCAATTGCTTTACGCCATAAGAGCCCATCGACAACACCTCAGTCGTTGCCATCCAACGCCAAGACAGCACATCTTGAGATGAATGAAAGTAAGGCACCCAAGGCATGTTGCTGGAGCTACAC
>NZ_JBFRVD010000203.1:0-488 GCF_041474985.1 Vibrio sp. 10N.222.49.C9 | reverse complement strand
AAACCGCCTCTCTAACGCTCTCGAGACCGGCTTTTTTTCCATTAAGTATCAATCGAATCAAAATCTTAACCACTACTTAGTTAGCACTATTCATAATCTAGCAGGTATAACCGGGGTAAGGTACAGCAAAGTAAGAAGACGGAGATACTGATGGCTTATAGTTTCCTTTAAACAGGCAGAGGGCTTAAAGTTCAAAAGCTGTAACTGATTACGATTGGCAGTAAAAAATACACTGCGTTATAGAAGATATGCAGAGCAATAGAGGGATAGACACTGTTGTGTTTATCTCTAAAATATCCAAACAACAATGAGGGAAAAAATACACCTATAGACCAGATTGGAGCATGACTAAATAAATGAAACGCAGCAAACAATAAGGAGCAGCAAAGGTTTGCTCCTGTAAAGCCAATCAGTTGCTTTCGCCCCCAATCCAACCTTAATAATCTGCCTTGCAATATACCTCTAAACAACAGCTCTTCAATTATAGG
>NZ_JBFRVD010000202.1:0-429 GCF_041474985.1 Vibrio sp. 10N.222.49.C9 | reverse complement strand
CTCTTTAACACTGTTTGATCGCGGTTTTATTTCTGCGGAACTCTTTATGAGTTGGGAAGGTAGCGGCCCCAATACCCACTGGCTGACTCCCATTAAATCAAAGTTCAGATATGAAATTATCGATTCATATAGCGAGTATGATCACCTCATTGAAATGCCAATATCACCTCAAGCTCAAAGGCAAGCACCTCACTTAGGTAAAACATGGAAAGCAAGGTTGGTAATGATTCCCTCACCTAAAGGGGAGATCAAGGGCTTCATTACGTCGTGTTTATGTCCAAACACTTACGCTCTACAAGAGCTTGTTGAAGTGTACTGGCAACGTTGGGAGATAGAGCGAGGATATGGTGAGTTAAAGCAGTACCAATTAGCCAACAAACCTATCTTACGAAGTCTAAAAAGTGATGGCATATATCAAGAATTATGGGG
>NZ_JBFRVD010000201.1:0-383 GCF_041474985.1 Vibrio sp. 10N.222.49.C9 | reverse complement strand
TATGACGTCAGCACTGCCTTATTTCTTGATGCCACTATCAAAGATCATGATTGCGCTGAATCAAAACCTGGTGAAAATCGAAACCTCCAAAGCCTTCACGCCATTAGAGCGTCAAGTCTTGGGTATGTTGCATAGCCTAATTTATGCACAGGACGATGACTTCTACGCAAAATGGATGCATAGCGCACAGCACTCCCTTGGCGCATTTTGCTCTGGCGGGACCATCGCGAACATCACTGCTTTATGGGTGGCAAGAAACAATGCGTTCCCTGCCGACGGTGACTTTAAAGGCATCGAGCAACAAGGTATTTTCAAGGCGCTTAAGCACTATGAGTATGAAGGCATTGCAATCCTTGTATCCGAGCGTGGCCACTATTCACTGA
>NZ_JBFRVD010000200.1:0-696 GCF_041474985.1 Vibrio sp. 10N.222.49.C9 | reverse complement strand
GGTGAGATCTTGTCATCTATATCTGAGTATTGAATTTTGCCCGAAACAATATGGTCTTCTATAACATCAACCCTTGATAATGCATTATGGGTGACTGAATAATGATTGGCCACCTTAGAACCATTCTCATCTAGATCACTCGAGATTTTAGCCCTGGTGATTTTAGGCTGATCATTAGTACCAGTAATTGTTAGGTCAAGGGTTTGCTGGGTTGTACCACGTTGTGCATCTGTTACGGTTACCACTACATGCTCTAGGTGCGATGCACCTTGCGATAGATGCTGCAATATCTTGGCATTGGTATGTACAGAAATAACCCCACTATTCTTATCGATTGTTACCCACTGACCAACGTTATTCTTTCCACTATCAGCGTGAGAATCGATGCTATAAGTAAAGTGAGTGTCATCGACATCGGAAACTTTCGGCAGCGCTACAGTTTGAACGTGACTATGCGAAGCGCCTTTACTCGAGTCTTCTGCAAAAGATGCCGGCTGATATGCAGCTAATACTGGATTATCATTGCTGCCATGTACTGTTACTACGATATTTTGCTTAATCGATTGGCCCTGAAGAGTCAGTCACTAGCATAGTAAAGAGCTCTTGAGGGTTGTCATTGCCGGTTAATTTCTGAGTGGCATCTTTACTATCATCAAGTTGATATGTCCAGTGTCCATTCTGCTCGATAGTGATAGC
>NZ_JBFRVD010000199.1:0-292 GCF_041474985.1 Vibrio sp. 10N.222.49.C9 | reverse complement strand
CACTAGCCTGAGAGACAAAACCATGATCAAAGGCGGCATTGTGCGCCACGATGATCGCTCGGCTACAACCGGCTTGCTTTTGTTCTTTACGGACCAGTTTATAGATCTCTTTCAGTGCTTCTGATTCTGGGATGGCCCCACGCAACGGGCTGAAAGGGTCACGCATTCCAATAAATTCGAGTGCTTCCTTCTCTAAATTCGCTCCTTCAAATGGTTCTACTTGGAAAGTCAGGGTACTCGCTGGGTGCAAGTCTCCGTTTTCATCCATAGCCAGGGTTACTGCGCATATTTC
>NZ_JBFRVD010000198.1:0-432 GCF_041474985.1 Vibrio sp. 10N.222.49.C9 | reverse complement strand
TATCACTGACAATGCTTTGCCAAACGTGATCTTTAATCGGCTTAGGCCAAGAATCCCTATCACCATCCCATTTGTTCTCAGAGAGCGCCTTGTACATGCGCTCCAACAAATCGATATCTGATTTGTTCGGCTTGGTTTCGAACATGGCTATTTGCGTCTCATCCGCGCCGGAGGCAGCCGCAAGCTTTTCTGCGCAGCAATAGCGTTGTCTGCCTTTAGCCAATATAAAAGAGAACTCGAAATCTACTAGACGACGATAAAGGGGAAGGTGTTTATTAATCAGCTGTTCTTGCAGAGCAACGGTAGCGGTAGAGATCACCACCTTGCGGCTACTAAACTTTGCCACTGGAATAGCAGCCATCAAATAGGCTAATGACTTACCAATGCCGGTTCCGGCTTCAGCCACTATGAGGCGATTCGACTTGTGATAAT
>NZ_JBFRVD010000197.1:0-392 GCF_041474985.1 Vibrio sp. 10N.222.49.C9 | reverse complement strand
GAATCCATCATTACGTCAAAGAAACACGCATGGGATGCCAAACATCGCCTACAAGAGTTTGGATTAGAAGCGAAAGTCATCGAACGCAATTCCTCTAATGCCTTCCTTTGCATCAGCTATAACCGCTTTGAAGAAGATGAATCATTTGACGCTATCAAGCGTGTACGCGAGTTAATGCAAAAGGAAAATAAATCCTTTAAATTCACAGTAGCACCTATGTAAGAAGGATTTAGATCTTGAAAAACTCCATGCAGATTACCTCTCGTGATTTCCGAAATGTGTTCATCGTTACTGATGTTCACGGCAACTACGAGGTCTTGATGGAAGGACTGAAACTTGCCGGTCATTCCGCCAAGAAAGACGCACTGATCAGTCTGGGAGACTGCATAGAC
>NZ_JBFRVD010000196.1:0-344 GCF_041474985.1 Vibrio sp. 10N.222.49.C9 | reverse complement strand
TTCTTCAACTGAACGGTCCACCTCTTGCAATCGTGAACTGACGACAACCGTCACATAAGCAGTACAGAAAGTGACGTGCGCAATCCAGATGGTCAACATTCCCCTTTGACTGAATAGGTCAAACACTTGCCCCATGGCGATAAACAGCAGCAATAAAGAAAGACCGGTAATCACCTCTGGCATCACCAACGGAGCCGTGATCATAAACGCAAAGCCTGTCTCGCCTCTGAATTTACCAAAACGACTCACCACAAAGGCGGCAATGGTGCCAAGCACGACAGCGGCACTGGCCGATAAGAAGCCAATGATCAAGCTCAGCTTTACCCCGCCCATCAGTAGATCGT
>NZ_JBFRVD010000195.1:0-284 GCF_041474985.1 Vibrio sp. 10N.222.49.C9 | reverse complement strand
GATACCTGTGTGCCACCTGAAAATCTAGCGGATTTCATTGTCGAGTTTCGCGCACTGTTAGACGCTCATAATCTGCGCTATGGCATGTTTGGTCACGTAGATGCTGGCGTACTTCACGTTAGGCCAGCACTGGATATGTGCGATCCAAAGCAAGAAGAGTTAATGCATCAAATCTCCGATCAAGTGGTTGCCTTAGTTGCCAAATATGGCGGATTGATGTGGGGTGAACACGGCAAAGGCTTCCGCTCAGAATACGGCCCGGAATTCTTTGGTGAACACCTTTT
>NZ_JBFRVD010000194.1:0-584 GCF_041474985.1 Vibrio sp. 10N.222.49.C9 | reverse complement strand
GACTCTTACACTGCTACTTTTCATGTTCGTATCACTCACTAGTATCTCTCAATACTATGATACGACACGATTTCGTTTATTTCTCAGGCGCCAATAGGTTTCTAATCAGATAGCCACTAGCATTTCGGTAACCCATGCTTATTTCAAACATAGCCTGAGCTGGGTTTTCATTAAACTGAGCCACCATATCTCGCACATCTTGCTCATCAAGTCGCGAGAACCGATCAGATAGTAATGAAACCTTTTCACTGTTCTGAGCGATCATATCGCCCACCAGCGCAAATCTATTAGCCAGATGCTCTTCTGTCCTTCTCACGACCGCTACTCGCGATTCATCAGCGAGACTAAGACCCAGAACATCTTCTACAGTAACACTCTCAGTAAGCACACCTACCTGTATAGGCTGGCCCTGAGCATATCGTTTACCTTCACCAAGAATGGCCACCTGACCGTCCCACGTACGCCAGACCTCATCAGGAACACCAATAACAAAATCGCCATTCTCTTTAAAAGTCAGCTCAAAGTTATCCAAACCGAACAAGTAAACGAACCGCGATTTCTTATCTTCAGTGCGCTCTGTACGT
>NZ_JBFRVD010000193.1:0-280 GCF_041474985.1 Vibrio sp. 10N.222.49.C9 | reverse complement strand
TGATAGTACTGATAATATGCTCATTGATCTTAAATCTATCTTCAGCGGTTAGCGTGCCTTTGCGAATGATTAGATTGTAGACCTCCCCTCTGTTCGCGAGGTACTCAGGCACCTCCATCTTTATTTCAAAGCTTGGGTCATACTCAATCTTCGATGGATGTTTGTAGAGATGCTCAGCTTTATCTGCCAGCAAGGACTCAACGGCAGGAGTTACTGAGCGAATACCTCGAGACTCCAGACGTCGTTGCTCTTCTGGGGATAAGCCTAGCTGGTCATCTAA
>NZ_JBFRVD010000192.1:0-317 GCF_041474985.1 Vibrio sp. 10N.222.49.C9 | reverse complement strand
GCCATAGGAAATAAAGTCCACCTAAGACTGCGGTGATGATACCTGCCTTTATTTCATAGGGAGCAATCAAGTAGCGTCCTAGCAAGTCACACACGAGTAAAAGGATTGCCCCAAATAGCGCCGACAATGGCAACAAACTGATGTGATTAGCCCCTGTCAGCATACGAACGAGATGAGGCACCATCAGGCCAATAAACCCAATAGGACCGGCAATAGCGATGGACATAGCGGTGAGTAAAGAGGCGCACAGCAATAAGGAAAAACGGCTTCTTTGTACGTTCATCCCTAGCCCGTGGGCCGCTTCATCGCCAATAGAC
>NZ_JBFRVD010000191.1:0-407 GCF_041474985.1 Vibrio sp. 10N.222.49.C9 | reverse complement strand
TCGTTGTTTTAGGTCTTTTAGCCGTAGCTGCACTACCAAGATTTTTAGATGTGACAGACAAAGCAAAAGAAGCAAGTGTTGAAGGTGTAGCGGGTGGTTTTGCTACCGCAGTATTGTCTGCTCGTGCACAGTGGGAAGCGGAGCAGCGTCCACGTGCTTTGCCGAATAATAAGAACAGTAACTATGTTGATTATGATGGTAGCTACTTCCAACTAACTTCTTCTGAAGATGATTCAGGTCTTCGTGACGGATACCCTATCGCTTACTTTGGTGATGACACTGCACCTACGGGAGCTTCTCCAACAGTATTAACTGAGGCTGAGTGTGTTCAGCTTTTTGAAAATCTTCTTCAAAATCCACCTAAAGTGGGCACAGAGACAGAAGCAGATAGTGACACTACTATCAAA
>NZ_JBFRVD010000190.1:0-402 GCF_041474985.1 Vibrio sp. 10N.222.49.C9 | reverse complement strand
TCAAAGTGTTGACCCTTTTGTTCACCCAAAAACTGTAATGCTTCTTCAACAGACCAAGGCTGTTTGTATGGACGAGCAGACGTTAACGCGTCGAATACATCAGCAATAGCGCAGATGCGTCCAACTAAGGGAATATGCTCTCCCTCTAAGCCATTGGGGTAACCTGTACCGTCCCATTTTTCGTGATGAGTTAAGGCAACGATACGAGCCATTTCCATGAGCTTAGAGTCTTCACTATCACCCAGAATATCTACGCCAATTTGCACATGAGTACGCATCACATTCCACTCTTCAGGGTCTAGTTTCCCCTTCTTTAGTAAAATGCCATCAGGAATGCCAATCTTGCCTATATCGTGCATGGGTGCCGCCTCTCTCAATAGATCAGCATGCTCATCCCGCATA
>NZ_JBFRVD010000189.1:0-439 GCF_041474985.1 Vibrio sp. 10N.222.49.C9 | reverse complement strand
ATTCAATGGCGGCCTGATAAAACTGCGCTTTATCACAGGTGTTGGGCGTGGAGGCATTAATGATGTCATGCCCAATATGATTCATCGCAAACTCAACCACACCAACCGCATCCACCCGATGCAGCATGTTTGCAGGAGCACTGTGACTCACTGAGCGTAGTCGCGTAGCAAAGCGTGAGGGGTGGCGAATCTCATCAACTAATCCACTGCAGCGGATCACCACATACTCCATCCCGCTCTCTATAACTTTTTGCTCGGCTTGCAACAGTGCGAGGCTTTTGTCGGAAAAATCATTATTACCAAGGGCTAACTCTAGGCTCGCGTCATCTTCTTTCATATCTTTCGATAGAGAAGGGTAAACCGCGGTAGAGCTTATCATGATGACTTTGCGGGCGGCACCTTGCTTTGCGGCTTCACAGATTTGCTGCCAGTTATTGGC
>NZ_JBFRVD010000188.1:0-359 GCF_041474985.1 Vibrio sp. 10N.222.49.C9 | reverse complement strand
ACATTACCCCGCTAAAACACGCTTATCACTATCGCCCTTTGAGTGAGATAGACGCCAATGACCCTATCCAACAAAAGGTATGGGGGATCCAAGCGGGATTATGGTGCGAACTCATTGATAGTGCCGAGCGACTGCAGTATATGGTGCACCCTAGGTTGCAAGCCATCGCAGAGGTGGCGTGGACTAAAGAAACCAACAAAGACTGGAATGATTTCTTATCTCGTTTACAGCTTGATCTGGAAGGATTACAGGGCCGCGGTATCCACTACCGCAACCCTTTTTAGAAGGCCAGAAGTTGAGTTGGCGTTAAGGTAACGTCAACTCGGCTACCAATATCTAGTTGCTCTATGGAGCTAGAC
>NZ_JBFRVD010000187.1:0-312 GCF_041474985.1 Vibrio sp. 10N.222.49.C9 | reverse complement strand
TATAAAGCCCGCGCTAAACACCAGTGGCATTGAGCTCATTAGCACCAACACCGTCACTAGTTCTCTGCGTGGCACTATCATCCCAAGAAACAGACCTATCATGCAGGCAGAGAGCAAAAATGGGGTACCAAACATAAAGAGTTCAAATGGGTTGGCAAGGCGAGATACGGAGTAGTAATCAAAGCTCCAGCCAAAATAGTAAGCGCTCAATACATAGTAGAATCCTGTAAAGCAGACCACACGAGCCAACAATCGAGCCCATGACTCTCGCTTAGCTATGGTGGCCCCAACTATGCCCACGCCCATTACCAA
>NZ_JBFRVD010000186.1:0-230 GCF_041474985.1 Vibrio sp. 10N.222.49.C9 | reverse complement strand
AGGGAGAGTACAGCATCAAACAAGGAACGGTTGCTGCGATTGAATCTGAATGGGGCTCGTCCATCAACAATGATGAATCAATGTCCGTTCAGTTCTTCAACGGTGACATTGCAGGCATTTACTCCAAGTTGGATTATCTGCAGGATTTGGGCGTAACAACCCTGTATCTCAACCCTGTATTTAGCTCTCTTAGTAACCATAAATACGATACGACAGACTATTTTAATCTG
>NZ_JBFRVD010000185.1:0-1952 GCF_041474985.1 Vibrio sp. 10N.222.49.C9 | reverse complement strand
CTATGTCGGAAAACCCGACATAGCGAGCGACAGCGAGGAAAATTTTTTGCTCTAAGGGCACGCGTAGCGAGCTTGAAAAATCAGATTTTTGGGAATGACGGTTTTCATGCTTTAAGAGCAAAGAACAAGTACTGCTGGCGCTGGTCTTTGTAATATCTGAGGGCTATGCGGATTATGCTAGCATAAACTGCAAAAGCATTCGGTTTAAGAAACTGGTACTTGTAATCATGTCGAGCAATTACTACTTTTCTAGAAAAAGTAATATGCTTAAACGAATTTTCAGTGTCCTAGCTGTAATTGCATTTCTAAGTGGTTGTGCAACAAAGCAGTATCAGCAGTGCTATAGCCATTGCAGTTATGATAACTCAACAAATATTAACGTGAATATCCAGCTCGAGGTGAGGCTAGATCCAAAGGTTTTACCCTTACTAGAAAGAACTTTGAGTAACTAGATTGGTTAGGAGAAAAACTAATATAATTATTTTTTCTCCTTTGCATGAACAGCTATTTTATTGCTTTTTGGATGCAAAAATAAAAGATGTGTAGTTAGAATCAAACGAATACATGACTCTAAGCTCAAGCTCTTTACTAAGATTGATGGCATCTAGAGTTAGTGAGACTAGGTTCCACCATTGCTTAGTGCTATCAGGTATATTTGCTACGCCATCAACGCTACGACTAACAAGGTTTTGCCCGTCCTGGACGATCAATGCTTTAGCATTACCATTCCCACCTGGAAATCATTGAAAAAACAGCTGTAAACGATTATTTTTGTTTTTATGCCATAGATATACTTGTGCATTCATGTCTATTAAAGGTTACTTTGATTGTTGTTCCGTCATGTCCTCTGACACAAAAATCATTCCAATCTATATATGTTCTATAATTTTCATATTTATGTGTAACCACATGGAACTCACCAGTAACACCTTTGGAATTGAAAATTTTTGCTAGCTCATTGCAATTATTTACTAGTACGGAGTAGGTATCTTTTTCTACTATATCTGTAGATAATTTAATGAGACCATTATTTAGTTTAATATTCAGCACAAATTACCCCTTGTTTTTCTAAACGAAAAAATCTTTGAAAACATTTTCATACTCTAGATATTCAGAGTTCTTTATTAAATATAAAGCATTGGTTATATGAGCGTCTTCTATAAGATCTTCTCTTTTGGAAATGGTAGTTAAAAAATCATTGAATTTTGTAAGGTCTTCTTCGCCACACGCTTTTTCAATTAATATGTCATGTAGTGCATGGGATATCATTTCCCTAAAAGAAGTAGATACAGGAAAGTTCAGAACGTTATCGTGAGATAGGGTCTTTAGCATGATGCCGACTTCTGGAGTAAGCCTGATTGACAGGGTTTGTAGTTCTTCAGCGTGCATTTTTTCCATCTTTTTTTCAGACAGTTCTTTAAATAATTCTTTAGTATCTCTGCTCATTTTTTCATGTCTCTTGTAATTAAAGAATGCTTAATCTCTTGGTCATTGTATTGCGCATATTCATACTCTTGGGCTAGTGTGGATAGTTTCCATTCCCATGTTTTTCCTTCGTAGTGATGCGTATGTTCTTCTGTTATTTTACTTTCTACATGTTTTAGTATTGCGGGTGAGTCGGCATGTGGCATTTTTAAAAAAAGTTCTATTACCCAATTACTAACTAAAGTCCCTATTATTTCAGATCTCTTTACTGATAATAGACTTGCCAGTTCATCCATAACAATTAAGTCATTCTTGTGAAAGTTCATATTAAACTGATAAGATTTTTTATTTGGACTTTTAGTGTAAAAACTGCTCTCTTTTAAATCTTTAATAAAAGAATCATAATGTTCTTTTGCTATTACCTTTTCTTCATCAGTTAACTTGAATGTTTCAATCTTTTGTTCTTTAAATTTATTCACAATAAACCTCTGTTACATATTTAAATCTTTCGATAATTTTCTATTAAA
>NZ_JBFRVD010000184.1:0-371 GCF_041474985.1 Vibrio sp. 10N.222.49.C9 | reverse complement strand
CCACACTACCATCCATAAACCCGAGACGTAATATGTAGATATGGAAAAAAGTCCACATTGCTCGTACTAAAGCTAAAAATAAACCTCCTGAACGCCTTCCTTTTCGATGATATTTCTGTGCTCCTAACCAAGCATATTGAGCTGATTTATCTAAGCCATGCCCATAGTCACGATGTGTGAAATGGAGTAAGTACCCATTCAACTCACCAACCTTGCCCTCTGCAGGGATTACGGTTTCGTGTACTTCATCTGGAGTATAACTAGCTCCATTGCGCTGGAACAAACGCAAAACAGATCTAGCGCTTCGTCCATACTTTAACGTTTTACCGTATAGCGTAACACCCCAAGGTAGCTTAAATGCAGTTTTATCT
>NZ_JBFRVD010000183.1:0-272 GCF_041474985.1 Vibrio sp. 10N.222.49.C9 | reverse complement strand
GAAATATCCTGCGGGTTTTCCGCGCACAGCAAAATCTAGAGGAGGCCAATTGGTTTGGTTTGATACCTCAATGTTTCCAATAGAGGCAATCAGGCTTTGCTGGTCTTTTGTTAAACTTAAAGGAGTGACATCAGGTAGCGAAATAAGTTTATTGTCATTGGAAGATGCCTTGAGTGCACCCGTTTCATCGTAAACATAAAATTCTGCGGGTAGCTTAGTTATTGCGTGTCCCAAGCGACCTTTTATTTTATTCGATAGTGTCTCAGATATGA
>NZ_JBFRVD010000182.1:0-306 GCF_041474985.1 Vibrio sp. 10N.222.49.C9 | reverse complement strand
ATCCTGCACGACCCACCATTTCCTCCCAAGGAAATAAAAATATGGGGCTATAGCTCAGCTGGGAGAGCGCCTGCCTTGCACGCAGGAGGTCTGCGGTTCGATCCCGCATAGCTCCACCATTCCTTCCATTAGGAATTAAAACTTTATGGGCGATTAGCTCAGTTGGGAGAGCACCTGCCTTACAAGCAGGGGGTCACTGGTTCGAGCCCGGTATCGCCCACCATCTTTAAGCATTCTCGTAAGAGAGTATTTAAAAATGGGTTTAAAAGTTTAACACTTAAAACTCTTGCTCTTTAACAATTTGGA
>NZ_JBFRVD010000181.1:0-367 GCF_041474985.1 Vibrio sp. 10N.222.49.C9 | reverse complement strand
GATTAAGGTTAATCCATTGGCAAGCTTGTATTTAGAATAAGCGATCGAGGCCTTGCCCGGTGTGACATCGACTTTTTCAACTAACTGAATAGCTGAATCATTTGATGTGGATTCAACGGTATTCTCTTGAGTCGAGCAAGCCGCTAATAGAGTCACGGCCGTCAGCGTGCCCACAAGCTTATACTTGGACAATGACAGGTTGAGACGAGATAAGATCATTGTTATTCCTTATAGATTACCCAGCCCAGTGTATAACCCTACTAGTACCGCATAACGAACCAGTTTTCCTAGGGCTATCAACACCAAACAGGGAAGAAAGCGCATTCGAAGCCACCCAGCGGCTAAACACAAAGGGTCACCAATAACG
>NZ_JBFRVD010000180.1:0-331 GCF_041474985.1 Vibrio sp. 10N.222.49.C9 | reverse complement strand
AATAGATGATGGCCTTGCTTGGCGAGTGTTTTGGCAGTCTCAAGGCCAATACCGTCGGTAGCGCCAGTGATTAGTATGATTTTCTGCATGGTGACTATCCTCAAATTAAGCTCAAAAGGTCAACAGACCCTAGTTATGAATCAGTTAGATATTAGTTGCTAGATCAATAAGATAGCACCTTGATTAACAGATTTAATTACCTGGATCCGCGAAACAGTTTAAAGAATTCGTTAATAATCGAACTAAGTCTGTAAGTGAGGCTTTATATTGAATGGGTTAGCTTGAGACTGGGAGTAGAGTAAAAATGGTTTGTAATGAGGCTGTGGACAAG
>NZ_JBFRVD010000179.1:0-313 GCF_041474985.1 Vibrio sp. 10N.222.49.C9 | reverse complement strand
ATTCAGTAGAGAATTCACCCATAGAAAGCACGCGAACTTCATCGTCATACTTCTCACCGAACAGTGCCATCGCCCCTTTCTGCTTAGCAGACTCTATATCCATGACATTGGTTTCAATGTCGTGGTTAGTACGAACTTGTGCGTTAACCATGCGCTCAACTTCTTTCAATTCAGCAGCCGTTACCGCTTCTAGGTGAGAGAAGTCAAAACGAAGGTTCTCAGCTTTAACCAGTGAGCCTTTCTGAGTTACGTGCTCACCTAGAACCTTACGCAATGCAGCGTGCAGCAAGTGAGTTGCTGAGTGGTTCAGTGA
>NZ_JBFRVD010000178.1:0-291 GCF_041474985.1 Vibrio sp. 10N.222.49.C9 | reverse complement strand
TGTAACCACTGCGGGCCTGAGGTGTATTTAAGATTGTTGTCCAACACATATTCAACGCAAGGATTACCGCGACTCATTGCATTACCAATCACCACGAGATCTGGACGAGGCTCCAGTTGCTCAGGGTCGTAGCCTTGAATGATTTCAACCCCTTCCGACTCAAGCAATGTGCTCATTGGAGGATAAACATTCGCATCACTACCCGTCACTTTGTGACCAAGTTGTTTTGCTAGTACCGCAGCGCCACCCATAAAGGTGCCGCAAATTCCAAGTATATGAATATGCATAAAG
>NZ_JBFRVD010000177.1:0-279 GCF_041474985.1 Vibrio sp. 10N.222.49.C9 | reverse complement strand
TGTCTAAAAGGGCTGGTAGCCTTGTTAAACCATTACCTGTGGTATCTCCAGATATGCTACCGTTAATAATTCTCATTTGATGACCTCGATCTGAAAGTTCATCAGGCAATAGAGTAGGCCATGCCTTTTCGATAGGCATTTGATAGCCTGCACTGAGGCTATCGCCAAGCACTAGTAAACTCGCGGCGTTGGCATTTATGGATAAAAATAGAAAAACAAAGGAAAGCACACGTATCATGACCACATCCGTAATTAAGGCTCAATCGGTAACTAAAACAG
>NZ_JBFRVD010000176.1:0-335 GCF_041474985.1 Vibrio sp. 10N.222.49.C9 | reverse complement strand
GTATAGGAGAGCTTGGCATGTTGGTTAATGGCTAAAACACCCACCAATACCGAAATACCAAGGGACAGCCCAAGCCAGACTAAAATCATCTGCAATGGGTGCCGTTTGTAATGACCGAGTAGCGCTTTAGCTATGGGCCATAACATGCAGTTGTCCTCCTTGCAGACGCGCGGTCTTTTCCATATAGGCTGCGACTTTCTCACTGTGTGTCACCAGCAGTAAGGTGCAGTTAAATTCTTTAGTCAATGAAGAGAACAAGCGCATCACCGCTTCTGCGTTCTTTTCATCTAGGCTACCCGTTGGCTCATCTGCCAAAAGAATCGACGGTTCCATAT
>NZ_JBFRVD010000175.1:0-2480 GCF_041474985.1 Vibrio sp. 10N.222.49.C9 | reverse complement strand
CCGCTGGGCAAAATTCAATAGACGACGTCATGGCATCATGGATGAGCAGCGCTGGCCACTGCCAAAATATAATGAGCAGTAATGTCACAGAGATGGGCGCAAGCGCAGTAGAAAATGCAGATACCCAATACGGCATCTACTGGACGCAGGTGTTTGCTAATGCTTGGTAAAGTTGTGAGGTGATGCGTTCCAACCAGATTTTCATAAATTGCAATTAAGCATCATCAGAAAGTAGTTATTCCTGTTGGTTAAGCAGATACATCGAGTAGGGTGAGGCGTTACCGCCTCATCCCTCTCACAGAACCGTACGTACGGGCCTCGTATACGGCTCCTGTACACTTCCATTCAGCGTAATTGCTGAACACATACCCTGTCCTAACATGTTCCAAGTTCAGCAAACCCAAGTCAGCAAACCACTGGTTGGGCATTGAGAGACTGGCGAGTGGACTTCTAGCACTGTTCCAACTTGTCATGGTGATGAACTTAAACGGTGGCTTATATCCTAGTTGTTTTAACCTACGATGTAGCCGTGCCGGTTTCTTCCATAACCTTAGTTGCACACTGCGAAGCCTTCGTCGCAACCATCCCGCTATTTGATAGAACTCTCTTTTCGCATTAGCGATCCTGAAGTAGTAACTGAACCCTCTTAATATTGGATTCAGCTCTTTGATAACATCTGTAAGTGGTTTACCACCATTACGTTTTGTCATCTGCTTTAACTTTCGTTTGAACTCGACGAGTTTCTTGGCTTGAATACGGGTATATCGACTCCCGATTTCTACACCAAGGAACCTCACACCGTCTTTGCTGTGCGCGATATGTGATTTCGCCTGATTCACCGTCAGTTTCAGCTCTTTCTCCAGCACCTTGGTCGCTTGAGCAAGTGCATTTCCTGCACCTTTTCGACTGCGACAGAAGATTAGAATATCATCTGCATAACGAACAATTCGATGACCTCGATTCCGCATCTCCTGATCGAACGCATCCAAATAGATATTCGCTATCAAGGGGCTTATTACGCCACCTTGCGGGCTTCCTATCTCGGTCTTCTGCCAATGCTCACCTACCATCACTCCGCTTTTCAGGAACTGACTTATCAGTGCCAGTACACTACTATCCCTGACTCTCTCTCTAATACTTCTCAAGATAAGCTCATGATCAAGCTTGTCGAAGCATTTTGATAAGTCCATATCGACAACATGCTCCAATCCATAGCGGCGGATAAACATCGTCGATTTATTGATAGCATCATGACAACTTCGATGCGGTCTGTACCCAAAGCTCGATGGGTGAAACTGCTCTTCGAAGATCGGAGTTAGGAGGTCATTCAGAGTTTGTTGGACAACTCTATCCCGTACTGTTGGGATACCAAGTAGCCTGATACCTCCCCCCTCTTTCGGGATTTCAACCCGTCTCACTGGTTGAGGTTCATACTGCTTGTTTTGAAGTTCAGCGAGAAGTTGATCGAGATTGTTACTCAGATTTGAGGCGAAGTCGCTCAGGCTCTGCCCATCTATTCCGGCCGCGCCTTTCGCTTTCCACACCTTTTTAAATCCTTTATATAGTCGCTCTTTGTGGAGCAACTGCCCATACAGGCTGTAATAAACTCTCAACGTCTCACCTTGGACTGTGTGCTGTGTGGGGACAAAATGTGTTCTTTCGTGTTGGTCTGTTTCCCTCTGCTATTTAGCCTTCTAGCCTAATGGCAATATACTAAAGTGAGTCAGAGCTACTCCCATGTACGGTTTCTCGACCCAGTTTTCTGTCTCCACAGATCACCAGTCCGGAATACCCCGATAGCGAATCGGTTTGTGTACCACTAAAAAAAAACATCTGTTCATCACAGACTTAAAGTGTACTTCCTCCCTTCGCAACACTGACTGCTTTTGGCTGTTCAGTGCCCCATCAAACATAATGCTGATGATCAGCTCAGTTTTCTCCTCCACACCATTACTGGGCTTCACAGGCTGTGCCTTACTCACTACTACGGATTCATCTGCCACCTCGCACCAACATAAGTCTTGGTTTTCACCTTAAGCGTATGTCTCCGGCATATACCCGGATGTGGTGTCAGGCTTCCCCAGTTACTGCACTGACTCCCTGTTAACAATGCCATCCTCAAGCACAGCATAGGTCTGACTGAGTATTGGGCTTCGCGCTATTTCGGACGCTTACCCACCTACACTGCCGAAGCAGGTTCACTTGCGTTATGTACTGTTAACTTCCTATGGCTTCCTTCAGACCTTGCCGTTAGCCAACAACGCCCTTGCCAGTCGGGTTATCTTCCCCTCAGTCGGGGTGATTCAGGTTTCTCTCAACCTAACGGGTTTGCCAGCTTTGCTGGGCAAACAAAAAAAGCCGACTTTTAAAGTCGGCCTTAGTGGCAAGCACTTGGTTAATTTACCTATACCTAAAGGTAATATTGGATGATTTTATCTTCAGCCCCATCGTCTGAATGGGTTTCTTTAGTTCTTTAATCT
>NZ_JBFRVD010000174.1:0-252 GCF_041474985.1 Vibrio sp. 10N.222.49.C9 | reverse complement strand
GTTGATTAGGTTTGCAGGCGTAAAGTGCAGTTTGCCATCGTGAGTATCGCTGCTTGGAGACACAGTCGCCGCGTTTGCTGTCCACATGCTTGATGCAGAGCAGCAAGCAGCCAAAAGTGCAGGAGAATGCTTAGCGGCTTGTTTTAACACGGAAGCGGTATCACCGGTAAAGCCTAATTGACGAAGTGTGCCGATATCAGGGCGAGCAAGAGGTGCGATTACGCCCTGAACCATTCCAAGGTCGTGCAACGC
>NZ_JBFRVD010000173.1:0-591 GCF_041474985.1 Vibrio sp. 10N.222.49.C9 | reverse complement strand
AGATTTAGCTCAGCCTAATAAGGCTTGGAGCCCACTATTTCTGCGGAGATAGTGGGCTTTGCTTTTTAAACGAAGAGATGTAACAAGATGGGATTTGATTTTAACTACATGCTGGAACTGCTACCGATACTGTTTAAGTATCTAGGCACGACTATGGAGATGGCAATATGGGGCGGTATCTTTGCCCTGATTTTAGCCCTCATCCTAGCCAATATTCGAGTGTTTAAGGTCCCTGTGCTGGATCAGCTCAGCCAGCTGTACATCAGCTTCTTTCGTGGTACACCACTGTTAGTACAGCTGTTCCTACTTTATTACGGACTGCCACAGGTATTCCCGATAATGGTGGGCATAGATGCCTTTAGTGCTGCGGTCATTGGCCTTACATTGCACTTTGCAGCTTACATGGCAGAGAGTATTCGAGCAGCCATCATTGGTATTGATCGCAGCCAAATGGAGGCAAGCCTCTCTATTGGCATGACCACACGTCAGGCAATGCAAAGAGTCATTCTTCCACAGGCTACACGCGTCGCCCTGCCCTCTTTGATGAACTATTTCATTGATATGATCAAATCCACGTCTCTAGCATTTACC
>NZ_JBFRVD010000172.1:0-340 GCF_041474985.1 Vibrio sp. 10N.222.49.C9 | reverse complement strand
ATTAGCTCGTACTCGTGGTGAGTAAGGTTCGCTAGTGATACACGTACTGATGCGTGTACTGTGTCGAAACCTTTACCAGGTAGTAAGATTACGCCGGTTTCGTGAGCAAGACGGAATAGGAAGTCTTTACCTTTCTCGTTAGCTTTGAACCAGTCGACAAACTCTTGACCGTAAAGTTTGCCACCTAGCGTGTCTAGCTCTAGTAGTGTGTAGTAATCCACACGGTCTTTGTTCTCTTCGATTGCTACACCCATGTTTTTGTAAAGCGTTGTGTAGCGCTCACGGATGATGCGTTTACAAGCGGCTTTGTAGCGACCTTCTGAGTCCATTAGACAAGTTA
>NZ_JBFRVD010000171.1:0-220 GCF_041474985.1 Vibrio sp. 10N.222.49.C9 | reverse complement strand
AGACCACAAAGGCACTTAGCCTCAGAGTTAGGTTTAAGAGTCAGGGTAATAAGTGATGCTGTCTGGTGAGACTTTACTATTTGAAAGCCTTCCCAGAATGAAGATAGGAAAGTATGATTCGGCATGAAAACGGTAGTTTGTGTATGATTTTTGTTTGGCGACTAAACCATATCACTTACTACCGTTTTTGTTTTTAGTTCCCGCTAATCCGCGATGAACC
>NZ_JBFRVD010000170.1:0-1334 GCF_041474985.1 Vibrio sp. 10N.222.49.C9 | reverse complement strand
TGATGTATGGAATCCACTCCCTCCTTAGCAATCTAGACTTAGGAGTGTGAGAAAAAACCGAGGGTTCCAATATGTTGACTAAAAATGTTATCGCTATCGACTTAGCAAAAAATGTTCTTCAAGCCTGCCATATCAGCATTCATGGTGAGCTAATGTCCAATAAACCTCTGAGTCGCCAGAAGATGAAAGAGTTCTTGGCAAAGGCTAAGCCTTCGATTGTCGCCATGGAAGGTTGTTGCGGTTGCCATTACTGGGGGCAATTAGCAGAAAAACTTGGGCATGAAGTCCGAATCATTAACCCTAAGAAGGTGAAAGGATACCTAGAAGGTCATAAAACGGATCATAATGATGCTCTCGCCATCGCTAACGCCGCTATACAAATTGGTATCAAGTACAGTCGTCCAAAGTCATTGGAACAACAAGCTATGCATTCTTTAGAAACTAGCCGTAGATTCTTATCTCGTAGTGTTGTTTCCCTAGCTCTTCACATTAGAGGGACAATTTTGGGCTACGGGATAGCAAACCCTAGAGGTGAAAAAGGCTTAAAAGCGTCGGTTCAAACCGTGCTTGATGGCGATACACCAATACCCTCCAATGTCGTATCCGTTCTGTCGATGCTTTGGGAGCAATATAAAGAACTTAAAGCAAAACTCATCGCATTCGAAAAAGAGAAAAATGCTTTAACCCGTCAGATAGAGCCGTGCCAACGATTAATGGGCATTGAAGGGGTTGGTGAAACAACTGCTGCGATGCTCTATACAACTCTTGGTGATGGAAAGCAGTTCAAGAATGGAAGACAAGCTTCAGCATTTGTTGGTCTTACACCTAAACAGCACAGTTCAGGAGGCAAAGTTTTTATGATTGGGATCGATAAATGCGGTGGTGTGAAGGAGCTACGCTCGCTTCTTTATCTTGGCGCAATGTCATACGTTGGGCGACTACCCGAAAAACCGAAGACTCAGAAGGACGCTTGGTTGAGGAGCATCATAGATCGTATCGGCTTCAAGAAGGCCTGCATTGCACTGGCTAACAAAGTGGTACGTACTGCGTGGGCAATGCTTCGGTATGAGACTGAATATAAACCAGTATTACTCACTCATTAATCACTACCAAATTTTTAAATTTTACAAAATGATGATGCATAAAAGGTAAGACCAACCTACTGAGAACCTGGCCATTCTGTCATGCTGTAAAAAGCTGCTAGCGCGATAAGGACAGTAGGTGCGCAAAACATCAAAGGCTAGAGGGTAGCTCCTTCAATAAGAAGCCGAATATACGACCGCATCTTAACTTTTATTGCCAAAATCACTTTGTAAATACGTGGATTCCATATA
>NZ_JBFRVD010000169.1:0-498 GCF_041474985.1 Vibrio sp. 10N.222.49.C9 | reverse complement strand
TTGTCCAACTAGCATTCCCAGCCCGTCATAAGCCTTGGCTGCACCATTATCCCTAGCCCACTGATTAAATACTGTAGTGCCAGAGCCATAAACCATGTCATAGCTTACTGTTTGAGGCGAAAATATCGTGGCGGAAATCTTTGGCAATTCTTTGGTTAAGCCTGCAGACGTAGAATTGATGACAACATCAAAGCTTCCTTCTACCTCTTCAATCGGCAACGCCTCAATAGGACCGTGCTCTTTGAATTGCTCCACCAAAGACTGAGCCTTGCTATAGGTTCTATTTGCGATGACGAGCTGTGCAGGCTTTTGATCAAGCAGTGGCTTAAGCACACCTCTTACTGCACCACCAGCACCAATAATCAGAATACGAGCATCCTTGAGCACCACTTGATATTGAAGCAGGTCTTGCACAAGGCCTTCACCATCAGTGTTATCTCCAATAATCTCGCCATCATCTAGCTTCTTCAGTGTATTTACCGCACCGGCTAATTGCGC
>NZ_JBFRVD010000168.1:0-235 GCF_041474985.1 Vibrio sp. 10N.222.49.C9 | reverse complement strand
GCTTATGGAGTAGCTTTTCAAGTTAATACTCAGGCGAAAGAATTATCTCAATCTCTATTGAAAGCAGTAAGTCCGCAGATTATGCAGAGTGAAGGAAAAGAAAACAGGCATAGGATGATCAACTTGTCGATAATGACAAATAAGTTAGGTTTTATGTTGGTAGGTATCATTTTCATACCTCTATCACTGTCGATTGACTACATTATTAGTTTATGGTTAAAAGTAGTCCCAGAAT
>NZ_JBFRVD010000167.1:0-337 GCF_041474985.1 Vibrio sp. 10N.222.49.C9 | reverse complement strand
CCCTTGAAGGAGAGTATCAAGTGATCGTGCTCGATCGCATGTTGCCCTCTATTGACGGCCTCACCGTACTTTCCACTTTACGAGCAGCAAATACCACTGCTCGAGTACTTATCCTTAGCGCACTAGATAGTGTAGATGAACGAGTAAAAGGGCTGAAACAGGGGGGAGATGACTACTTGACCAAGCCCTTCGCGTTAGCAGAACTAATAGCCCGTGTAGAGATCCTAGCAAGCAGAGCGGTGTCGTCATCCGCCCCATCGATTCAGAGCCAGCTTCGCAATGGTCATATTCAGTTAGACCTGTTGTCACAAGAGGTCTTTGTTGCTTCGCAAAAGGT
>NZ_JBFRVD010000166.1:0-301 GCF_041474985.1 Vibrio sp. 10N.222.49.C9 | reverse complement strand
CACTTGGAGTTGATGCGGTAATGATTCATGCGGCAACTTTCACGCACGCTGCAATAGCAAAATTCTTTCTTGAGCGCGGAATACCCACGTTTGTCGATAAGCCTTTAGCAGACAATATTGCCGATGTTGAGATGCTTTATGAAACTGCGCAGAAGCACAATGTGCCTTTGTATGTGGGCTTTAACCGTCGACACATCCCTCTCTATAATCAATACATTCCTGAGCTTAACAGGCACGATGTAGGAGAACTTAGGTCACTGCATTGGGTAAAAAACCGGTTCGACCTTACTGGGGATATTCG
>NZ_JBFRVD010000165.1:0-287 GCF_041474985.1 Vibrio sp. 10N.222.49.C9 | reverse complement strand
TCTTCAATTTAAGATTTTGTGACTCAACGAATACTGACTTCAAAACTAATATTTACCGAAGTAAACATGTAATTCTAAAGCTATTACCCCTCTCTTCTTAAATAAATAGGAACAGAATGGTAATGAATTGACTGTGCCGAATAACTACAAGTAGTTAAACGTATTGGTCACTCAGTTCATTGAAATCAATTTTGATTCCGAAGAATCTGTTTTATCTAACGATAAAACGTTTTGATATTCATCAACGAGTGCCCACACAGATTGATAGGTTTAAATTGTTAAAGAGC
>NZ_JBFRVD010000164.1:0-225 GCF_041474985.1 Vibrio sp. 10N.222.49.C9 | reverse complement strand
TCGTTTCCGCTCGACTTGCATGTGTTAGGCCTGCCGCCAGCGTTCAATCTGAGCCATGATCAAACTCTTCAATTTAAAGTTTTGATTACCTAAATTAACAGGTGTGACTCAACGAATACTGACTTCAAAACTAATATTTACCGAAGTAAACATGTAATTCTAAAGCTATTACCCATCTCTTCTTAAATAAATAGGAACAGAATGGTAATGAATTGACTGTGCCGA
>NZ_JBFRVD010000163.1:0-405 GCF_041474985.1 Vibrio sp. 10N.222.49.C9 | reverse complement strand
TTAGGATACTTTCCGGGAGATCGTATGTGTCTTCATATTCAAACTCCAAAATACCAACATCACCATTCAAGTCTTCATGTAACGTGTACGAAACTCGCGCCATACAACCACTCCTTAATAGAAAAATGAAAACCCTACACAATGTGTAGGGTTAAGTTTAGATCATTAACTCTGCAGCCATCTCCGAGGAGTTCAACACCCCAGAAGACATATCTACATCATCGTTAATATAAGACAGCACCTTCTTAAACAAAGGGACGCGATGGTCCATTTCCTCTGCTTTAGAATTCACTATTCGAGATATATAGAGAGCATAACTCCCACGTATCATCTCAGCATTCAAGCTATAAACAGTCTCAACGCAACTCTTAAACGAGAATGCATGATCCTGATTTACATCAGAGA
>NZ_JBFRVD010000162.1:0-441 GCF_041474985.1 Vibrio sp. 10N.222.49.C9 | reverse complement strand
TGAACACGCCTTCATGGAAGGGTGCGAACGACCATGTCGATGTTGAGTAAATAATCTCAGCCAGGTGTCGCAATGTATCTCTCGAAGGTGGCAAAAACTCAAGGTTGGGTTGGCTTATGCCCGTCGCGGCTTTTCGGATCGCATTAAGGTTGGGTATGGGTGGTGTGTTGGCTGTGTTATTGGGTATCCCCCAGTTATCAAGAGGAATTTTTGCTGAGCTGAGTTCTGTTGCTAGTGTTGTCATAGGTTGCTGTCTCCTTCTTCGGTATAGCCAGGTTAGCAATTATGTTGGTTCGCAAAAGCGTTTAGAAATCTCAGGTATTCAGGTTTCCTTTGTTGGCGGTTTTCGTTGTCGCTACACGTGTGCGTGGTCTCGGTATTTGCCATAAAACTGGTAAGTGAAAAGGATATATGGTGGAAAGTATTATGGAGAGGTTAAGT
>NZ_JBFRVD010000161.1:0-666 GCF_041474985.1 Vibrio sp. 10N.222.49.C9 | reverse complement strand
GCGCTTTGCTAGTGATGACCGGCTTATCATTGGTGCCCGTCACCGTTACCTCAACGGTTTCAGTGATCTTCGCGCCCTTATCATCGGTGATGGTCACCAACATAGATTCGGTGTGGGTCTCACCTGCTGCAAGGTCTTGATGGTGTTTATTGTCTAGCGTATAGGTCCAGGTGCCAGAGCCTTGATTCAACGTGAAGTTACCGTAGGTGCCGTGATGGCTGCCTGCGGTGTAAGTTAAAACCGCGCCATGGTCGACATCGGTTGCGATCACTTGGCCTTTGGCGCTTAAGGTGCCGTCTTCGTTAACACTGCCTGTATGAGTATCGGTCTGCAGAACGGGCTTATCGTTGGTGCCCTCGACTGTCACTACCACCTGTTGGGTTGTGGTCGCGCCTTTATCATCAGTCACGGTAACCAACATGGTTTCGGTGTGCGTTTCACCCTCAGCAAGCGCTTGATGCGCGCTGTTGTCTAGGGTGTAGTGCCATTTGCCTGAGCTTGGGTTTAGGGTAAATACCCCGTACTGGCCTTGCAGGTTATCTGGCGTGTACGTCAATACGGCGTTGTGATCTGCATCAGTCGCGGTTACTTGGCCGTCGACAAATAGGGTCGCGTCTTCTTTAACGGTTGCCGCTTGCGCTTGGCTGGTGATGACTGGCTTATCAT
>NZ_JBFRVD010000160.1:0-269 GCF_041474985.1 Vibrio sp. 10N.222.49.C9 | reverse complement strand
AAGTTATACCAATTAAAGTAAAAATGTGATCTAATTAAGATTGATGAATTATTGTGAAATTTAGCCATGGATAGCCTTAATAACACTGACTTCAAAAAGCTTGCGAGCCAGCAAAAAACCATTCAGATGAAGATGCGTTTACTTGCGCTCGCACACTTTAAAGACGGCCTCTCTCGTACACAAATTGCAAAATCTCTCAAAGTCAGTCGAACCAGTGTCAATAAATGGGTTCGGATTTTTTTTGAAGAAGGCCTAGAAGGACTTCAAGA
>NZ_JBFRVD010000159.1:0-440 GCF_041474985.1 Vibrio sp. 10N.222.49.C9 | reverse complement strand
ACCGTAAACAACAGCCGCTAGCATCTCTTCTTCTGTTAGGTTGTCTGCTTGAGACTCAACCATAAGAACAGCGCCTTCAGTACCAGAAACAACTAGGTCAAGCTTAGAGCTTTCTAGTTCAGTCATTGATGGGTTAAGCACTAGCTCGCCATCGATGTGAGCAACACGTGCTGCACCGATAGGACCGTTAAATGGAACACCAGAGATAGACAATGCTGCAGATGTTGCAAGCATAGTGATCATGTCTGGTTGAACGTCAGGGTTAACAGACATTACTGTCGCGATAACCTGAACTTCGTTCTTGAAGCCTTCTGGGAATAGAGGACGAATTGGACGGTCGATAAGACGAGCCGTTAGTGTTTCGCCTTCAGAAGGACGGCCTTCACGCTTGAAGAAACCACCAGGGATTTTACCTGCAGCGTAAGTACGCTCTTGGTAGT
>NZ_JBFRVD010000158.1:0-783 GCF_041474985.1 Vibrio sp. 10N.222.49.C9 | reverse complement strand
TTCGGTTACTTGGTAACCCGCTTCAAAGCCCAACTGCCAACCAGTAGTCGTCGTTTTAAAGCCAACACCATCTACAGAAGCATCACGGTTAACGCGATAGCGACCTAGACCTAATGTTGCCCCTAAGTACAACGGAGACGCACCAACGTAGTATTTCGGTGCCAAATTAAGAGCTACACCATTAGCATCGAAGTGGCTCACTTCAGAACCACCAACACTCATTGATGCCTCTGCAATGTTGCGATATTCAACTTCGTAACCCAACGTCCAGTGATCAGTTAGGCTTTGCTGATAGCCTGCGATCAAACCAAACCCAAGATCGTTATCGTAAGTTGCTGCTGAACCCATCAATTCATGACGCGTTTCTTGGCCAAAATCTAAATCTGCCTTGATATAAGCAGTTTCGTTTGCCGCATAAACATTTACTGGCTCTGCTGCTGACACAGAACCTACGCTACCAGCGACACAAAGTGCCAACGCTACTAATTTTTTCATTCTTTACTCATCCCAAAAATTGAACATTCTCTCTGCAACTGACGCGTGCAAAGCGAGCAAACTCTATCTAAGGGACTTAATTTTCAGTGTTATTCCTTTCATTTCTGGAAGCCATTTCAACTTTGAGTGTTTTCTGGCAAGTCTTTGAGCTCAACCACATCATAGGCAAGCTCGGCGCCACAACCTTCAATAATCTCTATCATTTCCAACAACATTTGCTGTTTTATCGATTGAAAATGCACCCAATCAACACTACGAGAATACAGATTCACCCACAGATCCATACTG
>NZ_JBFRVD010000157.1:0-355 GCF_041474985.1 Vibrio sp. 10N.222.49.C9 | reverse complement strand
GCAAATCTGTGAAACCGGTCATATGCGACAAAAAACCTGCGGGCTGAATGGTAAAATATGGACCGCCATTTCAATAATATTTGCCAGTTAAATCGCTATTGGTCGTTATTAATTCAGGAGCCCTATGGAACTGCTAGATCTCACCATAGTACTTGCGTACTTCGTTTTCGTTATCTTTGCTGCGTTAGTATTTAAGCGCTTTGCATAAACCTCTTCGGGTTTTATACGCGGTGGGGGAGCGATGATGTGGTGGATGGCCGGTGCAACCGCCTTTATGACGCAGTTTTCCGCATGGACATTTACCGGAGCCGCAGCCAAAGCATACGAAGATGGACTAACGGTGCTGTTCCTGTTC
>NZ_JBFRVD010000156.1:0-390 GCF_041474985.1 Vibrio sp. 10N.222.49.C9 | reverse complement strand
CTTTGTATTATTCCGCTTCTTCGACATGGTAAAACCATGGCCAATCAGCTATCTAGATAAACATGTCCATGGTGGCTTCGGGATTATGATCGATGACATTCTAGCCGGTGTGATGGCTGGATTGTGCTTGGCGTTACTTGGCTGGGGTTTGGGCTGGGTATAGTTTATTTAGGCCCTGGGACCTAGTTTCTAGACCCTAGGGCCCAGACCCTAGGGCCCAGAACTCAGGGCCCAGAACCTAGGGCCCAGAACCTATAACCCTGGGCCTAATAACTACTTATCTAGATACTCTTCAATCTGACGCTGAATGCCTTTGGCATCTAATTCTAGTTCAGCGTGCATCTCTTCTTGTGTACCTTGAGCAATAAATCGGTCTGGAAGACCTAAGTT
>NZ_JBFRVD010000155.1:0-309 GCF_041474985.1 Vibrio sp. 10N.222.49.C9 | reverse complement strand
CAAGCTGGATTACCTGTCTACATGCAAGCGCTGAGCGGGAACACAAACGATGCCAAAGCGTTTGCGGAAGTTACCAAGCGGCATATTCATTGTCTAAAAGCGGCACAAAACAGCCGTTACTTTATTGCTGATGCTGCGCTATACACAGAAGAGAGTATTACTTCGCTTGATGAACAGCAGCAAAAATTCATCACTCGCGTGCCAATGACGCTAAAACTCTCAAAGCAAGCTCTACTCAACCTTAAACCAGAGCAGTTGACCGCCATCGGTAACGGATATTCAGGCCATTGGATAAAGTCTGATTATGGC
>NZ_JBFRVD010000154.1:0-290 GCF_041474985.1 Vibrio sp. 10N.222.49.C9 | reverse complement strand
AAACCACGAATCACCAATTTTACGCCACTAACATTGCGAGCTGTATCTGTGGCAATATCAGCGCTTTCAGGTGTGACGTAACCGAACAGGAATACTTCGCTATTCTCGGTAATCACTTTAACTGATACGCCTTTCAGCTTGTCTTCTCCTATTAAGGCAGATTTAACCTTAGCAGTGATCCAGCTGTCACGGCTCATCTGAGAGACGTTGATAACCGGTTGTATGCGCAGTTGGTTATAGACCTTTTTAACACCAGCTATTTTTTCAACATGTTCTTCGACTTGAATACT
>NZ_JBFRVD010000153.1:0-536 GCF_041474985.1 Vibrio sp. 10N.222.49.C9 | reverse complement strand
ATCCCTATCCCTCCACCACTATTCTTTACGCATTAAGCCCTTGATTTTCAAGGGCTTTTTCGTATCTAAAGTACTGCAAATCACTTTCATGACAATGAGGTGAGACAATGTACTTACAAAAAGCACCAAATGGTGTGTATCAAACCCGTATTTGCATCCCTAAGCCACTACGTACGTTCGGCTACCCTTTCGACATCAAAGTCAGTCTTATGACTAAAGAGCGCTCTGAAGCGATAAGGCGCAACTTTAAAGTAGCCTCTAGCATCAAATCAGCGATTGAGCAGATTGATTTTTCTAACCCACCAAAGTTCACTTCTTTTAAATCTGTTTTGGATCAGCAAATTAATATTTTGCGACAGTCGTTCCAAACGGCAATCCCCCGAACAAATTCACCAGCAGTCATTGCCCACTTCGAAGATGACATTGTGTGCGATCTTCCTAGTTCTATCGATCTCTGTAACCTTGAAGAAACCGACCCAAGCATAAAAGATGCTTATATAGAGCCAATACCTTTCAATAATACCAATCCGGAAAAT
>NZ_JBFRVD010000152.1:0-276 GCF_041474985.1 Vibrio sp. 10N.222.49.C9 | reverse complement strand
ATGCTTATTGAGTAAGTTCGTTAATCTGCTCTAGTATGCTTTGCGCTAATGCTTGCTTGCTAGAGGGAAATTCTTGTGGCCATTTGGCCAGTATAAATTCAACGCATTGTCGTTTGAGTTAAAGCCGATACCCGCTTGAGATACATCATTGGCACAGATAAGGTCGAGTTTCTTTCTCGATAGTTTATCCATGGCATATTTCTCAACGTCTTGAGTCTCAGCGGCAAAGCCAACGGTAAAGGGTCTGTTTTGCGTAAGACTCGCAACGCCCGCAAT
>NZ_JBFRVD010000151.1:0-577 GCF_041474985.1 Vibrio sp. 10N.222.49.C9 | reverse complement strand
CTGATTTGATCAACAACGCCCTTTACGCTCGCCAACCACACCGATAAATCGACCAATGCGCTTCGCAAACAAGAAGTTAAACAGATAGTTAACCAAGAACAACAATGTGACGTCGGCCGCCGAATAACCGAACTTCTCTACCATCAAGAAGCCTGCAAATTATTCTTTGTAAAAATATGTAAAGCAAACTACATTGATTAAATAACTAACAGTTCATATAGTTGGAATAAAAATCCTTAACGTTATAACTAATCAACCCATACTTACTTATTTTTATTAAGGGCATTTTTTTGTAATGAATAGAACAGGTCGAGTGATTAGTTTTAAAACACAGTCTGGCGGGGGTGATATCAGCATTGTGGATGAAAATTTCATCCCCCTGTGCCCTTTTCTTACAACCTTTCTTGAACACTACAAAACTCTTAACACCAAGAAAAGCTATGCGAATCAGCTATTGTTCATACATCGTTACTTTGTCACAAAATCAATAGACTTACCTTCGAGGATTCGTGACGGTAGATACCTGACTATAGAGGAATATGAAGGTCTACATCGCCCCTTTTAAGCGTGATTCTAT
>NZ_JBFRVD010000150.1:0-400 GCF_041474985.1 Vibrio sp. 10N.222.49.C9 | reverse complement strand
TAACGATGATCCCTTTGCCGATCAGTTGCTTCTTGATCTAGAGCGTCAGATTGACACTTTAGGTGAGACGATTGTCGCGAAGACCGAAGATCTGCAAGCGAAAATCAAAGAGTTGTTTGATTACAATGAGGCGACACTTAAGAAGAATGTCTCAGCGCATATTGCTGAGGTGAGTGTTAAGTTGAACTACCCATTATCAAACCGCATGTTGTGGGTCATTAAGGCCGTTGATCGCATGTTGTTCTTGGTCTATCAGGCAGAGAAACACAACATCATCTACACCCGTGCTGCGAAAGAGTATCGTACCGACGCGAAGCGCATGGTTCGTAACTTATTCCGAAGCTTAAACAAGTTCAACCATACGGGCATTACTCGTACCGATGTTGCTCATGCGACTAAG
>NZ_JBFRVD010000149.1:0-490 GCF_041474985.1 Vibrio sp. 10N.222.49.C9 | reverse complement strand
TACCTGCACTGTTAACGACATTCGTAAGGCGAGTGTCAAACCACTGCAACCCTGGAAGGAAGGTCTTTTTGTTCTTACCAGTAGACACGGTCTCTGAGTTAAGCAGTTTTAGCGCGTCCTTCGAATGAAGAACGATACCAATGCTGTCTTGCTCAGCCTTCGTCATGGTAATGTCGATCTGCGGTTCTACCGCTTTAGCGTCTGCGCTATCTTCTTCAAGCACAACCGTTTTCTGAATAGCCATTGTTGACTCCTACTACACTAGTTGATTTATCTGTACGATATCCACAAGGCTCTCTTCGGCAATCTTGATGACGTATTCTGCATCACTCATCGTTGAGCGCATTGGAGACAAACCTGCCTCTGCATTACTAATACGCACCTTATCGGCGATAGTTAACTTCCTTCCTTTAGAGTGTTTGATTCGATCATTCCACTCCACTTCAATCTCGCCTTCGCGTTTGTTCAGCACCTCTTTCTTACGCTGCTG
>NZ_JBFRVD010000148.1:0-679 GCF_041474985.1 Vibrio sp. 10N.222.49.C9 | reverse complement strand
TCTTTTCAACGATTTCGGCTTTAACAAATCCGACAGATTCCGATTGGCTTGCTGTTTGGAGTTGACGCCGTTTGGCAAAGAACGTGGATAAACTCAGTCCATGCTCTTCACAAAAAGCGCGTTGGGTAACACTGCTGCTTTCATATTGCTCAAACAGTGATTGCCATTCTAGGTTGGTACGTCGTTTTGCCATTTCAACTCTCCTTTGGGTTGGAGAGTTGATCTTATTCTTCGTGCTGAAGGATTAGAATGCGGTGTTCATGGCACGCTTACGGATTAGCTGGCATTGTTATCCCCTTAAAAATCTAGACGACAACTATGCTGACACGGGGGGAAACAGCCGATCGCAATCACCGAAATACGCATAAGCGACATATTGTTTTTTAAAGTTAACTGGGCTTAGATATCCAAGAGCACTGTCCTTCTTGTTCGATTATAATCAACTTCGATGTGCTTGGATGAAAATACGCAAGTGCTTGATGCATCTCTTCTCACGGGTGAGGTGTTGCGTTTCAAGTGGCGGAGAGCCTTTAAATCAGAATGCTACCCGAACAAAAAAATGGCCATAAGAAACTAAGATGTTTCATGGCCACATTGATAGATTAATGTTAAATAAATTGAGCTACGGATACTCCCCATATTTCAGCTTAGTATTAACACCAGGGCGGGAGCATACTTT
>NZ_JBFRVD010000147.1:0-421 GCF_041474985.1 Vibrio sp. 10N.222.49.C9 | reverse complement strand
CCTCCTTATACGAAGATATTCACGATAAGTGTCCACACAGATTGATATGTTTAAACAGTTAAGAGTAACCTATGTCCCGTTCGTCTAGAGGCCTAGGACACCGCCCTTTCACGGCGGTAACAGGGGTTCGACTCCCCTACGGGATACCATCTTTAAGCACATTTATTTAAGTGTTTTTAAAAATGGTTCAATTTATTGAATCAAGCTCTTTAACAATTTGGAAAGCTGACTGATTGATTTACTTACGAGTAATTCAATCAAATTTAAAAGTTCTCAATGTTTATCTGCTCTTATTTAATAAGAACGGTATAAACACAACAAACACATTCAAGTGTCTTGGCTTTTTGTCTTCACTTTTTAAAAGTGGAAATAAAGAGTGATTCAAACTTAGTTTGAATCGAAATTGAGTCCGGCAAACAGT
>NZ_JBFRVD010000146.1:0-5289 GCF_041474985.1 Vibrio sp. 10N.222.49.C9 | reverse complement strand
AGTATGCTCCCGCCCTGGGGAAGATAACGAGACTAATCCTAATCCCAATGTTTTGGATACAATCTGGATCGTCAGTCTTAATAACAAGACATAGTTTAAGAGGACTCAAGCTATGCCCTGGTGGGATAGGTTTTGACGATAGGTACTTTGGGTTGAAAGCTCCAGAGCCCTTTGCTGGTGAGAGCAAAAGAATAGTAGAAGCATACTTAAACTCACACTGATGTGTTGCAGCTAGCTCCCTCCATTTGTATTCGTAAGTGATTCAGGTACTCTTTACTCATGAGTGGCACTTACTGCATTCACTATATTCGTTTATCTGAGTTTAAGGCATCCATTTTGATTCGTTTTTTAGATTTCTTTTTTGCGCTGTTTGGCCTTTTGTTCCTTTGGCCTGTTTTTCTTGTCATTTGTATTCTTGGTTACTTTGACACAGGCTCTCCAGTTTTTTTTCAAACACGAGTAGGGCGTAACAAAAAGCCATTTACTTTAGTGAAATTCCGCACTATGCCGGTAGAAACACAATCAGTGGCAACTCACTTGGTGGGGGCTAATTCAGTGACTAAATTGGGTGAATTTTTACGCAAGACTAAATTGGATGAACTACCACAGTTATACAACGTTCTGAAAGGTGAAATGAGTTTGGTTGGCCCGCGACCATGCTTGTTCAATCAGCAAGAGCTCATCGATGAAAGGGAATCGAGAGGCGTGCTGGCGGTAAGATCCGGTGTCACGGGGTTAGCTCAAATCAATGATATCGATATGTCGACGCCTAAGCTGTTGGCGGAGTGGGATAAAACGATGATTCAAACGCTCTCAGTAAAACTCTACTTTATTTATATTCTACAGACAGTTTCAGGTAAGGGCTCTGGAGATAGGGTTTAGTGAATAATGGCGTAAGTAAGCCGAGTGGATTGATTAAGCAGGGAATTCAACTTGGTTCTCTTAAGGTTATAGGTGCAATCGGGGCTTTACTAGTTAACCTATTGCTGGCTCGTTCATATCAACCTGAGATTATTGGACAATATTTTATCTCTCTTGGCATTCTTGTTTTTGTATCACAATTGGCTACATTAGGAGGGGGGCGATTACTCGTAAAGAAGATTGCCGCTAGTTATGACTTAAAAGAAAAATACTGCGCTATTTCTGCTACTTTTTTGCTCTCATTATTGGGTGCATTGCTCTGTTTTGGATTGTATTTTGGGGTGTTAGTTAGATTGCTTGACTTGGTTGTTGAACTAGGTTTATTTGAAATATACGTAATGTCATTGTTTTTTTTAACAATTGCTATATTTCAAGGGTATAATAAATCGCCTTTGGGAGCATTTTTTCAATTTGTTTTACAACCATTTCTATTTGTTTTTTTAGTTCTGATTATACCTCAACATTCTCTTATTAAATTGTATTCTTTTAGTGTCTTTTTGACGCTAGTTATTGCGCTAGGTTATTTGATTAAAATGGGTGATATAGGGTTTAGTCGAATATCAGTTGTTGAGTTAAATAAGACATTCAAAAGCACATTGCCATACCTGTCGATTATGGTTCTTGGTCTTGCGGTTACACATCTGGTGCTGCCTTTATCTTCATTTTGGTTAGATGATAAGAGTATTGCAGTGATGGGAGTTACTGCTCGTTTAATGAATGTTTTGTTCTTTGTAGTTGTTGGAGCAAGAATATTACTCTTACCTCGTTTTACTAAAGCGGTGAGTCTTAAAGATTCAAAAGCAGTATTGAAGTTGGGTTATGTGGGGGCATTCTTTCCTGTCGTTACCATGCTGTTTGGTGTGATGATTATATTTGTTTCCAGTGAAGATATTATGAGGATGTTTGGGGAGGAGTATGTATCTTTTCATGAATTATTGATTTATAGCTCACTATTGCTGATTCCTGCAGCTTTTTTGGGGTGGACTGAAAGCTTTTTAATAGCCCAAAATAAATTAGGCTATATTACTATTTCAACAATTATGTCAGCACTAGTCGTTTTTGTTTTACTCGCTGTGTTAACTATTAACTATGGAGTATGGGGGGCTGTGTTAACCTCGATTGGAGGAAAAACTATTTATACTTTATTCACGGCTTACTTTTCATGTAATTTTCAAAGGAGCGTACAGAAAAGTTAATTCTTATATTGAGCAATTAAAACAATATCACCGCTGTGTGTGAATAGTTTTGACTTTACTATTGACCATAAGGTTCCCAATACTCGGTGTTTTTTACCTGATTTTATTCTTCTATCTTGATCAAAATATAGTGCTTTTACTTCAAAGTTCAATCCTTTGATAAGCTTTACAAAGGTGATTGGTGTAAAAGTGTAATAGTGGTCATTACTGACTTTTTCTCTTTGTAGTAATAGAGCGGGGAGCGCATGTTTTATATTGTATGCATTTGGTACCGCAAAAATAACTTGTTTGGTTTTTACAGTGTTCATTACTTTGTTTATGAAGCCCGTTAAATCAATCATATGCTCTAAAACATGAGACAAAACGACATAATCATACTCTTCCTCTAGATACTTACTTTGACCGTTGAATATGTCGCAATGATCAACATGGTATCCTTTTTCTTGCAGTAATTTAACGCCCTTTTCATTGATATCAAGTCCTGCCGTATAGCTGGCTTTCTGGGAAATATTGTGGAATTGATGTTCTCCTTGTTCTATGTACTTTTGCATAGAGAGCATATCAATCATATCTACACAGCCAACCACTAAAACTCGCTTATCTTCACATAGTTCCGGGATTGATTTGCGTCGGATATCTAGTACCCCTACTTTCTTAAATGAGAGTTGAGCATTATCCCCAACTTTGGTGGATGTAGTAATTATGTTCACTATTGTTTCCTTTTATGGGGTAGGAGAGTACAGCTCTTGAAGTAAATATTGGTGGTAAAGGACAACATCGCTGGCTTTCCAATCTTGATAAAAACTGTTGCCATAAAGGGTTACTGGTTTTTCAAGGAGTAAAGAATGTAACCCTCCAGTGGAGTTTATTGTATATATATGCTCACTTTGAAGAACGCTTTCAAGTAAAGCTCCTTGGTTGCAAATGAGGATGCCTTCTTGTTTACAAAAATGGATTTGTTCCTGTATTACGCAAAGTTGTTTTTCTCCAGGGTGAAGCCGAACGATAAGGGGGAGTCCTTTTGATTCTGAGTCTTGGTGTGCTTTTTTAATTGAATCAATGGCATTTGTATTAGATTGAAATAGGGTTTGTGAATCTTGTGCTACTTGACCTATGAATAAATTGAAGTTACTTGGGTGTTGTAAGCTCTTATGGCTATGAATTACCTTTCTAACTCGATAGATCTCTATTGCTGTTTTTAATTGCTGCAAGGGTGATGAATGAGGTGCTGTTGTTTTTAGGCAATAAAAACCTATCAGGTTCACAAACTGTTCTAGAGCTTTGCTTAATATTGATGAGTCAACGTGTGGTGGACGAAAAGTTAGTAATCGTTTTTTTAGCAGTTCTATTTCTCTAGGCGTCACAGTACGAGTTCTTCGCAATTCTTCTATTTTATGATGATGATCTGCATCCGCATTTACCCCTGTATAACTTGACTGGTATTTATTCGGGAAATTAGCTATTTCAAAGTAACGAATATTATGATGTGTAGTCTTTATTTCTAAAGCGACGTATTGAAATCCTGAGAATACCCATAGTTCATCATTTGGTTCTACTAATTTTTTAAAGTTACTTCGGTTAATACCATAGTGATATTCTCTTTGTCCCTTAATCTCTTCAATACTTGACTGTACTGTGTTTTTCTTAACTTTACTTTGTCTAAGTAAAATATGGCTGCCAGGATACTTTTTTGTTTTTGCTAGCACATAGGTATAGATGTTCGAATGAAGTACATAAGAGGGTGTAGTATTTTCATTCTTAAGGACTCGTTGGAAAAATTCAAGTCGAGTGGCATTGTCAATGAGTATATGTACTACTTTTTTTTGCTTCATTACGCAGATCCATCAGTTGTTAGTAAGGTCCTAACCGTTTTTATTGCGATAGTTAAATCTAACTCGAAGCTGTAGTGCTTAATATAATAGATATCATAGCCTAGCTTTGTCTGCGTTGATTCTGAATTGTCGGTATATCCTTGATTTATCTGTGCCCAGCCGGTGATTCCTGGCTTTACCGTATGGCGATAGTTGTAAAATGGGATTTGCTGTTTGTAGGACTTAACAAATTCAGGTTGCTCAGGTCGAGGGCCAATTAGGGACATATCTCCCTTTAATACATTATAAAACTGCGGTATTTCATCCAATCTAAATTTTCTTAACCAAGCACCAATAATATGAATTCGATGTTTTTCTTGAGTAGCAAATTGTGTACTTTTGATTGATGCTGAATTGTACATGGTTCTGAATTTATACAGAGTAAATGTTGTACCATTTTTTCCAACTCGAGTTTGGGTGTATATTACTTTTCCTGGATCTTGTATATAAAGTAGAGCTGAAATAATAGAGCATAAAATAAGAGTTATAGGCAAAAATAGTAAGATAAGAGTTGCTTCTAGTACGGGCTTTATTTTTAAGTATCTAGAGTTTGGGATGAGAGATTGTAAGGTGGTTTCGGATAAATGAGTAGTTGATACTTGTTTATTTAATCGCTCAGTAATCACTTCCGAATGATAAACGGGTATTTGAGCAAGAGCACAATCTGCAAGGAATTGAGCTGTATCTCTTGAGTGTATTTCATGGAGACTAGTAACCAGTCCATCGGAGTTTTTTTTGATTTGATGTAGTGATATGTCTTTTTGATACTGATATATGGTAATGTTTTTATAACGTGAGTCAACACTATCTACTGATCCAGTAAGAGAATATAGTGTAATTTTTTGTTTTTTATGTAAACGATAATAGATGAGAATCCAAATAAAGGTTAAGGCAGCCCCTATAAGCAAAGCAGGACGAGAGTAATCTATTCGGATGAGTGTAATAAATAGAGCTGAAACGCCATAACTACTTATAAGTGTAATAATGAACTCATGCTGTTTATTTGAAAATAGTCTATTTTTTGACGGAAGAGTATAAGTAGTTAATAAAAATACAAACATAACCAAAATCATAGAATTAAGAACAGTGTTTGGTAAATGAGAGTATGTGAATAGACACCAACTTGTTATGATTAATTGAATGCTAAGAAGTGCCAATGAATGTTGGATCGTATAAAGCTTCATAGTAATTCGTATATTGTATTTCCTGTGGTGGAGTGTATCAAAATTTTAGGTTAGCAGCGAGGTTATAAGGTGCAGTTTTTTCTTAAATTTAGGGAGCTTCATAGACAGAACCTTAAG
>NZ_JBFRVD010000145.1:0-299 GCF_041474985.1 Vibrio sp. 10N.222.49.C9 | reverse complement strand
CGAAGTCGGCGTTTATCTATCTCTTTAATGGTGTGCCAATGTACGCTCGTTAACTGGGAGATATGCTTAATGGGAAGAAGAGGCAGCAGTTGTTCTATATAACTTTTTAAGCGCTTCGTTATACGAGCATAAGGCTCTAACCAAGATAGAGACTCTGTTTTTATGCCGCAGTCACGACACTTAATTCTTCGTGTTTGAACGGAAAGTTCAACAGGAACACCGAGCAACATGGCTTCTTTCACATGACGCCATTGATACTCATGGATAGCTTCGGCTTCAAGACCACAAAGGCACTTAGC
>NZ_JBFRVD010000144.1:0-361 GCF_041474985.1 Vibrio sp. 10N.222.49.C9 | reverse complement strand
ACACCACAGCAACAGCAGCAAAAATAAAAGTAGTCGCTACAATTAAAATCTTGCCCTTCCAAAGCGCGATGAATAATTCTCTTAGGTCAATCTCATCATCCTGATAGTAGGCTTCACCCATAGGACTTTGCTGTGATGACACTGGTTGTTTAGACTGATTCAAGTTCATTCCTCTATAACTTTATCTACGGCTTCTTCATAAATGGATAAACGGCATCAATACAAGGTAGATAGTCCGTTGCTATTACACCTAAGTTTCTCATAAATGTAGGTTTAATTCCCTAGATTTTAGTTCCTTGTTATACTCTGAGTTAATCAAATTTGAAGGAAAGTGCAAAATGATCATAGTAACCGGTGGCGC
>NZ_JBFRVD010000143.1:0-472 GCF_041474985.1 Vibrio sp. 10N.222.49.C9 | reverse complement strand
GGCCTAGAAGGACTTCAAGAAAAACCTCGGACTGGTAGGCCTGCATACCTCACCGATGAGCAGCGGGCTCAACTCAGTGCCTTCATAAAAAAAGAAGCTGAATCACCTTCTGGTGGCCGCCTTGTTGGAAGCGATATACATGACTACATCGTTAAACACTTTGACAAGCACTACCACCCTAATTCCATCTATTATCTCCTCGACCACATGGGTTTTTCTTGGATAACTTCTCGTTCCAAACACCCTAAACAATCACAGCAAATACAAGACGATTTTAAAAAAATTCCAAATCGAAACGATCCTTAAGATCCCCGGCCATATTGGGCTAGAGAGTGTTGATGTCTGGTTTCAAGACGAAGCTAGGTTTGGTCAGCAGAACACAACAACACGTCTTTGGGCTACTCGTGGAACGAGACCTCGCGTAGTAAAACAGCAGCAATTTGAATACGCTTATTTGTTTGGCTCAGTGTGC
>NZ_JBFRVD010000142.1:0-209 GCF_041474985.1 Vibrio sp. 10N.222.49.C9 | reverse complement strand
TTGATTAGGTTTAGAAAAGTTAAGAGACGATATTGGGTCTGTAGCTCAGCTGGTTAGAGCGCTCGCCTGATAAGCGGGAGGTCGGTGGTTCAAGTCCACTCAGACCCACCAATATCGACCTAGATGGGGCTATAGCTCAGCTGGGAGAGCGCCTGCCTTGCACGCAGGAGGTCTGCGGTTCGATCCCGCATAGCTCCACCATCTTTAAG
>NZ_JBFRVD010000141.1:0-254 GCF_041474985.1 Vibrio sp. 10N.222.49.C9 | reverse complement strand
TCCAAATTGTTAAAGAGCAATGAGACTTCTTGTGAAGTTCATTTTCTAAAGACTCTCACAGTCGAAAAATCCAACCAGCGACATAAGAAGTGGTTTGGAGATTTAACTTCCAAGAATATTTAGAGAATGGTGGGCGATACCGGGCTCGAACCAGTGACCCCCTGCTTGTAAGGCAGGTGCTCTCCCAACTGAGCTAATCGCCCACTAAAAGTTTTAATTCCTTCGTGGAGAAGGAATGGTGGGTCGTGCAGGAT
>NZ_JBFRVD010000140.1:0-677 GCF_041474985.1 Vibrio sp. 10N.222.49.C9 | reverse complement strand
TCCAAATTGTTAAAGAGCAAGAGTTTTTAAAGCATTAAACTTTCAAAACCATTTTTAAATACACTCAGTTTTCTATTACTAAGAAAAGTGTGCTTAAAGATGGTGGGCGATACCGGGCTCGAACCAGTGACCCCCTGCTTGTAAGGCAGGTGCTCTCCCAACTGAGCTAATCGCCCATGATAGTTTTGATTCCTTCATGGAGAAAGAATGGTGGAGCTATGCGGGATCGAACCGCAGACCTCCTGCGTGCAAGGCAGGCGCTCTCCCAGCTGAGCTATAGCCCCATATTTTTATTTCCTTGGGAGGAAATGGTGGGCGATACCGGGCTCGAACCAGTGACCCCCTGCTTGTAAGGCAGGTGCTCTCCCAACTGAGCTAATCGCCCCAAATTTTATTTCCTTGGGAGGAAATGGTGGGTCGTGCAGGATTCGAACCTGCGACCAATTGATTAAAAGTCAACTGCTCTACCAACTGAGCTAACGACCCTTTTTACTTCTTGAAGGAAGTGGTATCCCGTAGGGGAGTCGAACCCCTGTTACCGCCGTGAAAGGGCGGTGTCCTAGGCCTCTAGACGAACGGGACACTGCAATTCATCTCTACTTTAAAAGTAGAAACAAACTTCGAAGAACTTGGGAGTTCTTCATCTCTTTACTTTTCTAAACCTAATCAATCTGTGT
>NZ_JBFRVD010000139.1:0-1254 GCF_041474985.1 Vibrio sp. 10N.222.49.C9 | reverse complement strand
TAATTTAGGCAACAACGCCTGTCCAGTATACAAACAATAAACAAAATGTCTGAGCCTCGGCTGATTTTCAACCAGTTGTACAATTTCGTTCCAATCTGATTCGGGATCTAGCCTGTACAAACGCCTAGCTTTTGCACGCTCAACAAGCATTGCTTTCATTGAGTTATCCATAGTGCGCCTCTTCACTGCTTTCCGCTTCTTTGTCCAAGCGCTTAAACTCGTAGTGGGTCTCTGCACTGGAGTACTTTTTGAACACCTCAATAGGAACCTTCATTCTAAAGACAGTGCCTTTTCCCCCAGTGGTAACCCAGTGTTTCGCACTGCCTCCGCTACTAAATCCACCTTTAACTACAAATACATCTCTGGTTATTTTAGCGCCTGAATCTCGATTCTGTGCAAAAGCGACTGAATACCCGAGGCAATAGATACCTTCACATTTGGCTTCTAGATTACTAGGTAAACTCACTTCAATAGATATCAACGTTGAATTGAAACAGAACTCAAGTTCCTCGACCTCTGATTCAACTAAATCATTAAAAGCCCAATGCTTCGCTTTTTTATCCCAAACGCCACCTAGTTGATGACACTGTTCGATAAAATAACGATTAAAGGGTGTTGATACATGGATGAAGTCGCTCGCTTCTGCTATCCCCGTCTTTCCAGTTAAACAAAACTTTAACTCTTTGCCCCACTGACTTTCTGTCGATATGTCCTCAACATCAAGCATATGCTCACCAAGTTCCAACTCTTTCGATAAATTATCAATTTTCAACTTACACTTACGCCCTTCTACTTCAGCGGCGAACCAGACACGATTTTTTTTCTTTAAATTAAGTATCTTTAACATTTTATTTCTCCATTCTTCACAAGCGACTATCACCTGTTGCCATTTACAATAACGTTCACATAGCACCTCGTCAACACTTTAAATCATTGTTTTTAAAGGGATTTTTGAAATTGGCATACGATATCAATCTACCTAAATCAGAGCAAATAATTGACTTTAAGCAAGCTCAGCACTCAGCTCTTAAAGCTTTCAACATTGACTAAAACTTCATTTTTCTTTAACTGATAGCGTCTCAAGTTATTGCCAAATACGTGACAATAATCACACTTAGTAATCTCTAGATTGAGCTCTCGCGTGCGCGAGAGGAATACGGCCAATGCGGATGGTATAAAATGATATTGATTGTCATGTGCTGAAATATTGATAAATATAGATAATTTAGTAGTGACTCATAGACAGGATCTTAA
>NZ_JBFRVD010000138.1:0-341 GCF_041474985.1 Vibrio sp. 10N.222.49.C9 | reverse complement strand
ACACACAAGAGAGCGCCTTTCGTGCAGCTTCAGTACCATCAAAGGTTTTTGGCGGATCGATACAGATATCGCAGTTACCACACGCTTTCTCACGATACTCACCAAAATAATGCAGCAGGACTTGTCGACGGCAGGTTTGTGCTTCAGCAAAGGCACTCATTGCGTTTAACTTGTGCATCTCGACTTTTTTCTGCTGTTCATCCTCTTTTTCATCAAGCATGCGTCGCAACCAGTTGATGTCGGATGGGTCATACAAGGTCATCGCTTCAGCGGGCAAGCCATCTCGCCCTGCTCGACCGGTTTCCTGATAGTAGGACTCAATGTTTCTTGGGATATCAAAG
>NZ_JBFRVD010000137.1:0-233 GCF_041474985.1 Vibrio sp. 10N.222.49.C9 | reverse complement strand
AATTGCGTGCCCTGGTGGTGGAATTGGTAGACACAAGGGATTTAAAATCCCTCGACGTTCGCGTTGTGCCGGTTCAAGTCCGGCCCGGGGCACCATCTATTTGATTATTACCTCGCTTGGTATTAATCAAAAGAGTTGTTCTCTTAAAACACTATTGAAGGCGCCTTGGCAGAGTGGCTATGCAGCGGATTGCAAATCCGTGGACCTCGGTTCGACTCCGGGAGGCGCCTCCA
>NZ_JBFRVD010000136.1:0-3127 GCF_041474985.1 Vibrio sp. 10N.222.49.C9 | reverse complement strand
AAATTCAGCGTACCACTACAGCCCAATAATGAGCACTGGAGCAAGCTTCCATACCAACAAGACAAGGAGGCATATTGGTCAACGTTTCGGACAACTTCTTTCTGCTGATATTTTTCTTCAAAAGAACTTTGCCTGATGAATCTACTCCGTGAAGAGCAAAAGAAGATTTAGCTAAGTCGATACCTAAAGTTGCAATGGTCATGGTCTCTTCCTCATTTATGTTACCGACTATAAGTTTAGACGGTGGGTGGAAGTGTCCATATCATTAACAACGCCCGGTGATTATGCCAACTGCCTCTTTGTTGAGAGCCGTAAGCCAGTAAAACAACGGTAGGTAGGTTGTCGTTCTTGAAGTGGAAACACTTAATTGAAATTGATTTCGAAAATCATCTACTTTTGCCGGTTTAAGATAAATCTATTTAAACCAATCACTTAAGGTGTAAATTGCACTTCAAAAACTATGCGAACAGTTAAAGTGATGATTTGATCCATCAAATGGGATTACATAATAAAACCTTTTGTTCTTAATATTCGGTTCGAAGCAACGAGATGCTTTATTTATTTTGAATAATCCAACAAATGTCATTATTAAGTTATTCGTTAGATTATTTACTCCTTATATTTAGTAACAAGAGTAAATTTGTCATGGACATTATTTCTAATCTGTTTGACATGGCACCATTTGTCGCACTATTTATTACACTCTCATTGGGTTATATGGTTGGTAAAATTACTATCGGCCGATTTGTTTTAGGCGGTGTGGCCGGAACATTATTAATGGGCGTAATTATTGGGCAATTTGGTGTTCAGATTGATCCCGGCGTAAAAAGTATTTTCTTTGCGCTCTTTATTTATGCTGTGGGTTATCAAGGCGGCGCACAATTCTTTAAAGCGCTTAACTTTAGAACCATCAACATTCTGTTGTCTGCGGTTGTTATGACGGTTTCAGGCTTATTGTGTGTACTTGCCGCTGCGTGGTTGTTTGACTTAGATAGAGGTACTGCTGCGGGCCTAGCTGCCGGTGGTTTAACTCAGTCTGCGATCATTGGTACTGCAGGCGATGCGATCGCCCGTTTGGGTGGTGTGTCTGAAGAAGCCAAACATCTGATGCAAACTAACGTTGCTGTTGGTTACGCTGTAACATACATCTTTGGTTCTCTAGGTCCAATCCTAATGGTGACATGGGTATTCCCAACACTAATGAAATGGGACATTCGCTCTGAAGCAATCAAAATGGCAGAAGCGAACTCAGATGGTAATGCAGAGCTTGGTGCTGGTGAATTCAATGCGATGACAAAACTTGAGACTCGCGCTTTTGAAATCAAAGCAGAGAGCAAACTGAATGGTTTGACACTAGTCCAAATCAATCAAGATTCAATAGACGCATGCATCGAAGTTATCGAGCGTGATGGCAAAGCGATTGAAGCAGACAAATTTACTAAGCTTCAACAAGGCGATGTTCTGGTTATCACAGGTACTCGTAAAGCCATTGGTCAGTTGAAAGGTGACTCTGTTGGCTCTGAAGTTGTGCTTCCAGAAGAGTACGAAGTCATTGAAGAGAACCGTCAGCTTATCGCAGACAACAAACAACTGATTGGCCGTACACTAGGTCAAATCAAATCAGAAGCGAACAAAGGCACTTACCGTGGTGTTTATGTGACTGACTACCTTCGCGAAGGTGTATCAATCCCAGTTCACGCTGACCTTGTTGTTAAGAAAAATGATGTTATTCAATTAACTGGCTCACCAAGCGATATTAATCGTGTTCAAGGTACAATCGGTAAGCCAATGAACTCAGCAACAATGACTGACTTCATTGTACTAGGCATGGGTATGGTATTGGGTCTTTTGATTGGCCTAATCAACTTCAAAATTGCAGGTATTCCGGTCACTATCGGCTCTGGTGCAGGCTGTCTAGTGTCAGGTCTGATTGTTGGTTGGTTACGCAGCCGTAACCCACATGTGGCGCAATTCCCAGAATCAGCAGCAAGCTTTATTCGCGACTTCGGTCTAGCAGCATTCGTGGGTATCGTTGGTCTTGAGGCTGGCCCTCAAGCGGTAGACACCATCAAAGAACACGGTATGAGCCTACTATTCTTGGGTGTTGCGGTAACCATCATTCCACAGATTATTTCGTTCTTCTTCTCTTACTTTGTTTTGAGAATCAAAAACCCAATTGAAGCACTTGGTTGTGTGACTGGTGGTCGAAGTGCAAACCCTGCGTTTGCGGCATTGATGGAAAAAACAGGCAATGCAACTCCAGTATTCTCATTCACAGTGACTTACGCAGTAGCCAACGTGCTATTGACCCTTTGGGGACCAATCATCGTCGGCATTATCTCCGTCAACGCTGGTATGTAATTCAGACTATAACGTCAGTCTAAGACGTCAATCCAATTAAAACACTAAGCGATTCCCTGGCCAAACATAGGGAAGGGGATCGACTTGCTAAAATTTATGAAAGTAAGGTATCTATTATGACTACTCAAACTCCAACTATCGATTTTTCAAAATTCGCTGACCTAAGCCCATTCGAGCTAAAAGACAAACTGATTGAAGTGGCGCAAGCTGTGCCAGATCGTGCACTTCTTGATGCAGGTCGTGGTAACCCTAACTTCCTAGCAACGCTACCTCGTAAAGCATTCATCCGTCTTGGTGAGTTTGCGGTAGCAGAAGCAGAGCGTAACTACGCTTACCTAGGTGGTGATTTCGGTGGTATCCCTGATGGCGTCGGCATCGTTGAGCGTTTCGACACGTTCGCAAGCCAATATGCAACAGACAAAGGCGTTGATTTCCTACGTCGTGCACTAAGCTACGCAAAAGACCGTCTAGGCATCGAAAAACAAGCGTTCCTAAACGAGCTAGTACTGGCTTACCTTGCGTGTAACTACCCAGTGCCACCACGTATGCTAGTGAACATCGAGAAAGTGGTTAAACAATACATCGCAGAAGAGATGTACGGCCCAATGCCAATGACGACTAACTTTGACCTGTTCGCAACAGAAGGCGGCACTGCGTCAATGACGTACACGTTCGCAACCATGTTCAACAATGGTCTATTGAAAAAAGGTGACAAAGTTGCGCTAATCACGCCAATCTTTACCCCTTACCTAGAAATCCCAGAGCT
>NZ_JBFRVD010000135.1:0-680 GCF_041474985.1 Vibrio sp. 10N.222.49.C9 | reverse complement strand
TCACACGACATCTATCAGTGGACGGTTAGCAGCGGACTCCAGAACGTAATTTCGGCAGATTGGTCTCAAACACATCTCGAGTGGCTGAACGAGTACGTACTGCTCGAACCGCTTACCATCCAAGACATCAATCAACACATCCTCACATACAGCGCCTCTATCAGCAGTAAAGCTCTTCAGTACGGCGGAACTTTACTCGCCAACCTTACCAATGCCGTCATAGCATTTCTGATCATGATTTTCGTTTTGTTCTTCTTCTTGAGAGATCACGAGAGCATCATCACCAACATCAAAACACTCGTAGTATTACCCGAAGGCCAACAACAACTGCTGCTAACCCAAACGAAACACGTTTCCAGAACCATTATTTTTGGCACATTGGCCACAGCACTACTTCAAGGATTCGCCGGCGGAGTTGGAATGTATGCGGTTGGATTTCAAGGCCTGCTTTGGGGTGCAATCATAAGTGTCGCATCGCTCATTCCAATCCTTGGAACATCCATTGTATTAATCCCTGCAATCCTGTTCTTATTACTGACACAGGATTACTCAGGAGCACTTTTGTTAACCGTTTGGTCTATAGGGGTGGTAGGCGCGATCGACAACCTAGTGAGACCACTTCTTATGCGTGGCGCGGGACACATGAACACTATGATGGTTCTATTGTCCATTCTAGGTGG
>NZ_JBFRVD010000134.1:0-301 GCF_041474985.1 Vibrio sp. 10N.222.49.C9 | reverse complement strand
CCATAAACACCGTCTGTAAATGGGCTTTTTCGCCATTCATGCGTCGTAACTTCTCAGTCTGTTTAGCATCTCGCAGAGCAAACAGCACCGCCGATTTACTACAAAACCTAACCACCTCATTCTGATACAGCACCGCCCAACCTCCTTCCCTGCTTCTCTTGAACCAAATTACCTAAGTAACACCAACATAATCAACTTTTTGAACGCAGATAAAAAAAGGGTGGCACCTAAACAGCACCACCCCCCAACATCGATTAGAACGCTAGGTATTTCCCCTACCTAACCTCATCCTCTCTTCTTT
>NZ_JBFRVD010000133.1:0-318 GCF_041474985.1 Vibrio sp. 10N.222.49.C9 | reverse complement strand
GGGTGCAGATGCAGAAATGCCATTTGTGAGTCAGAAGGTGTCTAGAGAAGAGGTGTTAAATATAGCTTCTGAACTGGAATTGATTAACAGTTCTTACGCTGCCGGTCGCAGTCGTTCGGGTTGTGTTGGTTGTTTCTATATGAGCATTAATGAGCATATTGCTTTCTATCACGGCGATAGAAGGATGTTTCATAAGTTCGCTTCCTATGAGCGTCTTCCTGAATCATTGCTTGAGCGTTATAAGCGTGTACCTGATGGTTTTCCGTCACCCTACGGGTATTACACCTGTTACCCGCAGCCTGCGTTGCTGACTTTGGG
>NZ_JBFRVD010000132.1:0-246 GCF_041474985.1 Vibrio sp. 10N.222.49.C9 | reverse complement strand
GGTTAGTCACCACTTGACGGTTAACACCGACAATAATGTCGCCTTGCTCGATCTGATAGGAAGCGGCCGGAGAACCTTCGGAAACAGAAGTCACTTTCACGCCCTTGTATCCATCAGAATCTTTGGTGTTACTGAGCGCAGCGCCAGTTAATCCAGGATGAAGCTGTTCTGCTTTGGTTTGCTGAAGCTGTGATTCGCCGAGCGTGACATCAAACTCTTTCTTATCACCATCACGGATAACGCCTA
>NZ_JBFRVD010000131.1:0-388 GCF_041474985.1 Vibrio sp. 10N.222.49.C9 | reverse complement strand
ATCAAACACCCACTTATAATGAATTTGAAATCATTAATTTTATAGATAGATGGAAGGAACTATTATGATGAGAGCCATACTCACTACATTCACTTTTCTCACCACAACATTCGCATTGCCAGCTCTGGCCTTCGAGGACATCAAACTAAGTAGTGATGGGATCTGCTATGCAGCTAGCTCTCCAAATTACAAGGAACTCACAAACTACAAATTGTACTTTTCTTTGGAGGAATGCCTAGAAAACGACGGCCGCTTACCTAGCGAAGGTAAATCTCAAAGACAATTCTCTAGAGGTGAGTTTGGTTCTGGCTGGATAGACAAGAATGGTGATTGTAGAAACACGAGAGCGGAGCTATTGATCTCAACATCAGTAACACCGGTAAGGTAC
>NZ_JBFRVD010000130.1:0-345 GCF_041474985.1 Vibrio sp. 10N.222.49.C9 | reverse complement strand
GTACTTGAGGCCAAAAAGGTCTCATAGTCGTTATCACTGCCGATACCTTCTCTATACCAGAGGTATTCAGCAATAAAATCCCAGCCCTCGGTTGGATAAAAGAAGCTATTTTTTGCGTCATATTCAAGGTTAAACCCCAAACCTGAAGAGCGTGTCTCGGCAAGGGTATAACTGTCCGAACCAATCCCAGAATTATTCTTGAGCCTTACCTCACTATCCGCGTAGAACTGCTGTATACCCAAAAACAATTTAGTGTCTGCCACCCTAAACTGAAGTTTTTGCATGCCGCCATAACCTTCCGTTTCAAGCTCAACACCTACATCTTGCAGAGGACCACCACTATTG
>NZ_JBFRVD010000129.1:0-299 GCF_041474985.1 Vibrio sp. 10N.222.49.C9 | reverse complement strand
GCTACATTGGCTTGTGGCAGGGCAAGGGTGACTGAACCTTCACGAGGGATCGCATTGCGCAGGCTACCACCGGTAAAATCAATCAGTCGTAGTTCTAGCTCTTCGGCGTGGCTGGCAAGAAAACGTGCCAGTAACTTGTTCGCGTTGCCACGACCAGTGTGAATATCACAGCCAGAGTGACCGCCTTTCAAGCCCTTCAAGATCAGCTTTTTAGTCACAGAGCCTTGCGGGGCATCTTCACGCTCGATAGCGAATTCAAGGCTAGAGTCGATGCCACCGGCACAACCCATGTACACTTC
>NZ_JBFRVD010000128.1:0-1390 GCF_041474985.1 Vibrio sp. 10N.222.49.C9 | reverse complement strand
TTATTCAAGAAATGAAACTAGTGTGATACCAAAAACGGAATTTGTCTCAAGCCAGCATGTTAGATGCTGGCTTTTTTGATCTTATCCAATCCAGTTCGCATCCCTTTCTCCTCTTTTATCTGTGTTCATCACACCTTGGGTAATCCCCCCGAAAAGTAACAGCATGAAAAAGTAGAATTTTCTCGTATAGTTAATACAGGAGATTCAATATGAAAAAATCACGATACACGGACAGTCAGATCCTCTCTATCTTAAAACAAGCAGAAGCGGGAGCCCCGATCCCAGAGCTTTGCCGAGAGCATGGTATGAGCAGCGCGACCTTCTATAAGTGGCGCTCAAAATACGGAGGTATGGACGCTTCCCTTATGACTCGAATGAAAGAGCTTGAAGATGAAAATCGCCGCCTTAAAAAGATGTACGCGGAAGAGCGCTTAAAAGCAGAAGTGATTTCTGAGGCTATGGCAAAAAAGTGGTGAAGCCCTGTGAGCGTCGCAAGATGGCTCAGCACTCAGTGGCGAACAACACAATTAGCATCCGGCAGGCTTGCCGTTGGTTTAGCGTCAGTGAGACGTGCTATCGGTATCAATCAAAAGGGCAACCTGAGAATGAACAGATAGCTCAGTTGCTTACTGAATTGGCCGAAGACGAGTCCGACTGGGGTTTTGGATTGTGCTTTAACTACCTTCGCAATGTTAAAGGGCATACTTGGAATCACAAGCGCGTCTATCGCATATACTGCGAACTGGCTCTAAATCTGCGTATCCGTCCGCGAAGACGACTAAATCGTAATGTACCAGAGCCACTAAAAGACCCGATCAAACCGAATCAAGTTTGGTCTATTGATTTTATGCACGATCAACTTTCCGATGGACGTAATTATCGCCTGTTTAATGTCATTGATGACTTTAAGCGTGAAGGATTAGCTATCGAAGCTGATTTATCTTTACCAGCAGTAAGAGTTGTTAGGGCTCTAGAGCAGGTAATCGAGCAACGAGAACAGCCTATCGCCATTCGCTGTGATAATGGGCCGGAGTTTATCAGCGGTCATTTTGTTGAATGGGCTAAAAATCGAGGTATTCGTATTGATTATATACAGCCAGGCAATCCTCAACAAAATGCTTATGTTGAGCGTTTCAACCGAACCGTCCGATTCAGTTGGGTAAGCAAGTATCTATTTGATTCGATAGCGGAAGTACAAGATAAAGCAACCCGTTGGCTTTGGTTCTACAACCATGAGCGCCCACACAAAGCGAATGGAGGGTATCCACCACTAAAAATAGCCGCATAAATTCTACGAACACGTGCAGTTATTAATGGGAGGATTACCCTTGCATGTGATTCTTTTGTGCAAAATCCTCGTAACATATCTCTGCATATGTCACATCGCAAT
>NZ_JBFRVD010000127.1:0-525 GCF_041474985.1 Vibrio sp. 10N.222.49.C9 | reverse complement strand
CTAGTAACTATTGTCACTAGAGGGGGTGATTGCTTGTTTATGCTGTCTCTTTCTTGGATTCTTTTTCCGCTTTGGCTTCTGCTTGTTCTTCGCTCTGCTTATTAGCCAGTTCAAGTTGAATAGTGCTAATTACTTTTTTCAGTCTTTCTATTTCTTCGTAGTGAGGGAATTGCTCGTTGATCTCTACTTCTGCTGACGTTTGTTCTAACTGACAGCGTGAGATTTCATCTTCCACGGTTGATTGTAGCTCTGTAAGTTGTTTGATTTTCTTCATTACAGCGTTGTCAATCGCTCGTCCTCCTGCGTTACAGTTCGGAATATTCAATGTGTAGGTGTTAGCCCCTTTAAGTGAATATCGATTGTAATACTCAGACTTACTCAGTGTTAGCGTGAAGTCGCCATAGTTCGCAAGTGTGGTTACTTCTAGATCGCGTCTGTGTCTGTAAATTGAAATAATGTCATTAAGTGCTTTTCCTGCACTCTCTGGTGACTGCCCTTGCATGGTAATGATTGGGTCAGCTATGA
>NZ_JBFRVD010000126.1:0-280 GCF_041474985.1 Vibrio sp. 10N.222.49.C9 | reverse complement strand
GATTTTGAAAAGAAGTCAGCTAGAAAAATGGCATCAAATACGGCAATTCTTTACGTAAAAATGATAATTACTGCTATTTTTGCCTTGTTGACAATGAAGCTTCTAATCGAGTCGCTAGGCGTAGAAGAGTACGGCATATTTAATCTGATAGCAGGTGTGGTTGCGATGTTGGGTTTTTTAAACTCAGCGATGACTGTTGCAACGCAAAGGTATTTATCATTCAATTTGGGCAAAAAAAACATCTGCGTTCAGAAACAAATATTTTGTAATAGCTTTTATC
>NZ_JBFRVD010000125.1:0-378 GCF_041474985.1 Vibrio sp. 10N.222.49.C9 | reverse complement strand
TCTTAGTGTTGAAAAACCCGATAGCATCTGCTCAAGCGCACGCTTAACATTTCCCTGCTCTGTCACAACCGGATAACCAAATGGCACTTGGTATTGACGCGCCAAGTACATATCTTCACTCGCCTTCCAACCGTAGTGCTCACCTAGACGCTCGAAGTTTTCAATCAAGGAGCCAGGCTCAACATGGAACATGGTCACCGGCAATTTTGATGAAGTCACAATTGCAGTCTGTGACTCAGCATCTAATTCAACACTGAAGTGCAACGATTCAACATCGCCCTGACTTAACTCTCCCTTGCGATGAACCACTAACTGCCCCTTCGCCTTATCAATCAGCGAATCAATCGCATCAGGCAGTGAGCTGGTAATTTGATATGT
>NZ_JBFRVD010000124.1:0-1375 GCF_041474985.1 Vibrio sp. 10N.222.49.C9 | reverse complement strand
CTTCTATTCAGTTCTAACTCACTACATCACCCAGGGTGAGATCGTGAACATTTTTTGGTCAAAACTACGATCGATTTGACGATCACATTTAGCTGTGATCATATGCTCCCTTTTTAGGGAGCAAATCATGCACATTGACCACTTCAAAGAACATTTTCAAACGATTACCGACCAACGCCAAGGTGCAAAGATCACTTATTGCCTGTTTGAAGTCCTTTTTGGCTCGCTATGTGCGGTTATTGCTGGTGCGAAAGGCTGGTTTGATATTCGTGAGTACATTCTCGGACATCATGACTGGTTTAGGCGCAATGACCTATTTTTGAACGGTATTCCTGCTGATGACACTGTTGCTCGAATAATATCGACGATTGAACCTGAGCAGTTTCATGAATGCTTCATAAACTGGATGTCATCAATTCACACCCTTACTGATGGTCAAGTCGTTGCGATCGATGGCAAAACGCTTCGCGGCTCATATAATCGCGAAGACAGAGCGAGTACTATTCATATGATCAGTGCTTACGCGTCATCAAACAAGCTCGTATTAGGGCAGTTAAAAACCGAACAAAAAAGCAATGAAATTACAGCGATCCCTGAACTGATAAAGATGCTCGATGTCAAGGGAGCGCTAGTAACCATTGATGCTATGGCCTGTCAAACCAAGATTGCTAAAGCCATTGTAGATCAAGGTGGAGACTACCTGCTTGCCGTAAAGAGCAACCAAGGAAAACTCCGACAAGCAATAGAAAAGGCGTTCTCTTCTCAACGAGCCAATGTGGTTGATGAGATCTCTCTTAAGCAAGGACACGGTCGTATAGAATCACGCCAATGCTATGTTTTTGATAGTACGAAACTTGAAGGTAACTTCTCTCGCTGGAAAGCCTTGAAGAGCATTGTTATGGTTGAAAACTTTCGCCTTGAGAAAGGCAAATCTGTCGATCTAGAGTACCGTTATTATATCAGTTCTAAAAAGCTGAGTGCAGAGCAAGCAGCGATGGCAGTCAGAGAGCATTGGGGCATAGAATCAATGCACTGGGTGCTTGATGTAACCATGAATGAAGATGCGTGCCAGATATACAAAGATCACGGTGCAGAGAATCTATCATGCCTACGCCATATGAGTTTGAACATGCTCCGAGAAGAGCCAACCAAGCTAAGCATTGTTGGTAAGCAAAAGCGCTGCATGATGAATACATCAATGCTAGAGGCAGTATTGAGTGCTGGCTTTAGTCAGGTGGTGGAAAACTAGGCACTCATGCGGTCGCCCTGGCATGAGTCTACCAGTAGAGTGCAAACTCATACACTGAGTCAATACGATGTTGTGATCTTAAACTCATTCGGTGAATATAATAAACGTGATACGAAAAAACATAAT
>NZ_JBFRVD010000123.1:0-758 GCF_041474985.1 Vibrio sp. 10N.222.49.C9 | reverse complement strand
AATATCAGTTGACCACTACACTTCGAGGAAAGGCTAAGCCTACTTCTGGAAAGTGAAATCTTGAATCGCAATCAGACAAAAATCCAACGCTTAAAACGGCAAGCCAAACTGAGAGTGGATGCTCAGCCGAGCCAACTCATCTACAAGGAGGGACGAAATCTCAATCGTAAACAGATGAGCGAACTTCTAACGGGCAGTTATCTACATAAGCACCAGAATATCTTGATCACAGGCCCAACAGGTGCTGGCAAAACGTATCTTGGCTGCGCACTGGCAACCAGTGCCTGCGACCAACAACACACGGTCAGATACTACCGATTAACTCGCCTGCTTGATGACCTGACCGCAGGTCGTCTGGACGGTAGCTATCAAAAGCAACTTCAATCGTTGGCTAAGAAAGCTCTACTAATCCTCGACGACTGGGGGATGGAAAAGCTAACCCAAGAGCATGCAAGTCACTTATTAGAAGTGCTTGAAGATCGTTACCAAAACAGCAGCACGATCGTCATCAGTCAGTTACCTGTAAAGGAGTGGTACAACATGATCGGTAACGCCACTGTCGCAGACGCTCTAATGGATCGGCTGGTACACAATAGTCATCGAATAGAACTAGGAGGTGAGTCGATGAGAAAACTGGCGCAATCCGATCACTTAGAGTAAAAATAGGAAGAGAGAAAAACGGCAGGATCAAGTGATCGGAATAAACCGAAACGAGCGATCGCAATCACCGAAATACGCAGCATGTGCTTCTGATTCAC
>NZ_JBFRVD010000122.1:0-212 GCF_041474985.1 Vibrio sp. 10N.222.49.C9 | reverse complement strand
TCATCGATTGAGTACGCTAAGTCACCAGACACAGGCGCATCATCAACCGCTGTTACGCTTACGTCGATGTTTGCAGAGACCGTATCGGTCCCATCTGATACATCAAAACCGAAGTTTACGTCGCCATTGAAGTTTTCATTCGGAGCAAAGGTGTAAGTACCATTACCGTTGTCAGTAAGAATACCGTCGCCACCATCGTAGGTCACACCTTC
>NZ_JBFRVD010000121.1:0-545 GCF_041474985.1 Vibrio sp. 10N.222.49.C9 | reverse complement strand
CTATAAGAAAGCGCTAGCGGAAGACCCTAAATGTGTGCGTGCCAACATATCACTTGGCCGCATCTACATGGAAACGGAAGAGTACACCAAGACCATTAAGTATCTAGAGTCGGTATTAGCTCAGGATGTCGACTTTATCAGTGAGGTGCTACCAAACCTCGCCGATTGCTATTACCACCTGGGTCAAGAGCCTGAACTGTTAGAGTTTCTTCGTAAATGTATCGACAAGAAAGCGGGTGTGTCCGTCGAGCTCATGCTGGCACAAGTGGTCGCTCAGCATGAAGGCACAGGCGCCGCTCAATCGTTGTTGACTCGACAGCTCATCAAGAACCCTACTATGAAGGGCTTCTACCGTTTAATTGATTACCATATTGCAGAGGCGGAAGAGGGCCGTGCTAAAGACAGCTTAAGCACCCTGCAAACCATGGTTGGTGAGCAATTGAAGGTGAAACCCCATCACAGATGCCGCAAATGTGGCTATTCAACTCATGCCCTTCATTGGCATTGCCCATCTTGCCGCAGCTGGGGTAGCATCAAGCCTATCC
>NZ_JBFRVD010000120.1:0-861 GCF_041474985.1 Vibrio sp. 10N.222.49.C9 | reverse complement strand
CAAAGTGCGATCCCGCCCTGAGGTAACCCCAATCCACTGTGCCTTTCTAAAAAACTGTTAAACTGTGCCTTGGAAACAAGTAGTTCATCATCACCATATGTCATGACATGCAAGATTTTCCATTTGTAGGGTTTTAGTTCGGCGATTAGTTCAGAGAAATCTTCTTCGAAATTAAGACTATTCACGACAGTGTTGATCTTTGTTTTTATACCCTCTTGGGACTGAGTCAGGCGTGCTAGTGCCTGTTTTAGATCGTCAGAGCTGAAAGAATTCCCTTTTCGGTCTTTCCTTCCAATTTTTCTCCGTGTGTTTAAGCTTTGACTGTCAAAGCTTATTCCAATCATATCCAGTATACCTTTAGGCAATGCCAGTTTGTCGTAACTTAAATAATGTCCGTTAGTTATGGTTGAAGTACTAAAGCCTTTTTGTTTTGCCAGCATCAAAGCAGTAATGAATGTATCTCCTAGCATCATAGGCTCACCGCCAGCAAAATTAAGGCGAACACTTTCGTAACCAAGCTCCTCTTTTAAGGTTGGAGTGCCTTTGATGAAGTAGTTAGCTAGTTTATCTAGTAACTTTGCAACTTCTTGCTCGGAACGATGTAGTTCATTGGGGCGTCCCCATTTTGCGAAGCAGTATGTACAACCGTAATTACAGACTTCTGTTAGGTGCCAATTGATTACTAGTTCTTTTGTTGTACCAGGTTGGATAGTTGTCATTGTTTTGCTCCTCATGTATACAGGAGGCAAGTATGAAAACATCAGCTCTAGGAAAAAATGAAAAGCAAAGTCCCCCCCCTCTCACCCCAAAAAAGGGGACGTGGGTTTCAAGACAGTTTGGAGCGGCGTTGTTGCCTAAATT
>NZ_JBFRVD010000119.1:0-406 GCF_041474985.1 Vibrio sp. 10N.222.49.C9 | reverse complement strand
AGCGATGATTCGCTTCTACTTTTAGAAAGTAGGAATTAATTCCAAATAAGTGTTTGACACTGAGAATTAAATCGCTAGAATGGCCGCCTCTTCCGAAGTGATGTAAGTCACAACGAAGAGAAGCTCTTTAACAATTTAAACCTATCAATCTGTGTGGGCACTCGTTGATGAATATCAAAACGTTTTATCTTCCCTTTTTTAAAGAGAAGTAAAACAGATTCCTCGGAATCAAATTTGGTTTCAATGAACTGAGTGACCAATACGAATAACTACTTTCTCTTGTAGAAAGAAGGTATTTGGCACAGTCAATTCATTATCTTTCTGTTGGAAAGATAATAGCTTTAGAATTACTTTTTGTAGTTTTGAAGTCAGTATTCATTGAGCCGACAAAATCTTAAATTGAAGA
>NZ_JBFRVD010000118.1:0-2730 GCF_041474985.1 Vibrio sp. 10N.222.49.C9 | reverse complement strand
CCTCCTACTCGATTCTGTTATTCCGCGGTAGCTTAATGATGAATATTTGGAATAGGTTAGAATCTTGTGTTTCGTTATTGCTCGTCTGCTGTGAGTGGTAACTTGTCGCTACACAGGATTTTAAGGCGTTGGGTATATGGAAATCACTCTAGAAATATTGGCTATCTTGTTTGTTGTTGCAACGGCAGCAGGCTTTATTGATGCAATGGCTGGCGGCGGTGGGTTACTGACTCTACCTGCATTGCTAGCGGCTGGAGTTCCACCCACGCAGGCACTGGCAACCAACAAACTCCAAAGCTCATTTGGCAGCTTCTCCGCGAGTTGGTATTTCGTGCGCAACGGTATCGTCAGCATCAAAGAGATGCGCCTTGCTATCTTTTGTACCTTTATTGGCTCTGCAATTGGCGCTGAGTTAGTCCAGCACATTGATGCGAGCCTACTGACCAGTGTTATCCCACTGCTGCTTATCGCTATCTCTCTCTATTTCCTGTTGGCACCCCAAACTAGAGCGTCTGAAGGAAAACAGAAGATCTCTGAGGCCATGTTTGCTCTGTGTATTGGTGGCGGCGTGGGTTTCTATGATGGCTTTTTTGGCCCAGGAACAGGTTCTATCTTCACCGTCTGCTTTGTTGCTATTGGTCACTTCTCGTTAGTCGATGCTACGGCGCGTACTAAAGTACTTAACTTTACCTCGAATATCGCTGCCTTAATTTTCTTTATTTTGGCTGGTTTGCCTATTTGGGAGTTGGGATTAGTGATGGCGGTCGGTGGATTTATGGGCGCTCGGCTTGGCGCTAAAGTGGTGGTGACAAAAGGGCAGAAATGGATTCGCCCCCTTGTGATCGTGATGTCGATGCTAATGGCGTCTAAACTGCTTTGGGAACAGCATCAATAATGGATTCTATCAGTGTTTTAACTCGTGGAGACTGGTAACTATTTGGTCTGACACAGATATGAATCGGCCGAATCAAGCCTGCTAATTCGGTGAAGCTATACAGATATTGAGGCTCAATATTGAGTGTTTTTACGATAGAGAGCGGTATTAACGCTGGCCCAGTCCCGCCCAATGCAAGTTGAGCCGCTGCGGTGTAGGCATCCATCTCCATCAAGGGTTTGATACCAAACTTCTCTAATACAGAAAGTTGATAAGAATTGGCAGGGTTGGTCATGTCGTTAGTGATGACCATTGGAGGAAGCTCCGTTAGCGGTGACTTACTCACTATGTAAAACGGCTCATCAAATAGATGGAAGGTCATCAACCCATGATGCGGTGGCAGTAAGCCAGCACACAACCCCAAGGTCGCCTTACCAGATTGCACTCGCTCTATGATTCTCGGCGTGTGGTTGGTGGTAATGGTGATGTACTTATCTTGCTGGATGAACTGGCCCATCATCTCACCTAAATAACCGGCTATCAGAGACTTAGAGCTGTCTAGGGTGATGAGAGTAGTATCTTCCAACTCTTGCTGTTCATAAATAAGCCCGCGAAGTTCATTGAATGTCGGGCCAATACTCTCTATTAATGCTATCGCATCTGGCGTGAGTTTTATCTGTCGGCCACTCGGTTCAATGAGCTTTTTACCTAGCTTCTTTTCTAAATTCGCAATCCGTTTGCTGACCGCTGATTGGCTGATATAAAGCAAACTGCCTGTGCGGCTCATGGTCTTTGCTTTACTCAATACCAGTAGAGTTTCGATTCCTTCGAGTAGCATTGGGTTATATTCATGAAATTTGGGAATGATTGTTTCAACTTACCTCAAACAACATTCATTCTCTAGTCTTGAAACTAAAGCTTTGAACTAAGTTAGGTATTTTTAGCTATGCTCGCACGTGTAGCGCGAGAGCATAATAATTGTGTTGGGGAGCTCAAATTAAGAAAGGCTCCTTTACGGAGCCTTTCACTTTGTAACGTTAGCTTATTTGATGGCGAAGGTCGGCAATGATAACTTCCAGATATATCGTAGAGCGATGGCACTGAGTTGTTTTAGCTATTTCAGGAATTGCTGATAATTCATGCTACAACTGCTTGTTTCTTTGGTGAGAAGAGCGCACTACTTTCAGCAGTTGTCGTCTTCTATACCTTTCCATGAATGTTGCACTTATGATCTGAAATCAGGCTTAGTTACTTATCTGTTTTGTTGTCTTCAGTTGCCTTACTTTTTGCTTTTGCTTCCTGTTTTATCTGTTTGGATTTTTCTTGAACAGAAGCTGCTTTTTTCGTTGCTGCAACCTTTATTTCTTGAGATTTTACTTTAGCTTGTTCAGAGAGTTTTGAAGAGTAATGCATCAAAATAGTATCTAGAGCTTCAAAACGAGGGTGTATTTTATACGGCATGAAAATGAACACATTAAGCAAAATAAACCCTAAGACTAGAACAAAGCTGCCAATGCTCACTGAACTAGCAGCAATTTCGATAATTTGTTCAAATGGACTATTGTTGCTGCCCATGAACTGTGCCATTTGTTTTAGCTCAACATACATATCTCTTAATTCACCATATAATTTGAACAGATGGTAATATAAGTAGGCTAGAGAAAGCGCACCAAGGCCTTTTGCAACAAGCTTTGGCAAACCTACTGCACAAGCAATTGAGCCAGCAAGCATTAAGAATACGGCGAATAACCCATAAAAATCTAACCCTGATACTGAGTCAGAGATTCCCCACATGTTAATGGTGATTGCTGGTAAGAATGAACCAATGACAATCAGGCGGCGTTGTTGCCTAAATT
>NZ_JBFRVD010000117.1:0-6230 GCF_041474985.1 Vibrio sp. 10N.222.49.C9 | reverse complement strand
CAATAAACCTCTGTTACATATTTAAATCTTTCGATAATTTTCTATTAAATGAGTCTAAAGCATATGTAGTCACATCCATATCACCAGATTTAACTAGAACTAAACCACCTCTTTTGGACATCTTTTGCATGCCTTGAGAAATCTTTTTTAAGGAAGTTAATGCGCTATCAATTGCCTTTTTGTTAAGAATGATTTTATCACCATCATCAACTCCGAATTTCTCTACGATATCCAGCATCTGCTCAGTGATAGAGCGTTCGCTCATACGCATATGTATGTGTCTTGTTCTAGCCATTTGTTTATCCCCGTGGGTTATCTGATGTATCTATAATGGTATCTTTTTGGGTTTCTGTAAAGTTCTTTTTGTGTGTTATTTTGAGTTTTTAGCATAACCCAAAATAAGTGATTGATAAAAAAGGCTTTTTTTTTACTCGCTCTGTATGTAAAGAGATATATAGCTATCAATTTTGTAGTCGTGTGTGTTTATCGAAGGTAAACGAGAGTGATTTCTGTACGGAGATGTCCCAGTTCTTGGCTAGTTGCGAGTAACGATTCTTTATAATTGCAGTGGTTCGTAAGTTCTTTCATGCGATCTTGAGCAAACGTGTGGCGCAGTCCGTGGACGCCATGAGACCAGCCCAACTCTCGTTTAGATGCCTTAGAGAATGAATCTGAAAAAGCATGACCGTACCCTATGTCGTAGCGAAGTTTGTATTTGATTTTACGATCAGTAACGTATTTGGGTTTATCAACTGCAACGATTGTAGTATCGATAACTCTCAAACATCCATTTTGATTTACGCGCAGAGGTGAACCCTATCTAGATTAGATGCTAGTATGTACTTATAGTAAATACCATAAGTACATACTATTTATTTCATTTTGTTTATTAGGCTTAATAGCAGCTCTCTGCTAGATTTTGCGCCAGACTTCTTCATTGCGTGTTTAATCATGGCATATTCGAGCGGATTAACTTTCATTGTGTGGATGCCGTAGCGCGCTTCATTAGCATTGTCTGTATTTGATTTGATGTACTGTTTCAGATCATCTAATGCGTCTATGTGTTGTTTTTCAGAATTCCAGTGAGCTACGTTTTTTGTGCGTAATTCACGTTGATACTCTCTGCGTTCAGCATTGTCTTTTTCTCTGAGAGCGCTCTCAGTTGTTAAGGCTTCTCGAGAGTTTGGTGTAGTTTCTTTTTGATTCAATAAACTCATAAGATCACCTCGTGTATGAACTGCGAAATTTCTTTCTTCGTGTTCGATGTACAAACATCTTCACTAAAATCCTCTAAGAGAGGGAGCGACCATTTGCTTATAACGGCATCGAGTTCTTGAAGTTGTTTTCGTCTTGAGTAGTAGCCTTTTGTCAAGGGCCTACGTACCTTTGAAAATACGAATTTGTATTTACCTGAGAGGTTGAGTTCGTGCATTTTATCTAAAATGAACGGCACCTCTTTAAAACATCTCGCGCCGGTGGTAATTGGGATTACAATTTTCACGTCGTCTATTTGTGCTGCAGCATTTAACAAATCCAGATTTTCTTGAGTGAACGAACCCGCCGTGTCGTACAAATGAATAGTCGCGTTTTCGTTTGTGATTAACTCAACGTGTTGTTGTTGATCTGTATTTTGTACGTTAACTGTGTGGCCGAGTCGTTGAAGCTCGCGTGATGTGTAGTCGCAGAGCGTGCTTTTAGCGACTCCGCCCTTGGTGTTAAAGAAGATGATGTGCATGAGTTTACCTCTATTAGTACATACAAATAGTATATACTAATAGTATGTACCTATAATAAGTAATCCCTTATTTTTTAGTGGTTCTCTCTTTAATTTCCAGTTCTAGTTTTTCAGCGTAGTCTCGGTCAACTATCTTTGCGTAAGTAGCCAGTTTTCGCAAATCAGGAAGTGACATAAGCAGGGATGAATCGTACTTCTTCAATGACTTTCGGTATTCAAGAAGAAGCTCGAAGTTCGCTCGCATCCACTGACCTTCTTCATCGGACCCAGTCAGCACACGAGGCCGACGTTTAAGTCGCGGTCTAAGTGGTTTGGGAGTTAAGAATTTCTCTACCACATAATGAAAATCAAAACCTATAATCGAACGCCCAGATCGGACTGTTGTGAGATTGACTGTCAAATCAGTTTTGGAGTTAATTTTCCCTACCGCTGGTTCTAAAACGTACCTACGGAAATCAGCGGTATTGTAACCATTTGAAATTTGCGCTCTGCGTTTTATATCTTCAATATCAATATGGAGCCTAACCAGACCATTGTCGTCACGGTGTTTTTTAAAGTCCTGGGCTTGTTTGAGCCATTGGTAAAGTCGTATAGAGAAGGGAGTGTCGAGTTGTGCCATATTTTCTAGTGTAATTGGCGTGAATCTCTCGCTCAACTCAAACATGAGTGGCTTAAGATCTGGGTGGAATATTAACTCTACCGACTTACCTTTATTTGATTTCGGATAGCGAGATTTAAATACCCAAGGGAAGGCTTCGATATTCTTATCGTCATCTAATTTAATGACTGATTTCTGTAACTCTTCCACAGCATGAACTAGCTCTTCATAAACAGCGTTACTCTTAATGTTGAATGCTTCGGCGTACTCAGTGAAAGTAATTTCGACACTGGTAGCGGCCTGTTTGCTGTTGTATTTGGTAGCAGCAAAAAAAACGAGCCTCATAGCGTTTAGCTTCAAAGAGTAACTCGAAGCTAATAGGTCGTTGTGATGAACAATTGTTCTTGCCTCTAGTTCTTTAGGTAGTTTCATATCAGGCTCTTACATGGAAGTCGGAGATAACACCATCCATATAATGTAATTATCTTCAATGAATTGCAAAGTTATCCACCCTAAATTCATCCATATGTTCTCCCTAATTCATCCATATGTTCTCCCTAATTTATCCATACATTCTCCCTAATTTATCCATGCGTTTAATTCTAAGTCATTGAAAATAAACAACAAAAAACCTCCGTAAAGGAAAGCTTTAAAGGAAATATAAACAAACAACTAAAGTTATTTGATCCTTTTTTTAAAGAAACAGTGCTTTTTTAAAGCTAAAAACCTATGTTTTACTTGGTGAGATCTAGATCTACTCAAAATTTAAAGTTGCGAGCTGGGTTCCAAAAATACTGCGCTCCTTTTGTTTACAGTGTGTTAGGTGTTTTTTTTGGTTCGTCTATGCATTCCCGAATTTATCCATATATGGCATTGATCCGCTAATGATCATGATCTGCCTTTGATGTTTAGTTAAGCCGTAATTTGTCCGTTCTTGGGCGTCATTCTCCAGCTAAACGTTATGGTGCGTTCTTGTGGTGATATGTTAAATGGCCTCGTTAGCTGCTTATTTTGAGCCTCTGGGCACCATTTAGAGCGCTCTGCAGTGTTTCCGCATGCAAACCCTCATCCGAACCACTAGAAATAGCCTAGATCGCTTGTGAGCGATTCTGTCACGCATTGTTATCACGTTGTCACGTTCTGGGTTCGCTTCATTTCCCTGCTGTAAACCTCGAAAACTTACCTAAAGTCTGTGTCGACCTGGGTTTGTACTGCCATTAAAATATGCTATTATGTGTAAAACACATAGACACACATTTAATCAAGGGTAAACATGAACATTACACAGTTTGAGTCACCTAGAGCCCGTGAATCTCACGAAGAATTAAAGCTGGCGTTAGGAACTGAGAACAACCCAGCCCAGTGGATGATGTTCATGGAAACCGTTGAGCGCCTACTACCTGAGCTGTCCGAGCAAGGCCGTTTACCGAAGGAAGTCTTGACTCGAACCTTTATCGGCCAATTAGGGTTCGAGTCTTGGAAAGAATACGTTGAATCAAGTGAGGGTTTAAATTGGAAGATCGGGGGCTGGAATGCGTACAGGCGAGCGTGGTCGAGTGTCAAAGTGGCGCCGTACTTAAGAGAAATGGAGATCAAGGCCGGTTGGGTCAACTCACTGGCGCGTTCGTTAGCAAAAGATGGATTAGATTTCCCAGAGACTAAGGCGGATCTTGATGCGCTGCTTGAACAGCAAGAGCGGTTGCGATCTGAGGCTAAGGAAAATACGCAGAGCGCTTTAAAAGAGAGAGTCATTCAGTTGTCTGCCCAGGTTGAAGAATTGAAAGTGCTACTGGGTGCAAAAGAGAATGAAACTAATGCGCTAGAAAAACAGCTGATTTTGAAGGATGGAGATATTGCAGCGATGCAATTGCAGTTGCGTGGCCAAACAGAAACATCGGCACTGCAAGTTGAAAAAATGCAGATCGAACTCGATGCGGAACGTGCCCAGTTTAAGGTTCTGAAGAATGAAAATGAACAGCTTAAAAATGAGCTTAATCAGCCGGTGAAAATATCGAGAATAGAGGCGTTAAAACTAGCGCTGTTTGGCAGTTAGTTCTGCAAAAAAAGGCATGGGTGTTGGGGTCTTAAAAAGAGCCTAACACCCATTTTTTTGTGCGTTGATTACCTTACTAATCTAGGTATGGCCATAGCGCCAATCAAGTCGGTTAATCCGATCTGGCAGAAATGCAAAAAGGGATAACTCATCAAAAGAAGTGGCATTCAAATAGCCAAACCCTTGAGCTAAAAACTGCTCAACTACTTGTGCCAACAAGCGAAATGGTCAGTCGCAATACTGTGTAATTGCCTCCCTTTGAGAGTTTCAAACTGCCGACCAGTGCAGTAATTACTAGGGGTCAGAGCACAAAAGTGCTCACTACGATGTTGCTAACGCATCATCGTATCAAGATAGCATGATATCAAGCTATCGTAAGGAGGAATGACTGAGCTGAACAGATTAAACAGGATGCCATCGACATCAAAACGATGTGGTTTGCTCTACCAACAGACAACAGAGAAATAGTCTTAGCCAGGCGTACGCTCTTTTTTGAGCGGGGAATATGAGGCGCATAAATGCGTTGGCCATATGTACTTACAAGAAGGTAACAGCTCAGTGGTAAATAAAGAGTGGAAAGAATCGCTGGATAAGCGAAAAATGAAATTCAATTTTGATGATCCTGCTTCTGAACTAGAGGCTATTCGTGTTCATCGAGCAGTTCTACAGAGTAGTAAAAGAACTCGTCGTTCGAAGTTGGATAATTATCGACTTGAGTTGCGCAAATTGAGAGAAGCAGGTGCAACCCTTGCTGAATTGCTTGAGTTCTTAAAATTGCAGGGCGTTGAATGTAGTTATTCAACTGTGCAGCGTTGGATGAAAAAAGATGAGTAAAAATAAGACTAGAACGCCAGAGCAAAAAGCGGAACAGCAGGCACTAAACGTGCTTGCTGATTTGCGTGCGAGTGGAGTGAAGATGTCCGATGGTTCATCAAGAAATTACAGCACTGCACTAAAGGCTCTAGCGCTACATATGAATGAAGTGCACCGGCTTCCATTGCGCAAGGCTAGCCCTGCACATGTGAGTGAATTTTTGAGTGATAGAGCGATTGAGGTCGGCCAGAGTTCACTGAATATGTCCCGTCAGGCCTCAGAACGCATGCTACATTTCACCAAGGCGCTAGCACCTGATGAAAAATTAGAGATGGTGCTAACTGAGAAGGCGGAAGTGCTTGAATCGAGAGCTTACAGGCAAGATCAGGTCGAGTATGTTGTTACTGGGCAAAGAGATCGTCATGCAATATCGTCGAGAATCGCTGATAACGCAGGTTTGCGAGCGCACGAGTTGCTGACTATCGCGCGAATGGATGAGATTTCTGTTGATGATAGGCCTGTTTCGGACGATAAATTTTTGGGCCGAGAAAACGACGTCGCTTACGTGGTGAAGGGGAAGGGAGGGCTGATTCGAGAAGTTCGATTGTCCCCAGAGTTAGCCTCGGAGTTGGAATCTCGCAGGCACGAAAAAGCAGTTCGAGTGATGGATCGAGGTATTCAATACGCTCAGCGTTATGATATTGGCGGTGGTAAAAATTGGAGTGATTCATTTTCACGATCATCAAAAGCGAATCTTGGTTGGAGTCATGGAGCGCACGGCTTGAGGCATTCATACGCACAACGCCGAATGGAGTTTCTGACGCGCACGGTGGAATACAATTGTGCGCTCCAAGCGGTGAGTCAAGAAATGGGGCATTTTCGCACGGAGATAACAAAGGTGTATTTGCGTTAGCGGATACACTTTGCGGATAACGGCAGCACAGACTGCCGTTGAATATCCGTTTAGGATATTCAGCGGTAATGTGCGTGTAAGGCTGCAATGCCTTGCTGGGTGGGGTCGCTCGCTATGT
>NZ_JBFRVD010000116.1:0-276 GCF_041474985.1 Vibrio sp. 10N.222.49.C9 | reverse complement strand
TACCAATCCGGAAAATTAACTGATCAGGTCAATCCAATCTCTTGTACACATTTTTGTGACGCGATCTTTGCACTCAAGAAATCCATTCCAAGCGCTACAGACCTTCGAAACAATATCGTTATAATCAATGAAGTTTTGGTTTGCTAGATAGTGTTGCCTTAACCAACTCCACACTTGCTCTATAGGGTTAAGCTCTGGTGAGTATGGCGGCAATTTGATAATACTGACATTATCAAATGGGTTAGCAATATCATCGGTATGCCATCCTGCGCCATC
>NZ_JBFRVD010000115.1:0-487 GCF_041474985.1 Vibrio sp. 10N.222.49.C9 | reverse complement strand
GCAGAACTCGCACCACCTCAAAACCTCAATGAAACAATTGAGGACACAACCGATACAGGTGACCCAATAGACTCATTCTGTGATGATATTCTGACGTCATGCATTAGTGAGCAACGTGAAATCCTTGCCAGCGACTACTACATCGAACACATCAAAGGCGGTGTCAGCGATATATCACGGGATGCCTGGCTGTTTGGACTTTTGGGATACCATGAAGACTTATTGGAAGAGCAAGCGGCCTTCATCTTGTGCACACCAATTGGTGATCACTACTACCCTAACAACACCGGCAACATACACATCGTTGATATATCTGTGAGGCCTCGCTAATGCACAAAAAACTAAGCAAAACTGATATCAACCGTCTTATGCGACTCAAAACAAAACGGTCTAAAGCCACACTTTCCAGAACCGGTATCTTTGAAACTCTCTATCAAGACATGAACATTGGACGAGCCACAGGTAGCAAGATTGAACTCAATTCTCG
>NZ_JBFRVD010000114.1:0-337 GCF_041474985.1 Vibrio sp. 10N.222.49.C9 | reverse complement strand
ACGAAGATGGTTCTATCCGTCTAAGCCAAGAGCAACTGTTATCACAAGCATCTGATGTTGAAGGCGATGACCTTACTGCTAGCGACCTTACGGTTGGTGGAGATGCGACGGTTGTAGCTAATGATGACGGCAGCTTCACCATCACGCCAGATGAGAACTTCAATGGTGACATCGATATCAGCTTCGATATCTCTGATGGCACCAATACGGTTCAAGCTTCTGCAGACCTAACCGTTAACCCAGTTAACGATTTGCCAGTACCTCAAGATCAACAGTTCAGTGTTGAAGAAGACGGCACGCTCATCTTCACTGATGCAGACCTATTAACAGGCGCTAC
>NZ_JBFRVD010000113.1:0-591 GCF_041474985.1 Vibrio sp. 10N.222.49.C9 | reverse complement strand
TGAGTCCATTAGACAAGTTAATGCAAACATCGCCATTTGTACTTGTTGTGGTAGAGACAGACCTGCAGTATGGTTCAATGCTACGCTGCGGCTATCAGCAACGATACGGTCGATGAATTTGATGTCACGTGGCTCTGGAGTTAGCGTTTTGTAACGGTCGTCCAATTGGCACTGTGTCGCTTCACTGAATGAGCGAAGTGTATCGTCGAACACGTTCTCATCGTGAATACCGATAGTGCCTAGACGCCAGCCTGTTGCACCAAAGTACTTAGAGAACGAGTAAACACAAAGTGTGTTGTATGGTAGTTTTGCAAATAGAGAAACGAAGTCATCGGCAAATGTACCGTATACGTCATCAGTGATGATGAATAGGTCACTGCGTTGCTCATTCACAAAGTTCGTTAGGTTCTCTAGAGTCTCGTCAGAGAATTTCACTGATGCTGGATTAGCAGGGTTAACAACACAAAGCAGTTTGATGTCTGTATCTGCCAGTTTTTCGATTTCAGACATTGGTAGCTGCCAAGTGGTCTCATCAAGGCGTAGCTCTACGATTTCCAGCTCATATTCTGCTAGCTCTGGGATTTCTAGGTA
>NZ_JBFRVD010000112.1:0-591 GCF_041474985.1 Vibrio sp. 10N.222.49.C9 | reverse complement strand
TGAGTCCATTAGACAAGTTAGAGCAAACATCGCCATTTGCACTTGTTGCGGTAGAGATAGACCGGCAGTGTGATTCAAGGCTACGCTACGGCTATCCGCAACGATGCGGTCGATGAACTTAATGTCACGTGGCTCTGGAGTCAGTGTTTTGTAACGGTCATCAAGTTGACACTGTTTTTCTTCGCTGAAAGAACTTAGTGCGTCATCAAATACGTTTTTGTGTTGGATACCAATGGTACCTAAACGCCAGCCTGTTGCGCCAAAGTACTTAGAGAACGAGTAAACACAAAGTGTGTTGTATGGTAGTTTTGCAAATAGAGAAACGAAGTCATCGGCAAATGTACCGTATACGTCATCAGTGATGATGAATAGGTCACTGCGTTGCTCATTCACAAAGTTTGTTAGGTTCTCTAGAGTCTCGTCAGAGAATTTCACTGATGCTGGATTAGCAGGGTTAACGACGCAAAGTAGTTTGATGTCTGTATCTGCCAGTTTCTCGATTTCAGACATTGGAAGCTGCCAAGTGGTCTCATCAAGACGCAGTTCAACGATCTCTAGTTCGTACTCAGAAAGCTCTGGGATTTCTAGGTA
>NZ_JBFRVD010000111.1:1523-7103 GCF_041474985.1 Vibrio sp. 10N.222.49.C9 | reverse complement strand
CAATTAGGAAACAAAGCCCATTGGAACATTACTTTTTATTGTCCCATTGAACTCAACATATTTATGAGCGGTGAAAAAATTTCAGGGCACCTTAAGGATTTGTCGTCGTGTTTGCTTGAGCAAGTTAAGAAGGACTTTTGCAACAGTGACTGTTGATAAACTTACCTTGCGCGTAAGAAGTGCCTTATTGGTGCGTGCGAAATGTCTTATTTTCGGGTGGCTATGAGATGGTTGGTGATATTTTTAGTATATAATACAAAAGCTTATAATAAATCCATCATATGCTTATATTTGACGGCATGTTTCCTGTAGGCGATTATATGGAAAATTTCTGTCATTGGTTATCTGTTAATGTCATACAAAAAACTGTTAGTCGTATTAGCTTTTTTATGTTTACCCCTGCCATCCTTAAGTAAGGATCTTATACCTAATAATGAGATAAAGCCTTTAGAAAATGGTGAGTTACTTAAAGTTGGGGTGATGAATGGATTCAATGAAATAGAATTGGATTCCTTAGAGGAAATTTTCAATAAAATTGGATTAGATGTAGAATATGTAATTTTTGATGAAATTAATAGTTTAAAGAATAATTTAAATCATAAGAAAGTTGATCTGGCGTTATACTTTAAAAGAACAGGAACTCTAGATGATAAATCATTATATTCAGTCCCAATCTTAAAAAAAAGTGTGGCATATTGGTCTATTTCAACCTCAGAAGTTAAAAAAAATGGCCTATGGGCCTGCGTTGTGGGAACTATATACTGTAACATTTTAGAGTCAGAAAATATTCAAAATTTCCAAAAGTATATTAGTATAGATAGTGCTATGAAAAGCGTTTCATCAAAAGAAATAGATGCTGTACTAGCAAGTTATGTTACATTGAGTAAGTTTTTAAATAACTCCGATGAATTAAGTGGAAATCTACAATCACCAGATTGGGGAGGGAGTGTAAATTTGACGCTTTTTTCAAAGAAGGACAACGTCAGATTAACAAAAATTGTTGATGAAGTAGTAGGGAATTTAAGGTCAGATCGGGAAGTTTCCATTAACGATAACAACAACTATTATTACACTTTAGAAGTAAACAATAACAAATACAAAACTCGCAGTGATCATGTCATTAAGTATTCATTTGATGATGATGTATTCCCTCTTCTTTTTCGTAATCAAAGCGGTAATTTAACTGGTTATTTATATGATATATTAAAATTAATAGAAAGTAGAACTGAACTAGAGTTTAAGTACATTGCTAATGATAATGGTAAAAGTCTTGTTGAAATGCTTACTTTGGGGGATATAAATCTAATACCGTTTACTTTAAGTACCAGTGATTACTTTGGGTTGGCTAGTTCTACAAATCCGGTCATTTCATTTCGTTATTATGCATTATCTTTAGCAAAAAGTGTGTCAATTACTAGCGTGTTAGAAGGTGTTTTACTTGCACAAGGTAAAGAAAAGCTAGGAATAAAGACGCAAGTTTTTGGTGAGAGTGTTTTACTTTTTTCTAATCCTAAATCTATCTTACGAGCACTTGAGTCTGGTGAGATAAAAAAAGCTTACATAAGAGAGGACCTCGTCGACATAATTGCTTCGTCTGATGCGACAGATGATTATATCGTTGATAGGAAAGATTATAGAAGTGTGGATGCAACAATGGCCGTTTCAAATGACAATAAATTATTGTTAGAATTATTGAATAGTGCATTTAAAACATGGGATTCTAATGAGATAAACAAAATAAAGAACTCTTATGACCCCTTTAACGTTGTTTACGGAGTTGATTATAAACATTTCATCAGGATTATTGCAATATTATTTATATTGATAGCGGTAGCTGGTGTGTTAATATATTTAAGGCAGAAGAATTTAAATCTTCAATTTATAATAAAAGAAAATGATGCGAAAAATTTCGAATTAGAAAAAAACTTCCTTCAATGTGTTATTACTCAATTCCCGTCTCAAGTGTTCATATACGATGACACAGACACATTATTACTTTCTAGTTGTAAGGAGTTTCAGAGTGGACGTTGCGATAGTTGCCTTATACGTTCTACTAGCGACTCTAACGAATTTTTACAGACGAAGGAAAATAGAAGGGACGTGTTGAATAACGGTAATACTATAAATTATACTTTAGATGTAAATAACTGTGCTATGAAAATGGAAACCGTTGAATATATTTGTATGCGCATAAAAGCTAATAACAAAAACTATGTATTATCAATAATTACTGATATCACCGAAAAAAAACTCCAAGAAAGAGAATTAATAACCGCCAAAGGAAAAGCAGAAAAGGCGATATCAATACGAGATAAATTTTTAGCTTCAATGAGCCATGAGTTGAGAACTCCAATTGCAGGTATGGTTGGTCTATTGGAGATGTTGTCAAACCGAATTTCAGATGAAGAAAGTCGAGTGTTACTATCAAATGTTTCCACTTCAGCTCGCCAACTTAACGTTCTAGTTAACGATATACTTGACTTCTCAAAAATAGACGCTGGTCAATTAAAATTAGAGCCTAGGGAATGCAATATTTTACGTGAAACTGGAGAGGTTGTAAGGTTACATTTAGCTGCAGCTCGTGAAAAAGGTTTAACATTAAAATATAACTTTTCACCGACTCCTATTAATATCATATCTATTGATTCACTTCGATATGCACAGATCCTTAATAATCTCTTGTCTAATGCTATCAAATTTACTGATAAAGGAAGTGTATTAGTTGATGTTTCTATTGATAATGATAAGATTTTCATTTCTATAGCAGATAGCGGCTGTGGAATGTCGCATGATAAGCAAAAAATCATATTTAGTCCATTCGTACAAGCTGATAACTCAATTGCAAGAAAATATGGTGGGACTGGCTTAGGGTTAACTATTGTTTCAGAATTAACAAGTCTGATGAAAGGAACTTTAAAAGTTTCAAGTTTGGAAGGGGTCGGGACGAAAGTAGATTTGGAATTAAGTCATGAATTTGTCTCATATTATGGGGAATTATTATCTGGATATTATATTCACTATAAGAGCAATTTCGAAATTATTTCAGAATGGCTCTCTGTTTGGGGTTGTAATGAGAATATATTAAGTCCAATTAACAAAGTCCTAATCAGTGATATGGATAATGTATCATTAAGCAAAGAGTTTGATTGTACCATTTTACTTGATTCGGAAAAGGTAGCATTTAAAGAAACTATAGGTACAAAGACAAATTTGAGTATCAAGCCATTTTTCCCTGATTTACTTTTAGATACTATTTTACAAGTTGCTAAACCTAACAAAGAAAAAATTATACAGACTAAGAGATCACTTAGTATCCCTGTTCTTGTAGCTGAAGATAATCCAATAAACCAGATTGTTATTATAAATCAATTACGAAATTTAGGGATAGAAGCAGAATTAGTAACAAACGGAAAAGAAGCTCTAGATGCTTTGATGACAAAGCCTAATTACTATCGTTTGTTGATAACTGACTGTCATATGCCCATCATGGACGGTTTTGAGTTAGTGAGGAATGTTAGGGAAATGACTCCTGATTCTCATTTTCTGAAAATTATCGGTTGTACTGCCGAAGATTCTAGAGTTGTACATGACACCGCAAATTTGGTCGGTTTTGATAAAGTATTATATAAGCCTTACGGGATTGAAAAATTATCAAGAATTATCAATGACTTAATTCCAGATGACCACTGGTTAGATCATGTTCCTGAATCAGACGTCGAGCAAATGAGAAGCTTATTTATATCTACCATGACTGATGATTTAATAGAGTTGAAGAAAGAAAATAGAGATAACCTTAAAAGGATCGCGCATAAAATTAAAGGAGGAGCTTCTATATTGGGTATTGAATCAATCGTTTTATTAGCTCAAGAGCTCGAAGATGGAATTCATAGTCCTAAAAATAAAGTTATTCCAACATTAATAGAAGATTTAATTAATGATGTAAATAATCATATATATAGTGCCAAACACTATATACGGGGGAGTAAATGAAAATTTTATTATTGGATGACAACCCTTTAGAGACAGAAATAATAAAGTCCAAACTTAATCAATACGATTTTTATGAGATATTATGTTTTAATCATGCGAGTTTGGCTTATGAATACTTAAGGCATAATTTTGTGGATTTGGTCATAATTGATCTTGATATGCCTGAGGAAGATGGTTTACTTGTATTATCCAAACTTAGTGCAATTAACTTTGAGCAACCTTTGTGTATATTAAGTGGTTTGGGAGAAGATATTATAATCTTGGCAGAGAAAGTCGCTAGATTATATGGTTTAAACATTATATGTTCTAATGTTAAACCAATCAATGATATTGCATTGAAAAAGGTAGTTGAATGTGCGGCTAAATTAAAATCAAAGGTTGATTCAAATGATTTTGTCTCAAATATCTCATCATATTCATTAAAAGAGATCATGAGCGGAATTGAACGTGATGAGCTTATTGTCCATTATCAACCTCAATATAGTTTTAACTCAAAAGAACTGGTTTCTTTTGAAGCTTTAATTCGTTGGGATCATTCTAGTGATGGATTGTTATATCCAAAATCTTTTATGCCAATGCTAGAAAAAAGCGGTAATACAAGAGTTATTTTTAATGCTTTGTTTAATATGGTAACCTCAAAAATTGCTAAATATCCAAGTGAATTAAAATTTTCGATAAATATATCATCCAAAGACTTATCTGATGAGACGTTTGTGGGGTACATATTGGATATATTAGACTCAAAAAAATTGCCTCCTGATCGATTCACATTTGAAATAACTGAAAATATAGCTTATGAGCTTGAACCTATAATGTTACAAAATATCACTAGATTAAAAATTAACGGATTTGGACTATCTATTGATGATTTTGGTATTGGTCATTCCAATTTGATAAATTTGGTTGAAATACCATTTACAGAGTTGAAAATAGATAGAAGGTTTGTAAAAAATTACTTGCTCTGTCTAAAGCATAAGCATGCATTAGAGTTATCTGTAAGTTTAGCTAAGAAACTAGGGTTGATTGTTGTAGCTGAAGGTATTGAAGTTTACGAGGAATACAGTGCGATGAAAAACCTAGGTGTTGATATATGCCAAGGGTATTTAACTGGAAAACCTGATTTTATAGAGAATATACTTAACTTTAGAGAGCATTGTTACACTAAAACAACTTTTTCTATCGACAAGGTTAGGTGATATTATTGGAAATAGAATCTCGATTATATAAGTTCATTACATTTTAGATACATGATGTTTTCGCTCCAAAGAGGCGTTGTTGCTTAAATCAGTTGAACCTTTTCCAAGATCTGCGATCTGATCCTTTGTGATGATTAGAACGGTGATGACATGGGTAAAGCGGAAAAGAAGATAACTAACTGGGCGGAATACAATAAGGCTCTGTGCAAGCGTGGTAGAGGTTTCCAGTATTCTGATACCGCGATTGAAACTGCCTTGATGATTAAGGGAATTTTCTCTCTTCCATTACGTGCTCTTCAAGGCTTTATCGATTCTATCTTTGAGTTATTGGATGTTCCACGGACTACACCTGTATCAGCAAACGCTCGAAGACAGTTCAGGTCAAATATCGCAA
>NZ_JBFRVD010000111.1:0-850 GCF_041474985.1 Vibrio sp. 10N.222.49.C9 | reverse complement strand
TTCAGGTCAAATATCGCAATCGTATTGATAACCCAACGGTGGAACAAGCCTTTGTCTTTGTTGCCGCTTTACGTACAGCTTCATCAACAAGTGTGACTATTTTAAGCCGTTCTGAGATAGGAATCAGTCTTCCTCGTTGGTTTCCCAGAGGGCATTGAACTTTTCCCGCAAAACCAGTAGCGCAGCCGTTTCAGCAAGTGCTTTCTCTTTACGTGCCAACTCCCTCTCCAACGCTTTTACCTTTCTGCGTTCCTCACGTAACTGCTTATTTTCTTTGTGTGATATTTTTCTTTGTGTGATATTGAAGTCGATGTTGTGCTCAGCGCCTTGATAGATAGTGCTCGCCAGGCTTTAACGTCATCGACAAATAACCCTTTAGACCTTACAGTATTCAGCTAACTCGCGTTCAGACATTGTTGCAGTTTCAATCACTATGAAAAATCTCTGCTCCGCTGAATAATCAGTAGTAGTATTTTCTAACGGCGACTCTGTAGACAATAGGCCGCTTTCGCCAGTACTTATAACTACTACGATGAACATTGAACACATTACACAACGTTTTACGCTATAGCACTTCCTGAGTTTCTCGATTATTGAGAACTGTTCAGAGAGTCCGACATCAAGAGAGCTGTTGCACTTTCTAATATTTTGTTTTGCTCTTAAAGGCGAGCTAGTTTCTTTTTCAACTCACGAACCCACGTATCCATTGTGGATTTACCGACGTTCATAGCTTGAGCTGCTGAAACAACAGTATAGTTTTGGTCGAGCGTGAGTTGCGCAGCCTCTACCTTAAATTCAGCACTAAATATTCTTCTTTACGTTTTGTCATTGTGTCACCTGTTAACTTATG
>NZ_JBFRVD010000110.1:1301-1577 GCF_041474985.1 Vibrio sp. 10N.222.49.C9 | reverse complement strand
CAACTCAAGCAAGGTAAACGAGGTCGACCTCGATTGTTTAGTGACTTAGCCATTACGACCGCCCTCATGGTTAAACGAGTATTCGCGATGCCGTTGAGAGCGTTACAAGGATTCATCGATTCTGTTTTCAAACTCGCTCAACTCCCGTTGTCATGTCCTCATTATTCATGCATCAGTAAACGAGCCAAAACGGTTAATGTGTCATTCAAGACAAAGACCCGAGGCGCAATACAGCATTTAGCCATTGATGCAACAGGGCTAAAGGTCTACGGTGAA
>NZ_JBFRVD010000110.1:0-527 GCF_041474985.1 Vibrio sp. 10N.222.49.C9 | reverse complement strand
CCATTTAGCCGTAGACACTGGCACTCATGAAATCATTGCGGCTGAGTTAAGTTTATCGAATGTCACTGACGGTGAAGCTCTTCCTAATTTACTGAATCAAACTCGTCGTAGAATCAATGAGATATCTGGTGATGGAGCTTACGATACAAGACAATGCTACGAAGCAATACGTATTAAACAAGCTGTTCCACTTATTCCACCGAGAGAAGGTGCTGCTTTTTGGTTACGAGGTCACCCCCGTAATCTGGCGGTAGCTTGCCAGAAATTATACGGCTCAAATAAACATTGGAAAAAGAAGTACGGTTACCATAAACGGTCACTTTCAGAGACGGCTATGTTCCGTGTAAAGACACTGTTTGGTGGGCGATTAAGTTTAAGAAACTATAATGCTCAGGTTGGTGAAACCTACGCCATGATTAAAGCGTTGAATAAGCTCACAGGGTTAGGTATGCCTAAAACGATAGAAATAGCCTAATAATCACCCATACTGGCCGTTTCTATCTGAGATCCAATTAGGAAACAAAGCC
>NZ_JBFRVD010000109.1:0-334 GCF_041474985.1 Vibrio sp. 10N.222.49.C9 | reverse complement strand
CGGAAGCGTTGAGTGGAGTGGGTGGTATCAATGAGTTAGCCGCGAATGCAACGGGTGTTTTTGTGTTTCGTAGCGCACAACGAGACAAGCAACACGAAGAGTATTTAGCCGAGGTCCGTGATGACTCATTATCGGTAGAAGAAAAACAAAAACTAGAACAAGAAAAGCAAGAGCTCGCTGCACAAGGTAAAACACCTCGTCCAGAAAAGATCATTGCTAACGTTTACCAACTTGATATCACTGATGCGGCGGCCTTGGTGACTGGTACAGAGTTTGAACTTGAGCCTTATGACGTCGTTTATGTTACAGCCGCTCCGATTGAACAGTACAACCG
>NZ_JBFRVD010000108.1:0-1486 GCF_041474985.1 Vibrio sp. 10N.222.49.C9 | reverse complement strand
AATATCAGTTGACCACTACAATTACACCTTTCAAACCGTCACTCCTCTTCTGAATATAGTTTTTGATGTCTTGAGTAAATTTTAAAGTCAAAGTACTGAACTTTGGTAATCCCCTTTGATGGGGAAGATCCATCAAGACATGAAATGTAAGAATGTCTCTATAACGATTAGGTTTGAGAGATCGATAAAGAACGCACCAATTAACGGCACGATAAAATACGCTTGTGGCGATGGGCCGTAGTAACCCGTGATACCATTCATATTGAGCATGGCTGTCGGTGTCGCACCCAAACCAAAGCCCGCATGACCACTTGCCATCACCGCGGCATCATAATTTTTACCGAGTAGCTTATAGGTAACGGACGTAACAAACACAATAGTAAACAATGTTTGAATCGTTAGGATAACCACCAGCGACAACGCCATATCAAACAGCTGCCAAAGTTTGATTTCAAGCAATGCCATAGATAAGAAGACACTTAGGGCAATTGAGCTTAAACGTGCCACTTCGACCATCGCAATCTTGGCAGGTTTGCTCTCGCTAAATAGTGTTGAGAATAGTGCACCAACAAATAACGCATAGACGAAATTTGGCACCATGTTCAGCCAATGCACATCGAGCACAAGCACTAAACTATGTAGCATTTGGCTGAGCTCAACACAGCATGCTAAAAGAACAACGCTTCCGATGCCATGTAGTACATTGCCCTTAGTCGGCATGTGATGGGCCTTTTTGTGTTCCACATCTGCTGCATGTACGTTCGGTGTTGAAAGTTGATTTTTTTCAACCAAATACGTGCCTAAAGGCGCTCCGATAATACCGCCAATCACAAGACCAAAAGTGGCACAGGCCATCGCGATTTCGAGTGCATTATCGACACCAAAATGGTCATGAAACATCGACGCCCATGCAGCACCTGTACCATGCCCACCTGATAGGGTGATAGAGCCCGTCATCAGTCCTAGCTTAGGATCCAGCCCTAAGAACGAGGCTGCAGCGACACCAATAGCGTCCTGAAAAATAATATAAACAACGGCGATTCCGAGAAAGACAACGAACAAGCGTCCACCTTGGAATAGCTGCTTGATATTTGCGCTTAAACCAATGCCTGCGAAAAACATCAGCATCAACGTCTCTTTATAAGGAAGTTCAAATTCGAACTCCATTCCCATGCGATATAAGCAAGTAGTAATTAAGGCTGCGATGCACCCACCAATCACCGGCCCTGGGATATGATATTTACTTAATATTGGTGTGTGTTTTTTGGTTACCTCACCAAACAACAACATCAAGAGTGCCAAAATGGCAGATTCAACGGCATTTACAGAAATTACATTCATTATCACGACCTAAACAACCGAATAAAAAAGCCCCGACTTGACGGGGCTTATATTTTCTAGCAACTACGAATTACGCAGAGAACTCTTGGAAGTACTCATCCAACACAGTGCGTGTTGCACGGCCAATTAGCTCGTACTCGTGGTG
>NZ_JBFRVD010000107.1:0-560 GCF_041474985.1 Vibrio sp. 10N.222.49.C9 | reverse complement strand
AAAAAGGGCTTGCCAGTGTGATCGAAATCTCTATAATGCCACCTCGCTGACACGGGATGGCTTCTTAGGAAACCAGAACGAATCAGCAAGCCAAATTAGCCAAGCCAAGCGCTTGAAAAAAGTTTTGAAAATAGTGGTTGACACTAAAACTTAAATCGCTAAAATGGCCGTCCGATTTGAGCGAAGCTCAAAAAGGAAAAGCTCTTTAACAATTTAAACCTATCAATCTGTGTGGGCACTCGTTGATGAATATCAAAAATTGATTCTTAGGAATCACATTGATTTCAATGAACTGAGTGACCAATCGATAATTTATTATCGGCACAGTCAATTCATTATCATTCTGTTGGAATGGTAATAGCTTTAGAATTACTTTTTGTAGTTTTGAAGTCAGTATTCGTTGAGTCACACCTATTAATTTAGGTAATCAAAACTTTAAATTGAAGAGTTTGATCATGGCTCAGATTGAACGCTGGCGGCAGGCCTAACACATGCAAGTCGAGCGGAAACGAGTTATCTGAACCTTCGGGGAACGATAACGGCGTCGAGCGGCGGACGGG
>NZ_JBFRVD010000106.1:0-256 GCF_041474985.1 Vibrio sp. 10N.222.49.C9 | reverse complement strand
TAAGCTTGTTGGGCAGCTTCGCGTTCAGCAAGAACACGCTCTCTATTTTCAGCCCATCGTTTCTCATCGCTCGCGGTATATCTCAGCTCTTCCTGACGTTCTCGATGTTGACGTACTGCACGTTCTGTTGTGGTTTCTTGTCTTTCTTCTGGAGCTACAGGAGCGGATTCATATCTCATGGGAGTCGACTTCACTGATAAATAAAAAGGATATTAACAATATTTTCAGTGGTTTATTATCCTCAGCAAGAGGATCT
>NZ_JBFRVD010000105.1:0-1358 GCF_041474985.1 Vibrio sp. 10N.222.49.C9 | reverse complement strand
AATACAAAAAACTTAACATAATAATTAGAAGATTTAATAAAAATAATTAATAAAACCTCAATTAATTATAGTTTTGGATTTATTCATCATCGTATGATGATGGCCAAATAAAATATTTTGATATCAATAAAGAAGATTACTAATTTTTTAAAATTATAATCAATCGTTAATTAAAAAACCTTTCTCCTTATACACTGAGTTTTATTCAAACACTAACCATTCAAATTATTATTGGAAGCGTCATATTCTAAAGTCCTGTTTTAAAACTAATAATATTCTCCACCTCCACACTCCTAAATTAAAAACAAATTCATAGCTAATAAAACAACAAATTTAGTGCGATAATTAAGTAAACAAAATCTAAGAATTACAGGATTAAAATGTTACTTAACTATTTAAATAAATATAATGACACCCCTACAGAATTAATACACAAACACTGTGAAGAAAATAAAGTCAACTACACATCAACAATGTATTACGCTGAGGTCATCTATAAAGCTAATGGCATATTCATTTCAGAAGCATTATTTGCCCCTAAAGGCTTAAAGAGTGGTGATTACATCTACTTTCAATCAGAAAAGAAAAGTGTGCCTGAATCGTTTAATGCATTAAAGGTGAACAAATCAAATATAACTCGAACGATTAGCCAGCAATATTTTGATACACACAAATTTCTTATGTGTGTATCAAAATTAAAGCACATGCTCAAACCTTTCAGGTTCTGCGCAAATAACAACAAAAAAAGGAATAAAAATGAACACGTTAAATAAATCAGGCAGGCCAAAAAAAACGGAATGGGAAAAACGCAACAAGAAGATCCAAATATCGCTGACACAAAAAGAATGGGAATATATCTCTAAAAATGCTCAGAAAGCCAACCAAGAACAATTGGCAACATACTTACGTACAGTTTTACTCTCATGTATATCTACAGGGGGTATTACTTATAAAGTACAGAGTAAACAATCTATTCAGTATATGAAGCTGTTCATTAACGCGTTTAATAACCTTAATCAATCAACAAAACAAATAAATGCCGCTTATCGAAACAATGTTTTGTCACGCAGAGATTTATTAATTCACGCCAACATCATTAATAAGCTAGAGAAAAGAACTGCGAATATCCAAGAGCAGGCTCAGCACTTTGAAGAATATGCAGCCATATTTGAGGATGGAGAGCACGACTATGACACATAACCCAAAAGAGCTTCGAGCGGGCTATGAAAAAACACTACTTTATATTTTCAGAGGTGACCGACATGAGCATGAGTTTAATCCCGATAACATCGATCCTATCGCTGGTACCGTAGGTAGTTTACCCCGATGGGTAGACGGCAGGGCGGGAGCATACTTTG
>NZ_JBFRVD010000104.1:0-2172 GCF_041474985.1 Vibrio sp. 10N.222.49.C9 | reverse complement strand
CTAACAAATAAGGATTAAGGTGTTGCGCAGCCAACACTAAATCCCGAGTGTTGAACAAGCCCGAAGCCACTTTGTTAAGTAAATTGTACGATTGAACTTGAAGGGCACATCGCTTTGAGGCTTTTCTCAAGGCGAGCGGGGTCAAGATAAGGTTGCGATAGCAATCTTATCAACCAGTTAGCTATTTTTCGTTTCTTTCGTCGTCACATCTCCTTTGATTTCGTCAATGCCATTCTCCTTATTATCAAATGCCTTTCGGCTACATGGGTCGGCTCACTCCAACACACGCCATCTCATGCTCACAGCAAGGGCAGATTCTTATCGCTTTGCTCCTTATCGGTGCCGTTAGCGGCGGCATCATATAGACCAAGTTCAATAACAGCAGTTGAATGCGGGCTCTTAAGGCGTGAGCTTGACCACGTAAAAATCCGTAGTCTCGTACTCTCTGCAACCCTTTGGGCAGCACGTGTTGCAAAATGAGCAGCAAAAACTTCAGAATGGGCAAGGTGCGCGTTCGCCATGCATTGGTCTGACTCTCTTTATAGCGGAAGGTGACAGTATCATCTGTGATACTGATGATGTCTTCATCAGGCAGCACACCGCGATAGAGATAGCGCGCCAAATAGTTGAGTGCAGCCTGACCGTATCCTACTTGTCTGCAATCGACCACCCATTGTTTGGGTATGCCACTCGGCAGCCACAACGTTGGGTGTTGATTAATGGCCTCTAGCATTCTTGCTCGCCATACTTTGGCCAAAGCAAACGCGTTGAAGAGGTAATGCTTGTTGCCTTTGTGCCACGTTTGCCTCGACGCGTCGTATTGGCCTGCCGCCACGATAATGTGCAGATGTGGGTGCAAGTTTCGTTGTCGGCTGTGAGTATGCAACACGGCGGTAAAACCAAGTTCACCTTGCCGTTGTCGGTTGGCAAAATCCTTTAATACCCCTGATGCCACCTTAAACATACCGTTATATATCGCTTTAGGTTGATGTCTTGCCAGCACTCTCAATTGATACGGTAAAGTGAAGGTCACCATGAAATAGTGAACAGGTAACCGTTTTTGCTGTTGACGCTGTAGCCAGTCAGAAGTGGTGCGTTGTTGGCATTGAGGGCAATGGCGATGACCACAAGAAAGAGGCAATCGGTCATCGTGATGGCAGTGACTGCAGAACCATTGTGAGCGTCCTTGTTGCTCTGTTTTGCAACGGAGCATCGCCCCAATAGCTCGATGCATATCGCCATTTATCTGCGCATGATAGTGATGCTTAAGCGCACGATGATGCTGGCGAAGCAGTTCAATGAAAGTACTCATTTTATGCTCCATGTTAAGTCTAGATCATCCGTTAATTGGTTGATGGCCATTGCCGCATCACGCTGCTTTATCTGAGTCATTCGGGTGTATCGTGCCGTGGTGTTGAGGCTTGCATGACCGAGCAGTGATTGCAGTGAACGCAGGTCGACTCCTTGCTCAAGTAAGTGCGTTGCGAAGCAATGTCTGAGTGAATGAGGACTCGCATGCTTTTTGATACCACACTCTTTAAGTACAAGTTTCATCGTCTTTTGAATTCCGCCACGATCCATGGGGGTGTCGTGACATGTACCAAGTCCAGGAAATAAGTAGCAAGGATGCTTATGGGTAAGCCAGTGCGTGCGGAGTGCCTTAAGCGTTCGCTGCGGAAGCGGCACCATTCGGTCTTTTCCGCCTTTTCCTTCCCGTATGTGAACGCGCATTGTTTGGCTGTCGATATCATGAACCGTAAGATTTAATCCCTCACTGAGTCGTAACCCCATGCTGTACAGAGTAAGAAAAAACACCTGATAACGTGCTTGTCGAGTGTGAGTAATCAGCGAGCTGACTTGCTGTGGTGTCAGTATGTCGGGCAGTCGTTTTACTTGTGGCGGCTTGACGATATTGAGCCACTCCCACTGTTTATCGAGCGTGTAGCGATAGAAAAACTGCAAGCCATTACGATCGAGTTTTATGGTGCTCCACGAGTGGGTTTGAATAAGAGACGCGAAGAACTGTTTGAGGTCAGAGGTCGTTAATGTATCAGGGGCTCGGTCGAAATGAGCGGTGATCCGACGAACCGCACGGGAATAGGCATCAATGGTCGCGGGTCGTTTACCTTGCAGCTTTAGGTTGGTAAGGTGTTGTTCATAAAGGGTGTTGTA
>NZ_JBFRVD010000103.1:0-313 GCF_041474985.1 Vibrio sp. 10N.222.49.C9 | reverse complement strand
GAGACTAACTGGCGCTCAGCGGCAATCACCAACTCCACATCGTAGTTGGATAACAAGCGCATCACTGACTCTTGGGCGAACAAGTCCGCAGGGTCGCTCATTGCCACACGCACGGTATGCCCGTTGCGGTCAATCACCAAGGCTCGCAAGCGACGTGCATGTACTTCAGGTAACAGCTGTACGGCTTCTATATCAACTTGCGCAAGGTTTAGGTCGATAAGCGGAAGACTTAATTGCTGAGACAAAAACTCAAGTAACTGCTTTTCCGTTATAAAGCCAAGCTGAATAAGCGAATCACCCAGCTTACGCCCAG
>NZ_JBFRVD010000102.1:1270-1880 GCF_041474985.1 Vibrio sp. 10N.222.49.C9 | reverse complement strand
TTGACCTCTGGAACTGAAGCGATTTCTATTACAGAAATCACAGGGGCGGCTAACACGACAACCTATCAAGGTACGACGACAAGCGGGACTCCTATTTTCACGCTCGCGCTAGCGAATGATGGCTCTTATACCTTTACGTTGTTAGGTCCTCTAAATCATCCTACAAGTCCGAATTCCAATACCTTAACGATTCCATTTGATGTCGTTGCAGTTGATGGTGACGGTGATGACTCTAATCAGTATGTATTGCCAATCGAAGTGCTAGATGACACACCAGTAATGAGTGCGCCAACGGGTGAAGCGGTTGTCGATGAGGATGACCTCACTGGAATTGGTTCAGATCAATCTGAAGATACCATTATTAATGGACTGTTCACTGTCGATGAAGGCGCCGATGGCGTTGTGAAGTATGAACTGGTTGATGAAGATTTGGTTCTGACTGGCTTAACCTCTGATGGAGAAAGTTTAGAGTGGCAAGCTGTTTCACAAAATGGCACAACATTTACTTACGTTGCTCAAACAGCAGCGAGTAATGAAGCGGTGTTCGAAATTATTTTCGATACCTCAGATAACAGCTATCAATTCGAATTGTTTAAACCACTTAAGCACC
>NZ_JBFRVD010000102.1:0-411 GCF_041474985.1 Vibrio sp. 10N.222.49.C9 | reverse complement strand
GATGATGTGCCAACCATCACAGATACGACTGTTGCGAGTACGTTTGTCGTTGATGAAGGCGATTTAGGCTCTGTTATCGCTCAGGCGGCAGGCTCGTTTGTTACCACGGAAGGTGCAGACCAAGTAGAGGCTTACGAACTACGCAATATCTCGACTCTGGAAGCGACGCTATCGTCGGGCAATGAAGGTATTAAGATCACTGAGATCACAGGTGCTGCTAACACGACCACCTACCAAGGCGCAGCTGACGTGAGCGGAACGCCAATCTTCACATTAGTGCTGACTGATGAAGGTGCTTATACGTTTACTTTACTTGGCCCTCTCAATCACGCTACGACACCAAATAACCTCGATACATTAACAATACCGTTTGATGTTGTAGCCGTTGATAGTGATGGCGATGATTCTAAC
>NZ_JBFRVD010000101.1:0-9470 GCF_041474985.1 Vibrio sp. 10N.222.49.C9 | reverse complement strand
CGTTTACCTTGCTTGAGTTGATTCCACTGTTGAATCGTTTCCTCATCAATCCAGAATGTCAGTGAGCCACGATTGATTAGGGCTTGGTTATATTGTTTCCAGTTAGTTGTTCTGTAGCGAGGCTTTGGCATTGCTCTAAGTATGTGAGTGAACTTAGATGATCTGATCGTAGCTTTAAGCATTAGTTCCCTGATTTAGGAAACAAAGCCACTTTTCTGTGCTCTGCCTCATTTCCCGAGACTTCAAGATTCATCTTAAGTTTAGATGCGTATATACTTTGTATGACCTCACCAAATAATTATCTATAAAATACCAATAGAGCTGATTAGATATAACAGCCATCGAGACTAAGAGAGGAAACACGTGAAGAAAATGGAAGCTCCGCACGACATGAACAATGGAGCTAGATTCAAAACAAATAGACACGGCTATGTGACAGTAGTTGAATATTATAATACCTATACTGTTATTGTCGCGTTTGAAAATACTGGAAATATCCGCGCTATCAGTGCGGCGAAATTACGTACAGGTCAACTCACCGATCGTTCTGTCGCGCCTGAATCAATTATGATTGGTGAAAAGGTTGAATCGGTTAAACACGGGATACTAACCATTACTCAAGTTGAATCTGAAAATATTGTGGTACTGACCAATGCCAATAACGAAGAAATTAGAATGTTATTGCCTGCCGTACAGAAAATGAAAGATAAAACAGAAGAAGTCGACAGTGAAAATATTGCCTCCCCAAAACCAACCTCTCTTAGCGAACTGACTAAAAGAAATAAAAAGACCAAAGACGTTAATAGCATGCTTAAGAAAATGCTTACTGACTACGGTCGATACGATTAACTCTCTGTTTTCAACAATAAAGCCTCTATAGATTTATATTCTAATATAAAAACTAGTTAAGCCTGCCTTTCTCAATAAAATACGTTGCATATTCGAGTGAAAAGTTAAATTTGATCAAAGTCTCACTCTGGATCTTTACTACAAATTAACGAGATCTCCATCACAATCTCATTTCAGTTTTGTGATGGGGATCTTGTTGAAATCTGAATACTTCCATTACTATGCTCTCACACAATAAGAGAACGAAGTTTCTCAACCCCTAAAATCCAATTGAGACAAATATTATGAAAAAGATTCTTGTAGTTTGCGGTAACGGCCTTGGTACTTCTCTAATGATGGAAATGGCAGTAAAAGAAGTCGCTAAAAAAATCGGTTTCGAAGCAGAAGTTGATCACGAAGATCTATCATCTGCAGCATCAAGCAATGCGGATATTTGGGTTGCAGCAACAGACGTTGCAAACCAACTAAAAGACGCTGGTAAAGAGAATATCATCAGCCTTAAAAATATTTTTGACAAAGCATCTATTGAAGAACAACTAAAAACTTTCATGTAAGGTCAAAATTATGCAAAACTTTTTCGAGTTCATGCTCGGCTTATTAAAAGAGCCGGCGATCATGGTAGGTTTAATTGCTTTTATCGGCCTGGTTGCACAAAAAGCAGATGTTTCTACCATTCTAAAAGGCACAATTAAAACCGTAATGGGTTTCCTAATTTTAGGTTTTGGTGCTGGCGCTCTTGTTGGCGCACTAAATAACTTCTCTGTTGTATTTACTGAAGCATTCGGCGTAAGTGGTGTTATTCCAAATAACGAAGCAATTGTTGCATTAGCACAAGAAGCATTCGGTTATGAAATGGCTCTAATTATGTTCTTCGCATTCGTTGTGAATATTGTATTGGCTCGTTTAACACCTTTAAAATATATTTTCTTAACGGGTCACCACACAATGTTCATGTCTATGCTGGTAGCGGTAATCCTGTCTACAGCTAACATCGAAGGCACTGCTCTCGTTGCAATCGGCTCGATCATTGTGGGTTCACTGATGGTTATCATGCCTGCACTTGCTCAAAAATACACAGAGAAAGTGATGGGTACTGATCAGTTGGCGATGGGTCACTTCTCAACGTTCTCATACTTAGTATCGGGTTACATTGGTAGCAAGTTTGGTGACACTTCAAAATCAACAGAAGACATCAACGTACCTAAGAGCCTAATGTTCCTGCGTGATACGCCAGTTGCTGTAGCAACAACAATGGCTATCTTCTTTATGTTTGCCTCAATTGTTGCTGGCGGTGACTTTGTTGAAACAGTATCAGGCGGTCAAAACTGGGTAGTATTCACCTTCATGCAATCTCTTGTGTTTGCCGGTGGTGTTTACATCGTACTGCAAGGTGTGAAGATGCTGATTGCTGAAATTGTTCCTGCATTCAAAGGTATCTCTGACAAGCTAGTACCGGGCGCAAAACCTGCTCTAGACTGCCCTATGGTATTCCCTGTAGCACCAAACGCGGTACTTATCGGTTTCCTTTGTTCTTTCGCTGCTGGCCTACTAGCAATGGCAGTTCAAGGTGCGCTTGGCTGGACAATCATTGTAGCTGGCGTCGTTCCACACTTCTTCGTAGGTGGTGCAGCAGGCGTTTACGGTAATGCGACAGGCGGTCTACGCGGTGCAATTCTAGGTTCGTTCTCGCAAGGTCTGTGTATCTCTTTCCTACCAATGCTACTGCTTCCAGTACTGGGTGGCCTTGGTCTTGAAGCGACAACGTTTGCTGACTTCGACTTCGGTGTTGTTGGTCTTATCCTAGGGTGGATTGTTTCATGAGCTTATTCGATTTAATTGGTAACCAAGGCGTTATCATCAACTCTGAAGAAAACCTAACGGTTGATGCGGCGATTGATGTGACCTGTTCAACACTGCTAGCAAGCAACAAAATCGAAGCAAGCTATGTTGAAGCTATCAAGCAAAAGCACAAGGACATCGGCGCGTACTATGTTCTGGCACCCAAAATTGCGATGCCTCATGCTCGCCCTGAAGATGGTGTGAACGAAGCATCACTGCAAGTAACGGTATTCAAGAAGGGTGTTGATTTAGAGTCAGAAGACAACGGTGACGTTTACCTTTCAATTACTCTGGCGGCGATGGACTCAGATAGCCACATCCATACTATTATGGCGCTATCAGAGTTGTTCCAAAATGATGATGACATTGATGCCATTATCGCAGCGGAAACTGAGCAATCGATCATCGAGATCTTAAAACGATACTAATCTCGATCTAAAGATCCTGATAAGCCCCCATGAAAAAAGCGATAGCCTCGGCTATCGCTTTTCTGTTTCTGGTGCTTAGTCATTTCTCATCGAGTATGAGTTAAGGCATCACACCTCGAAAGCATTCAATGGCGTTAAAACGCGTACATTCGTTTGTCTGTTGATAATTCAAAACAATATTGCGCATGTTTATTAAGACACTCAAACACTTCTCGATCTAACTTAAAGTTATCAACGTGGTCCGTCAAAATAGCGAGTGTTTCTTCTAGTGTCATACCTGCACGATAAGGGCGAGACTGAGTTAGCGCTTGAAACACATCCACCACAGCAACAATTCGACTGGGTTGATCCAGCTCTTCCGCCGTTTTGCCCATTGGGTAACCCGAACCATCCAACCTCTCATGATGATTAGATGCCCACTGACAAACCTGAGGTGAACTAAACAACTCCTGCAGTGCGAATCGAGTGTCCGTTGCATGGCGTTTAATACAGCAATACTCTTCTTCGGTCAGCAAATCCGGCTTATGAAGAATGTCATTAGGTGTTTGCAGTTTGCCGATGTCATGAACTAGGCCTGCTAAATAGAGTTTACGCTGAGTGGTGTAGGAATAACCCAGCTGTTTGGCGAGGTATTCTGAAAGCTGCCCAACCTTTAAAGAGTGCTTAAAGGTAAACGAACTTTTGGTATCAACAACATTGGCGATAAACTCGGCAAAGGCCACCGTCTCATCCAGCGACATTTGCTGGGAGAAAAATGGCACAGGTTCAAAGTTATCCCTCATGTTCTCGATGTATGGAATCTCCATAGAAAACCAGAAGTCATCCAAATCAACCAACTCGCACATGTGTTGCACAAGGTTGGTTTCGAACATCTCATCCGCTTGTTCAGTCAAACGTTCAATGATGCTCGCTTTGCCATCTGGTGTTAGGTTTCCATAACGATCAGAAGAGGTTATGCCGTATAGATAATCGACTCTATCGGCAAGCATCACGATGGCAGCTAGTTCTCTTTCTAACTCGCTGATATGAATAGCCCTTAGCTCAGACCACGGAGTATGGTGATAAAGAACCGGCTTAGCAAATATAGAAAGAACTGGGCACTCTTTTAAGATTTGGTAGCCCTTTTGACAATGGTGATAGCTTGAGTCAGGTACAAACCCAGACGTTAAACTGAGCTGTTCATCAATTTGCGAGACACCACAGTCGTGAATCAAGCCTAACGAAAACGCGAGCTGCGCTTGCTCTTCTTCCCACCCCACACTCAGAGCACATCGATACGCGATATAGCCCACTCTCTGTCCATGATTTTTACTTTCGAAACCGACGTTATCAAGCGCCTTAGCAATACCGAATAGAGCCTTCCTTAAGTCCACGGTCACGTCCTGGCAATGTTGATTCATTATTTAAGCCTAGCATTTTTATATTTTTTATATATTTAGGCCGCTAATACTAATGCATAGCTAATGATTATATACACAACTATTGTAAGGTTTAATGAGTTTCGTGATAGAACCAACGTATCACGAAAAATCCGTGCTACAAATGGTTGCATATTAAAAATCATGCGACATTATAGCCTGCCGACTAAGATTCGCTTAAATAAGCAGCCATAAGAAAAGGAAAGACATGTTTAAAACGGTTATCGACAACGAACTCTCCATCGCATTGGTTGAAGAGAGCTTCGCTTCTCACTACGCGGAAATCTCACAAAGCCAGAATGAGTACCTAAGTCAATGGCTCGTGTGGCCGCCACATTGTAAAACCGAGCAAGACTTTAGGATCTTCATCCAACGCTCGCTACACGATTATGCCGAAGGTAAAAGCATGACTTGTGCAATCGTGTATCAAGACAAGGTCGTCGGTAACTGCAGTTTCAATACCATTGATCATGATAAGCAAAAGGTGACCATAGGTTATTGGTTATCTGAGACATACCAAGGAAAGGGGATTGTGACGCGCGTTGTCCAGAAGCTGATTGATGTTGCTTTCAATGAGTTAGATATGGAAAAGGTAGAGATATCAGCCGCAACCAGTAACCAAAGCAGCCGCAAGGTTTGTGAGCGCTTACATTTCACGTTAGAAGGTATTATAACTCGTAACGAGAACTTGAATGGCCGCATCGTAGACCACGCTATTTATGGACTTCATCGCTCTAAGCTCTAAGCTCTAAGCTCTAGGCTCTAGGCTCTAGGCTCTAGGCAGTAGTAACTAAGAAGTCACTCGCTTGTAAATCGGAATATAACAAAGCCACGGTATTAGTCGGTGGCTTTGTTATTTGACGAGCCTGAAGAGCTCTTGAAGCTGCAGCTTATGCGATCTTAGGAATCACGATACTGAACTTGGCGCCACCATAGTTGCTGTCGTCGATTTTGATATCCCAAGAAAGTTTTTTAGCCGCCGATAGAGCAATCGCGAGGCCCAACCCCAATCCACCGTTGGTCGACGTTCTGCTTGAGTCTAGTCGAGAGAACGGAAGGAATACCTCATCACGCCTATTCTCTGGTATTCCAGAACCATTGTCTTCAATCACCACCAGCCAGTTTTCTGAGTTCTCATCCAGCGTCATCCACACTTTGTCTTGTGTGTAATTACCCGCATTCTTGAGAACGTTATCGAACACCAAGCGTGCCATTGAGCAATCACACTTAATCTTGCACTCTAGCTGTACCTTAGATTCAAAGGTGGCATTGTCTAGTTTCGAGTAACGAATTCGGTCTAGGCAATACTCACGAAGATCGGAGGTCACTTTAACGAGCTCAAAGAAAGAGTTATCCATGACATTCAACTTCGACAGCATGATGATTTCTGACGTGAGCTCGTTGATATCCTCAATGTAGGTATCAATGTCATCGAAAAGAACCTGATGATTATCGGGGGCTCCCCTTCTTAGGATATCGGTCGCCAGTTGAATACGACTTAGCGGAGTTCGTACTTCGTGTGGGATAGCTTGAGCGAAAATATGACTTTGTTTTACTTTGCTTTCGATCTCTTCAGCCATGAAGTTAAAACTGCTGGCCAAATCAGAAACAGGATGGATGTCGTCCATGTCAGATCGAGTACTAAGCTTGCCCTTACCAAACTGTTTCTGCTTCTCGACGAGCAACTCTATTCTTTCTTGAAACGCCTCACAGGTAAGTAAACACTTGCTCCAATCGCCACAATCACAGCCAACAACAGCCCTAACAAAAAGTGTCGTTCTGAGTCTTCGTACCATTCAATGTCAGGAGAGAAAAAGTCCCCTACCTCACTGAACCCAAAACTGAATTTAGAGTTTGGTAGCTGAAACACGGTCGAATAGAGGTTGTCATCACTTAGATATATCGGCACACCGTTTAAGGTGGTGTATAACTCACATTGTTGGCAAGGCGCCTCGCCCGACCAATTCTCCAACAGGCGTAAATTGAAGATATAAAATTGTTGGTAGCCTGTTCTATCGAGCTCTTTATAGAGTGAGTTTTCTTGATTGTGTTGACGAACATACTGCTCCGCAAAGTAGATGCCATCATTGAGGAAGGTTTCGATCTCGGTGCGTCGCATGTACCCCTCACCAAGGTTCAAGAACAAAAATATCGTTGCCGACATCCCAGTCACAATCCCAAGGTATAAGCGAGCAAACATCGAAACCGAGCGAAGTTTCGTAGCAATGAACTTACGCAACCAGCATGTACCCCTTGTTGCGAACCGTACGAATCAACTGTTTGTCTTTTGCGTGAATGCGCAGCTTTCGGCGTAACCCAGACACGCGCATATCAATCGAGCGATCATTAAACGCGTAATCAATCCCTCTAAATAACTGACAGCACTGGTCTCGAGTCACGACCTGACAGATGTTATTAACGAGAAGGTTTAAGATTTCAAATTCAGCAGAAGTAAGCTTGAGGTTTTGGCCATAGAGCGTGGCACTTTGAGCAGAGCTGTTGATTACAATATCGCACTGTTTTTCAGCCGTAGTTTCTTGCGCAGTTTTTACGGGAGTCGCTCGACGCAATAACGCTTCAATTCGCGCTAACTAGGGCGATTTGGTGGCGACGAATTCATTGTGATTGCCCACACCTGCCGAAATCAAAATATCCCACTACTTTGCTCTCGCATCATTGATGCCTTAAACCGAAGTTTCCATATCAGAGGCATCGGCAGTTTATCTGTCGGTTGCAGCATAGGTACCGCGCATTTCCCTGATAACGCGGTTGACCAAGAAACATTGCTAAAGCAAGCGGGTATGGCGATGCATCTTGCAAAAGCGAATGGTCGAAACCGCTTCCAAACGTTTACCCCAGACTTAGCACAAACCCTGCATCGCAAAGTAGAGATCCGCCATCGACTGGCACGCGCCATAGAAAACGACGATCTCAACCTTCACTATCAACCGATCATGAACACCAACAGCGACAAGGTGAAAGGGTTTGAAGCCTTGCTTCGATGGTCAGACAAAGAGCTAGGTAACATAGGCCCTGATGAGTTTATTAGCTTAGCGGAGGAGACGGGGCAGATTGTACCGCTCGGGAAATGGGTTCTGAACTCTGCACTCAAACAGCTATCGATATGGCAACGTGAGTTTGATAGTGAGTTGATGATGAGTATCAATATTTCGAGTATTCAGATGCACGCGACCTTTGCCGAGCAGCTATTAGCAATGTTGAACTTCTACAATATCCAACCTCAAAGCATCGCCCTTGAGATCACCGAATCTTCCATGATCTTCAAGCATGGTGAAGTCAGGCAAGCGTTAAGCTATATTTCTAAATTGGGCGTAGAGCTTCACCTTGATGACTTTGGCACAGGCTACTCGTCACTGTCGATGTTGCATGACTTACCGATTAGCACCGTGAAACTCGATAAAAGCTTCGTCCACGGTTCACACAAAGGGAGCAAAGCGATTGTCCAAGCCACCCATGCTATCTGTGAAAAATTGGGGCTAAAAGTGGTTGCTGAAGGTGTCGAAACCGAAACGCAAAAAGCGTTCTTAATCGATTGTGGATACCAGTATCTTCAGGGATTTTTATTTAGTAAACCAATTCCCTCAAATGAAGTCGAAAGTCAGTTTTTGAATGGTCGACAATCCTACAATTAAAGACTTATTTATCAATAAATTAAGTCGTTTGAATGCTTCCTAAACAATCGGCTGCTGTGGGTGTGTACGCTTACGTATGCTTACATAGCGTTTAACAGTAAGAGGAAATAATTAAGCTATTGTTTATAAAGAAAATTACTTAGAAATTCACACAATAAAACACCAAACCATTATACCCACTAACTGTAATGACTTTGGTATTTAGATTACCCTCATTCCGTCCCTTTAGCAGAGCAAATAATCGGTAACCATGAACAGACAAAACGGCTTCACTCTTTTAGAACTCATCATCTCTGTATTAATTTTAGCGATCGTTTCGGCGACAGCTATGGTCAAGTTCTTAGACGTTCAAGGAAGTGCTCGGGCGAGTAAAATACATGATGTGGCTGGTAACCTTCGCACGGGTATCGATATGATCTACGCGAAGTCAGCGATTGCTGGCGTTGAGGATGAGTGCAACTATGTTGAAAAGACGGAGATTGAGACCTACTACGTTTGTCATGGTTACCCAATCGCCTATGTTGACTCACTAAGAAGACTGCTCAATATCGACGCAACAGAGCTTCATGTCATCAACAAAGAAGTAGACTCTGGCAGCAATGCAGAAAGAGTAGCCGCCATCTCTTTCGACACCGAAAACTACACCTATTCGCCAGAAGGAGACTTTTGTCAGGTGCTTTATCAGCCAGAAAAAGAACCACAGATCGTGGTGCTTGATGGTGCATGTTAAATACTCAACGATTGCACGCTTCCATAGTTAACACAAAGCCACCGCAACAGATCTTTGAATATCATGTGGTTACGCTAACATTTGCTCAAAAATAACACTAATTGATCTAACTTGTTGCTGCTTATACTTTTAGGCAGTGCTCATGGTATAACACCAACCTCATTCATATCTTATTTTCATCACTAGCCGATTAATATTTACATAGACACATATTTGATACATATGTCAATAATAATTCAATTAAAATTCTTTAATCAACACATCATGATAAAAATCATCCTTTCCCTATTTTAAATATCCCACCTTAAAGTTTAATTATTTAAATTTCGTAACAGAATAAATTAAAGTCAATCATTCAACAAATATAATTAATTCTATCATTGATTACTTTAATTAAATCACCAAAACAATACGCCACATAAATTATATTAATATCACATAAAATGACATAATTTAATTTTATCATGAAAAATTCTGATAAATCTCACGCATCGATAAACCGAATGAATACCATCAGAAGCTACATTAGAAACCGGCGTTGTTGATCAAATCA
>NZ_JBFRVD010000100.1:0-1894 GCF_041474985.1 Vibrio sp. 10N.222.49.C9 | reverse complement strand
GAATCGAGTAGGAGGAGGCCTCGCAGCCTCCGTCCTCTCACACCACCGTACAAGCGTGGGTCGCATACGGCGGTTCCGAATATACTTTCAGTGACTCGTACCCATCTCTTAGTGAGTACAGCCCCAACCCCTCGAACCATTTTATTGGCATGGCGTGATTAACCTGTGGCGTTGAAGCTAGATGCCACCAACCCTTATCTGACATCGCTAGCTTCCACGCATTACGCTCCGTTACACCTTGTCGCTGTAACCATATCGCTATGCTGTGTCTGCGTTTGCGCTGCTTTAGTCGGTAGCACCTTAATCTACGCCGTATCCATTCGTCTAAGCGCTGCATTGCACTTTTACTAACAGTAAGCTTGAAGTAGTGTTGCCATCCTCTTAGATATTGAGTTAACTCCGTGATTATCACCTGTAACTCTCGTCCTCGATTTCGCTTCGTTATCTGACGTACTCGCTTCTTCATTTGAGCTTGTGCCGTCTTCGATATCCCGATTCTTCCGTCTATCTGGAAGCGGTGGCTTAGGTAAGTTCGCTTTGTCACTCTCGTTGCTGCACTTTTCTTACGGTTTACCGTCAGCTTTAGTTTCTGCTCCAAGAACTCCGTTATCGACTCTCTGACTCGATGAGCGGCTTCCTCACTACGCACGTAGATTTGACAGTCATCTGCATATCGACAGAACTTATGCCCTCTACGCTCTAGCTCTTTATCCAGTTCATCTAATACAATATTTGATAGTAGCGGAGATAATGGCCCACCCTGGGGGGTGCCTCGTTGTCTCTGCTCAACTAGTCCATGTCGCATTATGCCTACCTGTAGGTATGACCTAATTAGCTTTAACACGCGTTTATCAGCAATATCTTGTGACAGCCTGTGCATTAGCCTATCGTGATTCACTGTATCGAAGTATTTTGCTAGGTCGATATCTACTACATAACCTCGACCCTCTCGGATGTAGCGACTGGCGGCCGACAATGCATGGTGCGCACTGCGGTTGGGTCTAAACCCGTAACTACTGTCGGAGAACTTCGGCTCATAGATACATGACAGCACTGATGTGATTGCCTGTTGGACTACCCTATCAAGGACTGTTGGGATACCTAATTGCCTTACGCCACCACTAGCTTTGGGGATTTCTACACCAAGAACAGGTTGAGGTTGATAGCTTCCATCCAGAAGACTCTGGCGAAGCTCTTGCCCGTTTGATGCCTGTCGAAGTCTTGAGATAGTGGCGTTGATGTCGAGCTTGTCGACTCCTGCACACCCTTTGTTCTTCTTCACGCGTCTAAGAGCTTGATTCAAATTGGTTGAGGAGCAGATTTGCTCCATCAACGAAGTTGAGGTCACCAAGACTCGCCCTCCTGTCTACGCCGACCATGCTTGTCATTCTTCGTATCCATGAGCTTTACTTGCGGTATTGCCCTTTGGGACGTAGAGATGAGTTTCATCTTGCTATGACTCCACATGATTGAGTGTCTAGTGACTGCTTCTTGATATATTCAGTTCAGGCCTTCCTTTGAGTTGTACATTCTCAAAGTACTATGCCTTCTGCTGACTTCTTATTGCTCATCACACAACATCACTGCTGTATTAGTCTCTATTGAGACAAACCATAAGATCTCCCGAGGTAAGACGTTGTTCTTTCCCTTGGCTGTGCCTGATTTACCACTACACACTTCCCGTCGAGGCATTGGGCTATTCTATCTATGGCTAGGTTGCCCAAGTTGTAATGGCCTACTATCAGATTTCTGTTCGTCACAACCAAGTTTTGCCATTTGCTTCCTTCAGATTTCACCTCACGGTGAACACCCTTGCATAGGCTAACGGTTCTCGCTCGACTGAGCCCGTAGAGGACTTTCACCTCCTAGATCAACGCCATGCTCGGCGCACCAT
>NZ_JBFRVD010000099.1:0-29943 GCF_041474985.1 Vibrio sp. 10N.222.49.C9 | reverse complement strand
TTTTACTTTAATTGGTATAAGCTCTTCATCAAGTTCACGAAACAGCGCCTGAACCTGGTTTTCACCGTGTTCAATATGGCCGCCAGGTATAGTGATTAAACCGGGATCGGTCTCCCTAGACTCACTACGCTTTTCTAGTAATACCTGCGATTCCTTCAGCATGATAAAAGAAACACACTCGTGGACATCCATCTAATTTTCCTAAAGCCGTTACAAAGGTAGTTAAGTTTGTTGTTCTAGCTTGTGTTAATGCTTAATTTACAACAAGCTTTTTACTCAGCCTTTCATACAATTCAAAAGCTTCTGTTTTAGATATCAAATTTCCGAGAGCGTATTGATGAGCTAGCTCAATATCGTCGCTTTGATTGGAGTAATAGCGCTTGGCGACTGCAGCACACTGGCTCAGATTGGTGTACCAACTGCCGTCTTGCTCGGCCACAAAATAATACGCCGCTCGCACTAACTTTTTACCAATTACCTTAACGATATCCGCATCAGTCATTGTTTTGAAACTCGAGGGCATTTGCTTAAGAAAAGTCGATAAATCGCCATTAAGAGCTTGGGCTATTTCATTACTGGGCTTATATCGTGGAAACTTTATAGATAGATCATTCCCCCAAATACAACAGCAACAATGCTTGAGCCAAAACTGCCAATGGAATTCTTCGTTGGGCTGCAGAACCTCTGAGAGAGACCCTGGATCAATATCAAGCTTAGTCACTTGAGGATAGGTTTGGGGTATGGTGTCGGAAAGTAGGTTAAATACTTCCTTTTCTCTCTGACCAACAGGCGTAGCGAGTACGATAGAAACATCCAAATCAGAGCTACCAACAATGGCCGTTCCTCTAGGCACGCTTCCATACAAGTAGATACCATCAACTTGACCTGGAAGTTCTCTTAGCAGCGAATCAACGACTGCTGACACCACGTCTTGAAATTCAGGCGCAATGTTCTTTGGCGAATAAAAATTTTGAATGAACCCTTCTCGATCGAGTCCTCTAGTTTGTTCTTGCACCTTGGGTTCCTATTTCAATCGTTATAATTAATCACACCGGATTCTGATGATGATTTGAGGAGTGCCAGTGGTTAAAGTAACATTAACTCTCGCTTAGTTTTATCGTCCAACTTTTCAATCGCGTAGCGAAAAGCAACTCTCGGTATTGCGGTATGCTTAGCGTTTAAATAACCAGTAACCTGTTGAGGTTCCTTTTTACTGAGGACTTTAAGCATCCAACCATATCCTTTCTGCACGAGGTCATGTCCATCTTCTAGCAATAGGTCTGCTACACAAAGCGGAGCCAACGCTGAGTATCGATTCTGATTGATCGGATAAATTAAGATGACAGCAGCAGCTCTACGTACAGCAAAATTCGAATGTTCGACCCATTTGGTTGTGAGTTCGAACAACTCATTGTATTGAGACAGTAACTCACCAAACGCATGAGTGCAGAAGTCATCACAATCATTCCAGTCAGTGACATACTCCATTAACCAATGCTCAAAGATTGGAAACGTTTCTTTCGAATATTGTTTTCTTACTCTAAAAGCCCAGTCGTAAGCAATAACACCTAACGCCCAATCCCTTTCTTCAAGCAATTGAGTACACAGGGACAAAACATTTGAGATATCTTTGTTTTTGATGGTTTTAAAAACGAGCGCCGATATAGATCGAACCTGCCCTGTTTTAACACTAGCCTCTGGATAACCAACGTCTGAAAGATGAAGCTTTACCGTTTCAACGATATTCATTAATTGCCAAACCTTCATAGAACTAAAATTAATATCAAAGTGAGATACACAGCACTTAAACCATACGCATTGAATTTATAAAATATAAGTTACCTTAATCACAACATTCATTATTGAGCATTTAAATTACCACTAAAACAAGGATATTCCCTTTGGTAAGAGTAACTTATAATGCATACTAGCGGCCTTAAAAAGAGGTGCTAAATGAAAAAGAACGGTTTTACACTTATTGAGCTTGTTGTCGTTATTGTGATCCTTGGAATACTCGCCGTAACTGCTGCTCCAAGGTTCCTCAACGTAAGTACTGATTCTCATATTGCAGTTGTGAAAGGCACTGGCGCTTCTTTTAAAACAGGTGTCGATTTTGCCTATTCAAAAAATTTAACCTCAAACGGTGGCGGTGCATCTACGAATGTACCTATCTATGATGAATCTGCAACAGGTCAGCTCGATTTCAATGAATGGGGATATCCAGCCCAGCAATGGTACGCAGAAGAAGACTTTCCAAGACTGGACAATACCGAAGATTGCATTTCGGTGTGGGGCGCTCTACTTCTTGATCCCCCTAGTGTTTCTAGCTTTAATTCGCCTACAGATACAGACTACATCGCTGAATATATACAGACGGATCAGTGTATCTATCATTATCGAGTCGTACCGGGAATTTCCATTGACTACAACTCAATGAATGGTGACGTCACTGTAGACGATGAGCCAGATAACTAAGCGCTAAATGTTGGTCTTTCAGAGTACTTGGGAATTTACGGTTTCTCTCAATAAAAGTGCCACACATTAAGAATCAACAGCACACATTTAAGACTGGCTTATTTTGGCGTAAACGAGCGTGCTGTCCATATCTCCTGATGGCAAACGTCGATCATTGGCTAAGCGATCTTCAAGTTGATAGCCACATCGTTTGGCCACGGCCTGACTTTTAAGATTCGAGCCTGCCATCCTAATTTCGACTCTTTTCGCACCTTTTTGAGTGAATGCATATTCTTCGATAATTCGGACAGCTTCACTCACGTAACCCAAGCCCGTTTTTGATGTTTGCAACCAGTAGCCGATTTCAAAGTAAGGGACAGTATCGTCTCTGATCATAAAGCCAATAGCCCCGATAAATGCCCCTGTTTGCTTTTCAATAATATTGAACCAGAACTCGCCAGTAAAGTTGGCGAAATTATTGGTAGCATCTTGAATGTTAAGTTCTAGCTGCTCTTTAGTTAGAGAATCAGAAACCCAAGGTAAGAATGGGGAAAACTCGGCCTTGCACTCATTTATCACCTCACACATCTCTTCGCTGTATTTTAATGATGGAGGGGTTAATTTGAGCCTTTCACTTTCCATCACTAAGCCTTTCCCCAATCAGATCGAACAACCGCCAATACAACTGTATCCCACCATTGACCTTTGAAGAGTCGATGTTCTTTAAAACACGCTTCTTGTTTCATTCCCAGTGACTTACATAATTTAATGGCAGCCAAGTTCTTGCTGATGGTTTCAGCGTAGATCCGGTGTATGCCTAACTCTGAGAAACCAAAATCAGCGAGGGCTTCAGATGCTTCTATAGAAAGCCCTTTTCCCTGAGTTTCCCTTGAGAAAGCACAGCCCATCGAAGCTTGTCGATCACCCTCAAGGCGCAAACAAACGGTTCCAATAAACTTCCCCGAGTCTTTGCTTTCAACCGCTAGTTGAAAAGACTGGCGTGGGACATCTAAAGCCTGTGCAACAAACAACTGGGTTAGCTCTCGATATTTGTTAGGTTCGCAATCACTTTCATCATAGAAACGCTGATACTTAGCGTCTTGAGACATCGCAACAAAAGCACACTCGTCTTCGAGACTCATATCTCGAAGAATCAACCTGTCAGTTTCCAGCTTAAACATCAAAATTCCTTTTTATCTTATAGCCTTGAAAGGAAAAGTCTCGGAGGTGTTTACTCGTATACTTTCCCGTTATGCTTCAACCAGCCATGAGTGTGATGATTACGAGGGTCTTTGTGCGTCCAGTGCATTACGCCACCTTTCTTGTTCCATTCATATTCACCATAAAATTCAACTCGATCGCCCTTTGCCAGTCCCTGAACACGAGGCGCTAAGTCAATATTATGTGCGACTAACAAGGTTTGTCCGCTATCGAGTCGCAAAATGAATTTCTGATGTCGAGAGCCTTTATTATCATCAGGAAGTACTCGATACACCGTACCCGATCCGCGCACCTGAACGTCGCTTTGGTGATTTTCGTAAGCTTGCTTAAGTCGCGTATCATTCGCTTGAACATGACTGATGCCGAAGCTAAGCAGCACCAAAAGTAGAGCGCAAAATTGTTTCATTCCTTTCATTTCCCATATCTGTGTGTTGATTTGGGATACTTGCTGGGCATCCCCTCTTTTAACGATGCTTGTACTGAGTCGGACAATAACCTCTCGAAACGTCCGAACTGCGCAGTTTTACATGCTTGGTCGAGCGCCCAGAAACACGTGAGCGCCACAGCTTAAAACTGCCAAGCTTGAGATGGCTACGCATAAAACGAATCACTTGCGATTCATTCAAACCAAATTGCTGTTCTATTGCTTCAAACGGCGTTCTGTCTTCCCACGCCATTTCAATAATTCTTGATTCATTCTCTTTGGATAACATCATACATACTCTTCCTTGATAAACTGGGAGAAATACGCTCGTTCCAAATTTAAAGATCACAGGACAAACACTTTGAATTGAACGCGTTATAACGTTCGATAAAACAACAGGCTACCAACTAGGCAATCATGGGGTTAAATAAGCTTGTGCGAACTCTCTAAGCACTCTCGCATTATTGTGGTATTTGCTATCCCCGCACTTTGTGCCATCTACTCTGATGTCCGGGCTAGAATATGCAGGTATAACATCTCGCTCATAAGACATCACTGTGCCTCTGTCAGCACAAATTGTACCGAAGGAATATTGAGGAGCTCTTGGATACGTTCCAGAAATGTAACTTTCTATACTATCAAAATCTTTCAATAACGTTTTATAGTCATGATTAGCACCACTTAAATGGCCAATTTCATGCTCCATTAAGTAATCAGGGCAGTTTATCGCTAAAGAAAAAAAGTAGGATACCGAAGAAGACATACCACAATAATCAGACTCAAAGCTAAAATTATAATTAGAAAATACTATCCCAGTAAAAATGGGGACGCTGTCTTCTGTTGTTTCTGGAATCGGTTCTTCCATCGAGAGTTTTAATAACCTCTCTGCTGCGCCCAAATCTTGAAACCAAAGGCTGTCGATTTCAGACGTATAAGTCACCTTAGTGACTTTTCTCGTCATAGGGACGCAGGAGTTTTTTAACACCAGATTCGAATAGCTTTCCCATGTCGCTATTTTAGAGGCTATAAATGCTTTGGAATATTCATCTAACACCGATTCATCAACATAAAGGTGGATTTCTGTATTCAAAACCTCGCTCTGTACACAAGTAGGAAACTCGATGCTTTGAGCATTGGAGAGTCGACTATTGCTCAACACTATAATCAAAACACAACCAACTAACTGGATGAGCCTTTTAAAAGAACTCTCACTGACTCGTGTATTCATTTCCACCCTCTCCCTATATTCAAAACCACAAAGAGCATCAAAAACGCCGTGACTTAAGATTCATATCAACCCCCATTACACATATAAGCATTGGCCTCTCAAAGTAACCTGCACTACCTGTGTTTTTCAGAAAATAAAAAGCTCGCCATACAATGACGAGCCTTGTTGATTATGGGAGCTTAACGCTTATAAGACCTTAACCTTAACAGATCTAGCCACTAAGACAGCTGATCGCGTAAAGCCAATTCAACGTTTTTCAATACTTTGAACTCTTCTCGAGTACAACCGCGCGCCACGGAAACCCAATGGTCGCCAGTTTCATCGACCCCTTTAAACTCTGCACGCAACTCATATCGTCGCCATGTAACAAACGCCAAAATAAAGGTCAGTGCAAGCATTGGTAAACCGAACTGAGGAACAAATGCCCAAGTCGCCGCCGAGAGGACTAAAGCCAACGAAACGATATTGATTGCGTTTTCTTTAAGACCCAATTGACGAATTTCTAACTGTTTGATTTTACGTAAGCTATACACATCTTTTTTAACTCGGAGTTCATCAGAGCCCACCAGAAAGTCTGATGCTTTGTATGACCTACGAAGTCGCACTAAATTCGCTAACCTGTTGCGTGTTTGGTTCTTATTCATCGCCTTTCTCCATGTTATTTAAAGGTTAGTAAAAACTAATATAATCATGAAGTTAATGAACGAATGCTTGTTTTATAAATCAAACCAATATTAAAATCAAGCCTATGCAATTAATAACAATTATAACAACACCACTTAGCATATAAAATTCAAATAAAAAGAAGGCTTATTGAGGAGTCTACTCATCGTAAATCGATGTACTTTAGTTAAGTGAGATATAGGCCGATAATATTTCCAATAACCGACCAAACATACCAAACGGCGGGCATAATTCCTCCTGCTTTGTAACCACTTATTTCAACGCGATTTTTGCGACAAACTTCGTGTTCAAGGAATGCTGAACAGTGGTCACATAACGCTCCACTTGTCATAGGTCGCATAACTCCCTTGCCCACTATCCATCCGGCTTTTAAATACCTGAATCACTCAATTGAACATATCAATATAGCTTATCGATTAAGCAATTGATCTCATAATGTAGAGTCTGTACGCTTACACTATGCACACGGTTACCTAATGAAGATCACGATGAACGAACTACTGACATGCGGTATGGAACAGAAACAACGAACAACGGTGACGAGTTTATTCGCAAGAAATGGATTTAAGATCGCAACGACTGACTTTGATGATGTGACTTTCGAACGTGAAAATGTGTTGGTCAACGTTCGATTTGATTCCTCTTCTAACGTTGAATCGATTTCAACTCTAAACAACTAACGAGCTCACAAGCAGGTCGTTAAAATAATTGAATGGCCAACATTCGAGTCATTTTAGCGTATCTTGCAACCTGCCCTTTTCTACTTCATCCCCACCCTCTTCTCTTCCAAAAGCCACCGAGTGACAATTAAATCAATAACTCGCAATTCCATGATCTTGGCTTATATTTATTAATACCCTTTGAAAAAAAATTCGAAATGATGACTATGTTCCTAACTCGGTTAATTTATGTCAGTACGCTCTGTGAAAGTTGCGATTCTCAGGCTTTGAACGACATTCTTCAGATTTCACACGACCGCAATAAGCAAAGCCATTTAACAGGCCTTCTAAGCCACAATGATAAGTATTTCCTGCAATGTATTGAAGGTTCGAGAACCACAGTGAACCATACTTACAATCATATCTTGAATGACACGCGACACAAAAACGTCATGATTTTATATTTCAAAGAAATCGATTGTAGGCAGTTTGGTGATTGGTCTATGGGTGATATTCCACAATCTAGCCTAACTGAACTGGTTAATTTACAGTTTTCAACATCAGACCAGTTCAACCCGTATGAGATGTCAGGAGAAAGTGCCTACCGAATGCTTCTGGAATTGAAACAGAATTTGCCATCAGAATAGCTCTTCGACCCAACTTAATCCGTAGAGCAAGCAACAAAAAGCCCCAACGTATGGGGCTTTTTGCGTTTTATTGTAAAGGCAACTATTCGTTATTCTTCGGTGAACTCTAATCGCTCTCGCTGCTCACCGCTTCTTGTTCACTGCCAGCAAGCGCTTGCTGTTCGGCGGTAATATCAGATTCTTTGAACACAATGAACGCGCGGCGGTTTAATGCATCGGCTTTTTCAGAGCGTTCATTAATCGCAGGCTGCAACTTACCAAATGACTTCACTTCCCAGATAAACTGCTTAGGATCGAGTTTGGTTTTGAGGTATTCAACCACCGTTTCTGCGCGGCGCTCTGCCAGCTTTTCATTGTAAGAAAGTGAACCCGCTTGGTCGGTGTGCCCTGCCACCATTATGCTACCTTGCAGGCCGCTCAACTTAGTTGTGAAGTCATCTAACTGAGTTAGGTCTTCTTGCTTGAGTACTGACTTATCGAAATCGAAGTGCGGCGTCATTGCCATATAAACTTTACGTTCTGGTTTTGGCGGCTCACAGAAAGGCATCTCTTCGTACTTCTGAGCTTCTTCAAACACGATAAATGCACGGCGGTTCTCCGCTCGGTCTTTATCTGTCTTACCAAACAGAAGAGGTTGAGTCTCACCAAGGTGTTTCACTTCCCAGTCATATTGCGTTGGGTCTAGTTGCCCTTTCAAATAATCTGCGACCGATTTAGCACGGCGCTGTGAAAGGCGCTCATTATATTCGAGAGAGCCCTTGAAATCAGTATGGCCGACAATCGTGATGCGCCCTTTTAAGCCTCTGATCTCTTTAACAAAGGTATCTAAGTTGATCTTGTCGAGGTCGCGTAATTGATATCTATCAAAGGCAAAATGTTCTGCGATGGCAATATGCACCTCACGCTCTGGCGCCAAACACTCGCTGATTAAAAACTTAGACACATCGATGCCAGCAAACTTGTCTCGGTTCTCCTGACTCACGAACGTGGCGGTTGCACAGCCGGACAGCAACAAAGTACTCATCACTGCGCTTATTAGGAAAATAATTGTTTTCATCTTACTCTTAACTGTCACTTTGAATTCTCAACTCTTAACTTTCGACCCACTTGGGCAGGCTTAGATCTTACCGACTAAGTTAATGAACACACCAGATGCGTCGTAGTCGTCATCATTGGTTAAGTCACTATCAAACGCAGAGAAGTTATAACCAATCCCCATTTTAAAGTTCTCGCCAATGTGCTTGTTCACCGAAACTAGCGCACCGTGTTCTAGCTCATCGTTGAGTGTGTCTGTTTTCCAGTGGTATTCACCCGTCACATCCCACTCTTTCATCACGCGATAAGAAGCGCTAAGTCCATATAGGTCGATGTCACTTTTAACCACCTCATTCGCACCAGATGCTCGTTCAAAAGCTTGCTGTTTGTCTTTATGGGCGTACTTAGTACCGACGTCCCAATGTTGGTCAATCGAATAGATCGCTTCAACTTCAATGATCTGACTGGTTTCGTCTTGATAATCCACATCGCGATCCAGTTGATCGAAATCTGCAATATACGTGTAGCGGCTCAGTAAATTGAGTCGATCGTTGTAGATCGGACGATACGCGAGGCCGCCAGTGGCTTCAGTAAATTGCGCCATAGTTTCGCCCGTAGTCTCGCTTTCGGTAATGGAGTAGTTGTACTTGCCGAACAATGTGTACTCTTCCGTTAAGTGATGCGTATAACGGTTGGTCGTCACGATTTGTTGAAGTTCTCGCTGAGCGATGTCAGGGTCGTCTTCACTCTTATCCACTCGGTATTCAAATTTGTGGCTAAGGGTTATGTCATCTAGGTCAATTGAGGCATTGAAGCTGATAGATTCACGCTCTGTGGTAATGTTCTGGTCATCTTCAATTTCACCAAGCTGATAACCAATCCCCATCTCGACATCTTCCGTCACATCGTAGCCAAAGCCGTATGAGTCGATACGGCCATGACCATCATTTTCATCAACAAACTGGTTCTCTTGGTAAAAATCGACACTGCTGGTGAGATCTGCACGCTGACCAACAATCACGTTGTTTTGGCCTTCGTAGTTATCATCTACATAAGTTACGTAGGTTGAGTGGTCATCGGATACATCGTAAGTCACAGTCGCTTCTGCTACTTGGCCTCGGTCGCCATCGGTGTATTCGCCACCAAGAGACAAGTCTTCCAACACTTGGAATTCAGCACCAATCGACGCGCTGTCGTTTTCATCATAGTCATCCGACTGGTCGACGGTCTTTTGCCCTTTGACGTAAACGCTGTTCTCGCTGTCCCACATGTATTCCAAACGCACACCTGCTAAGGTCGCATCGCTGTGCTCGTCGTTTTGGTTAAGCTCTTCAGTTTGTTGCCCTGCCGCCGAAACCTTAATGTGCTCGGTGATTTTAACTTGAGTCTCAATCTCAATCGTTTCAGTATCTGTTTCTAGATTACCATCGACATCGCGCTCTTCATTGGTCGAGAAACGAGATAGCACCGCCAAGCGATCAGTTGCTTGTAAACGAAGTTCAGCACCGTATGCCTCTTGCTCTAAATCATCGCTGCTGCTCGCGTAGCTGTATCCCGCGTCTTTGTCTCGATACCAAAGTTTCAGGTCATTACCAACGGCACCAAAGATGGTTGGGGCAAGGTCATAAAGGCTGGTGACAGCGGTGATTTGGACACTATCACCCTCGCGGTCTTCCAACGTGTCGCCAATGGGCGTAAAGGTTAAACCACCATCAGTAGAGACGAAATTCGACTCGGTTTGCCTACCTTCACTATGTGCAAACTCAGCCTTAATGTAGGTCCCCTCAGTGGCACGTAGCGTTAAGTCCGTTCCATAAGACTCGTAATCTTGATTGTCCTTTTCTTGAGTCGCATACGTCACGCCAACACCAACGTAATCGTTGATCCAACCTTTAGCACGACCACCGTAAGACATCGCATCTAATGAATCTGAACCTTGTGGGACGTACTCATAGTCGACAACCAGAAAGTTTTCGTAATCATCGCCGTTTTCAATCACGCTGCCAAAGCTGTCGGATAGGATGTTGTCGAGTGGCTTGGTCAAAATAATGCGACCTTGGTACGGGTCAAAGTCATAGTCGACGCCCGGCTCAAGTGGGATTTCATTCTGCACTAGGCCAGATTCATCTTTTACTTTGACGTAAACTTTGTCACTTCCCGGTACCGCTTCACCATGACGAAGGAAGTACAGAGAGCCGCCTGTGCCCAAGAACTCATCGTGTGCATACAACGAATCTGCTTCTGCGGTAAAACCGACCACGTTCAAGCGATCTTCACCATATTGTGTAGTATCGCGAGTACGATAATCAGCTTTGAAACCATAGAGGCTACGGTTGTAATCGTTGTTCTCGGTGCCTGTTAAACCCGTGTTGTAGTTACCCCACAAGTATTGAGACTTATCGTATTCCACATTGAGGTAAACCTTGCCCTTGGTGTTGACCACTTTTTCGATGTTTGAGCTATCGCCATAGTTGCCGTAATAAAGCTCATCGTCGTCTTCGAGGATATCAAACACATCCGAATCGTCGGAGGCGAACGGATGTTTGAACATGTCTTTGATTTCACTTTCTCGCGTATCAAAGTGAGTCGTTACACGAAGTTTGTCGCCAAATTTACCCTGACCAAAGTACGCTAAACGACCTTGGTTATAGATGTCATTTTGATACTGGTCATCGACACTTAATGCATCGCTATTACCAGACACATTATTCTTACCAACATAAAGATCAGCCAAACCGGTTTGTGCGTAGTACGTATCTGGAATACGAACGTACAGCTTGTAACGACGTTCATCACCGTTATCAAACACAACCTTGGTAGGGAAAATGTAGGAGTCTGTTGGTAAGTACTGCTCTGCATATAAGTTGCCATCTTCGACATCAAATTCATCTTCACCGATGATGACTTTATCTACGCCTTTCAAGCCAGTGCCGATGAACTTCGCTAAACCCGCATTGGTCGGGATGTTGTGACGCATCAGCTTTGCCTGTCCGTAACTTTTACCTTTGCTCTCTTCATCGTCGTTATCGTTTCGGTCGATATCGACTTCAGAGTCCGGCTTAACTAAGTCAGTCACACCAACGGTGGTCACATCCATGTTGCCATCTTTGTCCCACGCTTTTAGGCGGAACATCAGCTGCTCACCGACCTCAAACTGATAATCAACATCAGTTTGACCATCCCAATTGATGTCAGAGTCGTTCGCCAGTTTATCGCCTTCAAGCACAGCGATTGGCTCAGACAGACCAAAGTCACCCACTCGGTACACTTCCAACTGGTACTTTTTGATGTAGTAACCGTAGTTGGTGGTAATGGTGAAACCGACGCTGTCACGCAGTGTGCCTTGTTCGACTTCTAATTCATCGCTGACACTGACATCTAATACTGGGTCAAAGCGAGTGATGTCACGGCTTGCCCAAATAGCGCCTTGCTCTAAGTAAATACGCGAGCTGTCTTGGTCTTGGTTCGGCTTGGTGATTTCAATGCCAGTCGTCTCAGAACCGAGTTTTTCAAGCTTACCTGTGTCTTTCGCTACCGCCATCACAGGAATGGCCGTTAACACACACGTCGCTAAACGAGACTTACTAAATACTTTCATACAATTTCCAGTTACGGTTCCAATGGCTTACTTCTGTTCACTTTGTTGGTCTTTGCGATGAACGCTAAAGTTGAACTTGGTGAGCTTGTTCGGGGTAATTCGCAACACTTTTGGGTTTTCGCTCACCACTTCCATGGAGGTGGAGAGCGAATCAGTGTCCAACTTCACGAGGAAGTTCTTACCTTTCTTATTGAGTACCCATTGGTCGGGCACGTGGTAACGACCGTACTGGTCTGTGTAAATAACGATTCCCTCAACCGTCATCAACTTAACGCCCGGAATACCATCTTCGTAAATACCTTTGTTCTCGATAACGATTTCCCACAGGTAATCCTCGCCATCGCGATACAGGTTTCTGGTTACGTTGAGGTTTTCCGCGCTCAGTCCCTTTTTCTTGTCCGATTCATGCTTAAACTGAATCTGACCTTGTGCGTCGAACTCGATACGAGAGCCCGCATCGGTTGTGACGTAGAAATCAAAGCTTTGCTGTGTGCGAGTTTTAAATTGAATCACCACTTTGCTGGTTTCTGGCAGTGTTCGGTTCACTGAATGTCCCCAAAGGTCACCAAGCTCCAAACCTTGTTCAAGTGCAGTGGTTATCGCACCATCTTGAATAGCAACGTCTTGACCATCACGAATGATGTGCGTCGAATCAGCGATGTAGCCTTGTGTTGCTAAGTTCGCAGTTAGCTCAACATCAAACGCGGTTGCATCAGCTTGGAATCCATCTTTGTTATGATCTTCAAAAACTTTACCGATGATCGATGAGGTATCGAACACCTTGTCCGGCTCAATGGTCACTTTGGCGGTGTCTTCATTAGAAACAGCCGAGCCATCAACCTTCGCTACTGCGGTGTTGATGTAATCACCAAAAGTGGCACCTACCGAGACACGCAATAAGTAACGAATACGCAGCTTCTCGCCCGGATCAAAGTTCAACGATGTGAACATTAACTTGCCCGTATCTGATGGATCTTGAGAGATAACCTGATCGTCTTCCGTACCGAACTCACCATCAATGCCGCTTAGCACAACTTCTGATGTATCCACGATGTATTTCAGACCACCTGGGTAACGGTCTTCCACAGTCACGTTCTTAAAGTAAGATTCATTGTTGTTCTCAACGATGATCTCGTACTCAACCGCATCACCCACTTGCGCGGTATCTTGCAACGCAGACTTGGTCAGCTCCAACTCTCCAGAATTATCAGGAATCTTCTTGATATGAATAGTTACACTGTCGCTGGTTTCGGTACCGTCAGATTCGGTCGCCGTAAAGGTATTGGTAATGTCGTCATCCAAGCCCTTACCTAGCGTACCCACGACCTCAAACGCGTAAGCATTTCGTTTGTTGGATTTCAGGTTAACGGTAGTGTCTAAGTCTTTATTCGACGGGAAAGAATGACGCTGAATAACCGCGCCCGAGTCGTCGACTTCCACACCTTCAATTGTCCAATCGATAAAGACTTTATTACCTGTGCTGTTTTGTAGTCCACTGATCTCATCGGTTAGACGAACATTAGCCGCGTTACCTTGACCGTTGTTGGTCACGGCTAAGTAATAAGTGACACTGTCGTCATCTTCGGTGTATTCAGGCTTATCAGAACGTTTTTCAACAACCAGATCAGCACCCACTGGCGGCAAATCCAAAGCAGATACTTGATCTGCCACTGCCTGCATCGAGGTTTCAGAGGCCAACATGCCTTTAGAACGAGCGCGCATCGCTGGGCTACCAGTTAAGTCGAGGTAGTATCCAAGCACATCGATATTAGTCAGCATGTCTTCGTTGACCGTCAATGTGAACGTGTAATCAATCTTGCCGCCCGGCGATATGTCGACCAAGGTGAACAGGTCTTTGTCGTCATCAAAGGTGCCAGGTTGAGTTTCAGCCCCTTCTGATGTTGCCGTTAGTGTCCATTCATCAAACGCATTACTAAAATTACCATCAATATGATCACCCATGGATTCAGAGAACTGGGTGTAAAGCGCGACATCTTTGGCTATACCTCGGCCTATGTTTTGCACCACTAAGTGATACTCAACCTGCTCTCCCGGCACGTAATACGGGGCATCGGTAAACAGCTCAGCTTGAACCACAGCCGCAACTGTTTGAACTGGAGGACTGATAACATCGCCGCCATCTACTTGCGCAGTATTAATGATGTGTCCGGTCGCGGTATCGACTACGGTGCCTTTTGAGCGGAACACAACTGTGCCGTGCGGTGCAATATCCACACTGTACTCAATCGGGCTAATTTGCTCCGTCGTCGTTCCTACCGTGGTTGACTCAACAACCAAAGAAGTGGTTCCAGCAACAAAAGCAGGCCCAGTGGTACCATCGTAATAGCCCACCTCTATCGTGCTCATGTCATCGACAACACTTAAATCGCTGATGTAGTTGTTAGAGGTATTTTCAATGGTAATCAAGAATTCCAGCTCACCACCCGGCTCATACTCGGTTTGTACGTTAGTTTTCGTCGCAACAAACTCAGAGTCTTTCGGTGTCATGACTACCGTTGAGTCTTGTGGTGTTCCGTTATAAGTGATGGTTGCCGTGTTACTGATATCGCCAATCGCCGTCGTACGAATCAACGCCTTAACATGGAATGTCACGGTACTTTGTGGCGCCACATCCATACTCACATCGATATCTTCACTCAAGTCGAACGTCTTGGGAGTGACAACAGAGCGATCATCCGAGGCGTCAAAGCTCACTTCCCATAGTAGGAATGCCGACTCTTGTTTATCCGCGGTCGTGTCGACTTGAATGTCACTGATGATGTCTTGAAGTTGAACACCAGATGCAAACGCATCAGAGCTGTTGGTTACGGTGATGTTGTAGTTAATCAGCTTGGTTACTTCATACGATGGCGTATCAACCGTCTTCTTGACCGAAACCGTCGCCAACACTGGTGTACTGGTAGCACTGTCATCAAATGTTGTGCCGTCAAAGGTCGCTGATGCGGTGTTAGTAATATCGCCTGTCGCCAACGGATTAGTCGTCACTTGAATCGTGAAAACAATGCTATCTTGAGGCGCAATATCGATCGTCTCATTAAGATCTTCACCACTGGTTGCATCCGGTACTGGAGTTTCACCCGTTGTCGATACCGCAGATATTTGGATTGAAGCAGGGTCAAAAGCTTGCTCAGTCGCACCACCTGCAATCGTGGTTTCAACCGACTTCAGCGCATCTTCAACAGCAACATCTTCAGCCCAACCTAAGCCGTTGTTCTTAACAGTTACGGTGTACTGAAGTGCCTCTCCCGGAAGGTACTCTGCTTTATCGACCTCTTTAGTGATCTCAACTTGCGCGTCTTCTGGAATGTAGGTCGCGTCTGCAGAGTGCTCACCGTCATCGCTATCAACTTTAACGACGTTAGTGATCTCGCCTTTGGCCTTATCATTAACAGTGTTGGTCACGACAAATGAATAACTGTCACCCGGGTGAATGCTGTAAGTCGCACTATAACCCTGTGCGTTATTAACCACATCTTTGCGAGCGTTCAGGGCTGGATCGCCACTGCCATCAAGCTGTTCGTCGCTAATGATCCAATTACCTGTCAACGCTTGCTCTTGATCTGGGCTGTTAGCCACCTCTGTCATGATGGTGTCGATACGATCGGTTAAGACTTGATCGACAAGGTAACCTTCACCCGTGTTAGCCACAGTGATCTTGTATGAGATTGGTTGACCCGGTTGGTATTTGGCATCAGGTTCTGCAATTGGCGTCGTTTCTTTGGTTAGAACCAATTGACCCGACTTCGGAGTGATAAAGCCTTCTCGTAAGCGAGCGATCTTCGAATCGTCCAAACCATGTCGCAGATAAGCCGTATTGGTAAAGCGCCCAATCGCGTCATCTCGTACCTTGCCTTGGACGTGAATACGGACAACTGTGTACTTATCGCCGCCACCCGTACCGGCATCGTCACGCCCTGCCATCTTGATCGATTCGACAGGTAAATCGATGTCTGGACTGTTTTGAGCAACTAGCTTATCTAGCTCTGAAAAATCATTAGCGTTAGGATCTGATGGCGCGGAGTTATAAAGCACATCATAATCAACCGTCCACTCCGTGAGTGCGGTTTTCATTGAGCCATCGACAATTTCAACTTCAAAGCTGCTAATGATGTCACGAATCGAGAACAAGCCAGTGTCCACATCGTCATTGGTGATGTCGATGTAGTAATTCACTGTTCCACCCGGCACGTACTCAGGCGTATCCGTCCATTTATCAATCAGGATATTCGAGCGGCCCGGATCAAGTACGATGTCGTTGGTGTTATCACCGTTCACTTGCGCCGTGTTGGTAATAGTGCCTGTCGCTGAAGTCGACACGGTGCCTTTCACGTCAAACACAATACGCTCACCAGGACGAAGATCGACAGTTGCATTCAATGGGACGCTACCGTTGTAGTTACCTTGCACGTCGTAAGTGCCAACAGGTTCAACCGCAATAGCCGTTGTCCAGCTAGAGAACGCATCATCGCCATCTTCAGTTTTGATGGTATGAATCGCATCGATAACACTCACGTCATTTGCGATACTATCGCCTGTGTTATCTAACGTAACTTGATACTCAACATCACCACGTGGTGCGTAAGTACAACCGCTGCCATCGTTTGAAGGAACAGAACACCCTGCCGATTCACCATCGGTATACACCAAGGTTTTGAAGTAATCGAGCTCAGCATCTTTAGGTGGTATCACTTGCGACGTCGCAGAGCCACTTCCTGCGGTCACTTGGTTCGCATCAATCGTGCCCAAAGCGTCGTCACGAACGACACCGGTTAAGTTAAAGGTCAGCCCTTCTCCCGCGGCAATATCGGTTTCAATGTCAAGGTTGCCACTGGTGTTGTAGCTTGGTACATAAGTATCAATATTGGCATCAATACCATTGCTGACTTCATGGGTCATATCGCCAGAAACAAAAGCGGATTCCGTTTTACCGCCAATCACTTCGACTTGAATGTCTGTGATTGTGTCTTTGATCTGAATATCATTCGCCCAACCGTTTTCCGGGTTTGTGACTACAAATTCATACTCAACTTCGTCACCCGGAAGATAGGTATCACCATCATTGAACGGGTTACCATTGATCGACACAACACGTTTTTCAACACTGGTATTATTTTCAAGCGGCATTAAATTCGCTGTTCGAGCACTACCGTCATACGTCGCTTTATTTTGAATGTCACCCAATGCATCTTCACGAATTTGAGCATGAATAGTGAACGTTAGGCTTTCTTGAGGCGCGATAACAATGTCGTTATCAATATTGATGTTATTGCCCGGAACAAAGTCAATCGCGTCGGTAATAGAGCCTGTCGCAGCCGTTTTATCTAGGCTAACTTCCCAGCCAGCCAAGAACGGTTGTCCAACAGGGTCACCACCTGCGGTGGTGCTGTCTTCTGCAATACGAGTTTGAATTTCCGAAATCGCATCTTCTAGGCGAGAACCATATTCTATACCATCACCCGCATTCTTAATCTCAACGCGGTAATAAACCTCACTCTCACCAGAAGCTTGAGAATATTCAGTTTTTTGCGAAGAGAAGCCTGCATCATAAAACGCTTTTTTAGAGAACGTGACTTCAGGATCTGCCATCGTTGATGGTGGCGATACCGCGATCAACTCATTGCCATTGTCTTCGTCGATGAAAGCTTTGTTGGTAAAAGAACCAACCGCTTTCGGACTGATCTTGGCTTTTATGACATAGCGGACAAACGCTGACGATGCAGCTCGGCCAAAGTTGTCTGCCGAGATATCGAAGTGAGTATCAATCGGCTTATTGTCTTGGATTGAGTTATCAACATCTGGGTTGGAAATACCTGAGCTATCAGTGAATGTTTCAATCGTCCAGCTATCAAATGCAGGGCCACGAGTTCCATCAAAGTATTGAGTGTTAATTTGGTCGATGTCATCACGCAAGCTCATATCATCAACGTGGGCGCTCGCAATGTTCTCAATTAAAATTTCATACTCAACATAACCACCTGGCATGTAGTTAGTTGCGCCAACCAGTTCGTTTTCATCCGTGTCGTAATACGCCAGAATGTTCTTTTCAAAATCAACTTTTCGAGCTTCTTGACGAATATCATGAGATATCGTGTCGCCATCGACGGTTAGAACGTTGACAACATCGCCATTGGCTTTGTCATTGATGGTCGCGACGACTTGGTACTCAAGCTTAGCGCCCATCGGGATATCGGCTTCAACATCTAGGTTACTCTTGGTTGATGTGTATACATTGCCAGCACCTGCGCCCGCATCCACATACTCAGAATCGGTTCCAGTTGCGATCGATGTGATGGTCCAATCTGAATACGCTGGTCCTGTCTTACCGTCCACTAAGCTGACCGTAACATCTTCGAGGTTATCGACGATTGGAATATCGTGAGCGTTACCTTTGCCGTCATTCTCAATCACTAAGTGATAGGTCACGGTTTGAGCTGGCTCGTACACCGCTTCATCAGTCGTTTTATCAAAATCTAAATGGTAGTCATCGGGAATCACGACGGTATCTCGATAATGAATATCACCGACCGCATCCGGTCTTACGGTACCTGTTACTGTGTAAGTCACGTCTTCGCCAGCATCGATATCAATCGAGGTTACGATGTCAGTGTCGTTCGCAACATCACCGTCTTTGGTACCATCGGTTGTCCCCGCGTTTGCAGGATCGCTCTTAGCAACTGCCACCGTAAACTTGTTTGAACCTAACGAATCATCGAAAAATGGATTGCCTGAATTGCCATCTTGTAGCTCCACTGATATGCCATTAATCAGTTCGTTAACGTCAACGTTATTTCGATAACCGTGCCCGTCTTGAGAGTTGTACTTGATGGTATAAGTCAACTGATCGCCCGGAGAGTAGCGGTTAATGTTAGTTGTGCGAACAACGCCGCCACTGTTATGTACCTGATGGTTTTCAGCCACGGCACGTTTCGCATACTCACAATCGTCAGTACAACCGGCATTATCGTCATGAATCAGCACTGCTTCGTTGCGGATTATGCCGCCGTCTCTGTCAGCGACACCGTTAGATACCGCATTGTCTTTGACATGCGCCTTAATACGCACCGTGACAAAGTCTTTGGCCGGAATTGAAACTGGGAACTCCACATCTTCAGTCGTTTGAGGGCCGAAACCAGAACCAGTATCCACAGACCAATAGTCAAACGGGTTTTGGTCAAGAACATCTTCTACTTCACCATCTTTATCATTCGCTAGCGTAGTGGTGATCTCACTCAGGCGATCCATGAAGATAAGATCGGTCTCATCAGTGTCGCTATTATTGCCAATAACGATGGTGTAGGTGAGATCTTCACCCGGCGTGTAACGGACAACATCAGTCGTTTTGGCTAGTGAGACATTGATGTCATAGGTACTGTGTGAGTTATCTATTTGAGCGGAAGAGCTGTGGTCACGGTCTGTAATAGGATCGTAAACATCAACACGGTTCGATACTTGTTCTTCTTCATAGTCAGACTTAACAATGCCGCTCACCTCATAGTGAACCCACCCTCCGGGAGTGATATCAACGTCGGTATCGATGTCAGTGTCGTTAGCAATGTCACCGTAACGAGAACCCGGTTTATCTGTGTTGGTCGAACCTACAATTGTCCAACTATTAAAGAAGTTAAGCGCTGAAATACTATCTTGTACCGTTGCGTCATTTGCATAGCCAACACCGCGGTTATAGATATAAATATCGAACGTAGCGCGCTCACCTACAACAAAGTCGGTATTTTGAGCGGTCTTAGCGACTACAAGATTCGGCTCGCTAGGATAGGTACGTACCGTATCCGATAGATTAGTATCTGGTCCCGTCACTGTTGCGGTATTGGTGAATGCTCCCCAAAGAATCTCACTGTCGACACTGCGATCGAGTGTCCCAACAATGGTATAAGTAATCGTCGCACCTGGCGGGATCTGAGCGGTGGCATCCAGATCATTGTTATCCGAGAACGATCCAGGGTCAGTCACGGCTTTCACCCACGGGGAGTCTGCCTCTCTTTCTGCACTGATCGTCCACGAAGAGAACACGGGCTTGGTTTCACCCGGCTCGTGAAGTAACTCTGCTTCTATGGTACTGATTTCATCTTTAACATTGATGTTAGAGGCGAAACCGTTCCCTGCTGGGTTGGTAATGCTGATCGTATAAGTGACAGTATTGGTGGTGTCGGTATACGCGTTTTGTTCGTCATGACCATCAACACGCTTATCCAATACTAAGTAGTAATCTCGTGGGTATGAGCCTCTATCGGAATAAAGTACGCTGTCAACCGTCACTTCATTACGGATTTCATCATCGGCAATGGGGTTTACGGTCGCGGCAATGCTATAAACGATCTTATCGTGTGGAGCTAGCTTTGCCTTCACATCTAAGATCTTTTGATTCTTCTGATTACCTTCTATGTCATCAGTAAAGCCGGGATCACTGTTTGTCGAAATTGAGCCGTCAGAGGCATAAGATTTCGCAGTAATAATCCAGCTCAAATACGCTTTAGTCGGTGTATCGTTAATAGACTGAGTCATGACAGAGACTAAATCATCATAAACCGGTATATCAATCGCATAGCCGTCACCGTTATTCTCTACCGTGATGTCGTAGTTCAGGGTACCGCCAGCTGAGTAGTAACGAGAATCCACTTCCTTTTGGACCTTTAATTTCGAGTTTGGCATTTGGACGCCAGAACCCGACTCGCCTAAGTTATCCCCTAAGCACAAGCCGGCATCGGTACCATCATCAACAATCTGCCCCACACTGGTATCTGCCACTTTTGCGGTCAGCTTATAATGAACGAAGCCCTCAGGTGCGAGGTCGACTTTCAAATTGATGTCGTTTGTTGTCCAAGTATTGTAATTAAATGAACCATAATTCGATCCTTCACCACTTCTATCAGCGACTTCAAGCTTCCACTCGGAAAATGCTGAAGCATTAGAGCCATCCGCTTGCTCTGTCACGATACAAGCAAATTTATCGACAACTTCGATATCGTTGGCGAAGAACTCTGTGTCCTTGTTAGAAATAACAATGTCATAGACCACTTCGTTATCACCGACTATCCCCGGAACATAAGTCGTATCTGTGGTGTTCTTATTACGTGTAATTTGACTTGATGACGTCGTCAGAACGTCTTTCGAATCGAGAATATTGGCCAAAGCATCGCCAGAATCTGCGTGGCCATCAGCATCAACCACTCGGGCTGCAACTTGGGGAGTTTGACCAATAGACACAGGGCTAACGTCCACCACAACGGAATAAACAATCTGCTCACCGGGATAGATAGACACTTTGTCTTCTAGTGACTTGTTGGACTCCTTTCCAGATGCATTGAGTTCAGAAAGGCTATTAGAACCGATCGAGGTCACTTCATTGGTCCAAAAATCGTAAGGGTTACCAACCGTGTCAGTTGCGTTCTTTTCGTTGCTGACATCGTTGCCTAGATCGGTTTCAAGATCCGCAAGAAACTGCTGAACCGAATAATGGTACGCGATACCAGTGTTTGCTTGGTTAGCAACCGTGACCGTATAGGAAAACTCATCGTCGACTAGGTAGTTATCCGATTGGTTCAAGGTATGTGTCAGGGTGATACTAGGCTCAGTGGGCGGAGTGATAACCTCATCAACTGTGACCAAATCATCGCGTGTTTCAGCGGTTATGCCGTCATTAACGATGTCGCCGACTAAATTGTCGGCAACGGTCGCTTGAATTTCGTAAGTCACAGATCCGCCTATATCAATCGACGCAGCACTTACTGATAAGTCCCCTGATTCGGCGAAGGTGCCTGGATCGCTTTTGCTGCCTTCAACCTTGCTAACTGAATTAACGTTGTCAGTAAAGGCTTGTTGCAAAGCTCCTTCAATATTGAGTGCCTTTATGTCTGAAATGACATCTTGAACGTCGAGCGCCTGAATAAACGTATCGCCAGTATTCGAAACCTTAATCTTATAGGTGAGTTTGTTATTGAGTTGATAGTTCGCTTTATCGACCGAAACAACAACATCATGTTGATACACACCACGCTGAATGGATTCTGTATTTGATTCAACAGCATCCAATAGTCCAGTGCTCGCACTTGCGAAGTTATCAATCGTACCGGCTGCGTTAGCAGAAACGGTGGCGACCATGGTGTAGGTCACTGACCCACCAGCCGCAATACGCACACCTGATGCATCTAAGTTTCCGAAGCGACTGTAATCACCTGGAGATGACAGGAAGGAGGATTGCGCTTGAGTCGAGACTTGCGAGAACGCGCTGACATTATTCCCTTGGTCATCTGTCGTTAAGATATTTAACAGCTCATCCTTAACGTCCAACTCAGCAATAGCTTTATCCGACTCATTCGTTAAAACAAGCGTATAAGCCACCTCTTGGTCGTTGTCGTAAGACACGCTGTCAATAGACAGATCCATAACAAGACCCGTTGTGTCCGCATAGGAGGCAAATGGAATCAATAAAATAGATAAGAAAAAGGCAAGATTGTATCTGAACATTAACGCGCACTTCACAGTAGATTGACAAGTGTCTAGGCAAAAAGCCATAGATTTGACGTCACTAATTTGGCACTCAGCCTGTTAGGGACATGCGCAACATACAGTTCAAATAATCCGAACAATTAACATCCGTAAAAAACAAATTACTGAAGATGTTAAATAGAGAGTCTGATATCTAAATTAGAATCAAGACATTGAGTTAATTATCAGAAGGTTAATGTTTTAATGAGTGAGTTTTCACAGTTGTTACGTAACTTCAGAAAGGAACTTCAATTTACACAAACAGAGTTTGCAACCTACTTAAATCAGCTGGACGATGAGTTTAATGCGGTTGACGTCGTAACGATAAATCGTTGGGAAAACAGTAAGGTAAAGCCTAGTACATACAAAACACTCAAGATCTTACAGTACCTTGGCGGAGATTTGTTTGAGACAATAAAGAGCTTTAAGTCCGAACAAAAAGACACGTTAATCGAACTGTTTTTAAACGAATCCTATGGCTCATTTCAAAGTAGAATTTCAGCTCTATCAGGCCTGAATCAACAACAAGGCAAACGCAACTTTAAGTCACTGCCTTTAATGTCAGAGCCGTGTGACACTGGCGTTATCGACAGAATCAAACTACTTTCTAAATTCACAAAAGTCGATATTTCGCCACTGGACCAAATTGATTTATATCTCTACTACTGTGAGAAAAAAGCACATGGTCACAAGCTGATCAATGTTGATGGCGACATTGTGAGTCACAACGTAGGCTTTTTCTTTGAAGACCATCAATTTGAAACATTAAAAACTCAAGAGCTAGATCTAAGAATGGCCTGCTCTTTAAATTCAAGCAAAAGCATAAATTATTTTAATATAAGCTCACACTCAGAGACAAAAGATCATGTTATTGAGCATATAGTTTCAGATATACAGTTACTTTCTCAGAACAAAAACATTAAAAAATATTCTGTTTTAGTAAAAGACCCCAATATGATGAGACTCTTGAAGAGTGTGGGGTTTGAAGTATTTAAATTTTCAGAACCTTCTGCTAAAAAATGTAATATTACATTCAAAAATAAATATTATAGCTACTGTATATTAACGATTGATAAAATAGACTATCTGACTAATCGGAACGTAATGTCACTAATCAAAGATGAATATTCTACCATGATGAAATTTCCGCAATTACTGCGCGAAGCGCGCAAGAAATTGAAGTTAACGCAAAAGGATTTTGCGGCATACATTAATCACTTAGATGATGAATTCAGCTCTGTAGATGTCGTAACGATAAATCGATGGGAAAATAGCAAAGTAAAGCCAAGTAATTACAAAGCCCTAAAGCTATTGGACTGCCTTGGTCTGGACTTGTATACAACGTTGAAATCCTTTGATTCAGAAGATAACGAAGACAGTGCATTACTTGAAGACTTCCTTCGTGAGAGGTTCTTTTCGTTTCAAAGCCGAATATCGTCTATCACTAAAGGGGAAATAGTAGAAGGCTGCGACTGTCAGATCATGCCACTAATGACAGATCAGAATGACAAAGCAGTAATAGATAGAATAAAGCTGATTTCACAATATACAAAGATGGATCCTTCAGCCCTTGATACCATAGATCTGTTTCTCTATTGCAGTGAAAAAAAGGCGCATGGCAGAAAAATGGTCGATGTTAATGGCGATATTGTTAGTCATAGCCTAGGTTTTTTCTTCAACGAAGAGGTGTTCGAGCAATACCAAAATAAGCATCTACATATTAAGCAAGCTTGCTCTTTAGATTCTAACCAGAACTTAAATTACATTGTGGTTAGCGGTCACTCTGAGAAGCGCGAACAATCTATTGCGAACCTAATTTCCGATATGAAGCTTCTTGCAAGAAATACTAAGATTAAAAAGTATTCCATGATCATCAAGAACCCAAGTGCATTGGATCTAATGAAAAAACTCGGATTTGAAATCTATAAATTCTCAGAGCCAACAGAAGAAGCCTCTAACATTACGTTTAAAAACAAATCATACACATACTGTATTCTAACAATCGATAAAATAGAGCTACTTAGCAATAAGCATGTTATTGCATTTATTAATAAGTATGGTTAATTTTCAACACGCGTAAACTATAAGAAAGCCACTGTATCAACGGTGGCTTTTTCATATTCTCATTAATTTGATTCGAGGTTCTAAAAATAATATCGACAACCTACTAGATATTACCTTCGGATAATCACGGCAATTGCGACTGAATATCTGCGAGTACCTGATCCAGCCCTTCCCCTAGAGCTTCGACAAGCGATTCATACCCCGACTCTTTCAACGGCACCTTAGAATCGAAATCAGCACGTGCAAGCTCTTGATCTTGCTCGCTCAATATCCAAGTTCCTTTTACTTCAGCATTGCCAGTGTAAGAACCATTGAACTGCTCGAAAGTAATGAGCAGCTCTTTATCCGATTCTCCTGATGCATCGGAAGAGTCAATACGCTCTTCAAGCAGCCCTTCAAGGTTCTCGGCCCAAACATGTTTACGCGCAGAAACCAGTTCATTTTCAGACTTGCGATACGCAATGCCGATGGTGTCGAGATAATCAGGTAAGTCGACTCGAGTTTTTACCTTGAATATGGGTTTATCCAGCATACTTTCAGGTAGAAGGTATGCATGAGTGACGTCAGTGGGAGAAGAGCACCCTAAAAGCCCGATCGATACAAACAGTGATATAAATAGTTTTTTCATTATTCCCCCCCCTTAACTGGAATCGGATCTTCTTCCACATCGCTACCAAACACCAGTGCATTAGGCTTGTCGTTTAATACTTTAATCAACGGGCGAAGTTCTTTAAGTACATGCTCCAACTCTTCAGCTGCACTAATGAGCTGTTTATAAGCATCCGAATCATCATCATAGCTATCTAACGTCGCTTCAAGCTGCTTCATGGTTTCACTGATATCTTGTGGCAAGGCTTTAGCGCCCTCGCTATCAAGCAGTTCATCCATACTCTTCAAGGTGCTATCTAGCGAAGCCAGCGAACCATTTAGATTAGCGATAGTGGCATCCCATGGAAGCTCATTGATCTTATCAAGGAAGTCGGTGATCTGTTTTTGAATTTCCGTTAAGCCACCAGCGACAACAGGGAACACTGGATAACCATCAAACTCTCTCGGTTCATAAGGCTCTTCGTCTTCATAAAAGTTAATATCGACAAACAGTGCCCCGGTGAGAAGGTTACCTGTTTTTAAGGTCGCTCTTAGCCCCTCTCCCATCTGCAATTTGACCCGTTCAGCAAAGGTTTTTGCATTCACTTGCCTGAAGACTTCAGAAACTCGCTCAATTTCGAGTTTAATAAGGATAGGAATACGGTTCGAAACTTTGCCATCTTTGTCCATACGTATCTGCAACGGCACCGTATCGACCGTACCTATTCGCACACCACGATATTCCACAGGTGCGCCTTTTCTCAAGCCACGAACCGACTCTTCAAACAACAACACATAATCAAGCGAGGTCGTGTATTTGCCCTGCAATACGGCGTCGTAATTGTCATACAGCGTGTACTCTTTTAGGTTCTCTTTGATTTGGGCGCCCGGTTTAATGCTCTCGGCCACATCGAAACTTACGCCGCCAGTCAGAATACTCTCAATCGAGGCAAAGTTGACATCTAAGCCATTAGCTCCAAATCTGACATCAATGCCAGAAGAGAGCCAAAACTGTGTTTTTTCGAAAATTCACCCATCATAGGGAGCAAAGATGAACAGCTGATATTTACCCTCTTTCTTTTGATAGTCGAAGCTGGTTTTCTCAACTCGCCCTACCACGAAACCATGGTGCAACACCGGTTCACCAACTGAGAGTTGATTCGCTTTATTGTGGGAAACAACAACCCTGATACCCTTGGTGTCTGGTCCCGCTACTGGAGGTGTATCCAACACATCAAACCTCAATTGGGCTTCACTCGATTTACCCGGTTTGAGCTCAATGTAAGAGCCCGACAAAATAGTCTCAAGACCGCTAATGCCGTCAGTACCAACATGTGGTTCCACTACCCAAAACTAGGTTTCAGCATTGATCATACGTGAAGCTTTCTTGTCTATTTGAGCTTTTGCAATGATGTATTCATAGTCTTCACTCAGAGCGACATCGGTAATCGTACCTACATGCACATTCTTAGATTTTATCGCCGTTTTTCCCGCTTCAATACCAGACGCATCCGGTAAGATCAGAGTGATCTCTGGCCCGCGATTATTGAAGTATTGAAACAGCATCCAACACCCCACCAAAACCGCAATGATTGGAACAATCCAAACGGGCGACAACTCACTTTTTTTTGATACCTTCGCATCCGAAGTACTTTGCTTTTCCATGTGTTTCACACCTCTTTGAGGAGATTACTTCCATATAATTCGAGAATCGAAAATCATCGCTGACAACATCGTAAATATCACGACAGCTGCAAACGACAGCGCCGCAGGCCCCGGGTAAATCGCCATAACGCCATCCAATTGAACCAATGCCACCAATATTGCGACGACGAAAATGTCTATCATCGACCAACGTCCAATGAACTCAGTCACGCGATAAACTTTAAGATAACGATTTGCCTTTTGCTCGGTCAGCCCATGCACCCTTTTAGCGTTCCAATACAGATATGCCAAGGCGACCATCTTCGCCATAGGGATAAACACGCTCGCGATAAGAATGATGAGTGCCACAGGGTATGAACCCATATTCCAAAGCAAGATCACCCCTTCCATGATGGTGGAACCTTCACTGGTTCCGAACGCAGACGTATACATCATTGGATATAGGTTTGCTGGAATATAGAAAACGACAGAGGTGAACAACAGCGCCCACGCGATTTGTAAGTTTTTGACTGGCTCAAAGTGATGTAAGTGAGTGTGGCAACGGGTACAACGGTGGAGGCTGTCGCTGTAATGGTGGACTTGCCCACAGATATGACAAGCAAGATGCTGCTTATTTTGAAATATGCTCCCGCTCATTGGTTCTTGCGGGGCTTTGGTTGGTACCAAGCGATCCCATAACCAATCAAAATCGACTAAAGAGATGGTCTTAACCACCAGCATGGCATAGATACAAAACGCCCAGAATGATATCCCCATCGATACATCGGCTAATGCTGCGATCTTGATTAAGCTGACCAATACGCCGATCAAAAACACATCGACCATCAACCAAGGCTTTGCCCAACTTAATGACTTCAACGCCAAAAAGGTGAATCGGTTATCCGCATAATGAATGTGCTTCTTTCTGTCTACGAGCAGATTAAACCAGAGAGAAAGCACCAAAAAATAGGCAGGCAAAAGAATCACGGCCAGAAAAAGTAATATAGCAATCAGTCTGTTATCCATTCGATTCATCATATCAACAGCTTGGTATAGCGTTATTTGCTGGCTAATACCTTGAACACTAAATGACATGTACGGGAAAGTAAGGCTCATGATTAACGTAATCAGGCTCGCCAACGCATAAGCGATTACGCCTTGCTGTTTATGATGCCCTACACTCGATAAAGTATGAGCACACCTTGGGCAAGACGCTTCGCTACCTGCAGACAACTCTTCAAACTGACTAACCAGCCCGCATTCGTGGCACGACTTGGTAAAGCGCTCTGGCAATGACGTCCCCTTTTAGTCTTTATAAGCAACTAGACACTCTAGGTAAATATAAGTAAGGGTTGGATTTTTTGCCAATATGCACCGAATTAAACGCGCACGATATACTAGAAATGAGAGATAGAAAGTAAAAGGGGATGACCCACCGGCCATCCCCTTTTCAATCATTGAACGAATACAAACCGCAACGAGTTAACTCGCTGCCGTAGCTACGCACTATTTATAGCGTGATCAGTTGTGATTGTTGTCTAACTGATAGAAAGTCACTTGCGCATAATCGCTGTCGTCACTTGAGTTATCTTGCAAGTAGATACCCGCTTTAAAGTACATGTAGTTATCCGCATCGTCATAACCGCTGTTACTCATATCCACTTCTTTTGCCGCTAGCTCTGAGCCATTTTGACTAATGGTAGTAATCAACTTATCACCTTCAACAACAATGGAATACGAGAAGGTTTCATCGAGTGCAATACCGTCACTTGGGTTGCTAGTGCTGTTTAAGTCACCGTCAGACGTCACCATGTTACCTAATAGATTATGCCAAGTTTCATCGCCACCGCTCGATTTCGATGTTTCATGAGCAAAGTAGATTGCGCCTTTGTCGTTGCCTGGCAGTTTATGGTAGTACAGGCGAATAGGTTCGTTTTTCTCAGCGTGGATCTGGCCAATCACGATTCGACCCACTTGTTCAGTGTTCGAAGTAGTTGTTGTCACGTGGTTGATGGCTAACGTCGCATTTAACGTCCCGTCGATACCACCAAAGTCGGACTGGTCACTCGATGGAATAGACGAAAACGCCCAGTTATTGCCTTTACCCGAAGTGGAGTAAGAGGTATCACCGCGGCGAAGCATTTCTCTTAATTCAGTACGAACATATTTTGTTCCGCTAGATGTAGTCACGCCTTCGACTGGCGTGTAAAACACTAAGCCACCATCACTACCGGTATAGAAGAACTCGTCTTCATAACCCGCATCTAGCGTGTTCTCTTTGATAGAAGTCGCGTAGCCGTCACCTTCATCAACGGGAATACTCACATACCAGTCCAGTAAGTCGAAGTTACCTGACGGCGGTAGGTTTGGATCGAGTCCATAGTCAGGGCTATCATTGCCACTGATTTCGACTTCAGTAATATTCGTCCAAACACTTTCAGCACTGTTTTCAAAGACTTTGATACGAATCCAACGAGCCTGAACATCCGTCACATCGTAGGTTTCAAAACCAGATGTGCTGCCACTACTATATCCATAATAAACCTTGTCCCAGCTGCTTGAACTTTCATCAGCGAGCGCTCTGATCTCGAACTTATAAGTTTGCTCTTCGCCTTTACCCCAAGCTATCGCGACGTCTTGAACATTTTGTACCGAGCCTAGGTCGAGCACTAAATTGACGGGCGCATTCTGAGCAGCCCAACGTGATGACCAATCAGTGCTTCCATCAATCGTATTCGATGCTGGGTAAGAGTTGTGCGCTCCGCCCCAGTCTGATGCGGATTGAATGTTCAGTGTTTCAGCCGATACGCCATAAGTAGCCATGGCTAAAAGAACCGCGCACGACAATTGTTTGTAAGGTTTAAATTGGTGAGTTCGAGGTTTGCAAGAGGTAAGTTTGCAAGATTTAAAAGTCATACAAGTCTCCATGATATGTTTCACGTATATTATTTATTCCATATTTTGTAGGGTGTTACCGAAGTAACGAGAACCACTATAGGACAATATTTGTACGACAAGTTGAACAAACATCACGAAAATGAATTATTATATTACAAATGAATAACTATGTGACATGAGCCATTCTTATACCAAACACATCATCTAATAAGACAGCATTATAACGAGAGGCTTTAAACCAAATTACACTTGAGCTTGGCGTTGTTGCCTAAATT